>NZ_JBAVCF010000324.1:0-26080 GCF_049586575.1 Bradyrhizobium sp.
CTCCACTAGTGTCTCGATTCCAAAGTTCGTATCATTGTGCGGCCCCTCGTTTACGAACTTCGGAATCGATAGGACACTAGCAAACTTGTTGATCTCGTGTGGCTTAGGTTCAAAGTCCGCATGACGAATTCGCGGCCCCAATGATGCGGACTTTTGAACCGCCACACTAGTAGCCCTAAGGTAAAGGCTTCTGCTCAATGGCGCGAGGGCAAATCGGCGTCAACCCTTTAACGCCCAACAGCGTTCAAGGACGGCGCTTCGCGGCGGCGGCTGCCCGTCTCGCGGAAAGTATCCGTTCCCTTCGCGGGAGCTCGTGGGTTTAGTCGCTGATGCGCTCGATGCGGGCGCCGCAGGCGGAGAGCTTCTCCTCCAGCCGCTCGAAGCCGCGGTCGAGATGGTAGACGCGGTTGACCATGGTCTCGCCCTCGGCTGCGAGGCCTGCGATGACCAGCGACACCGAGGCACGCAGGTCGGTCGCCATCACCGGCGCGCCGCGCAACTCGCCGATACCGTGGACGGTTGCGGTTTCGCCGTCGAGCTGGATCCGAGCGCCGAAGCGCGCCAGTTCCTGCACATGCATGAAGCGGTTTTCGAAAATCGTCTCGGTGATGCGGGAGGCGCCCTTGGCGCGAGTCATCAGCGCCATCAACTGGGCCTGAAGATCGGTCGGAAAGCCCGGAAACGGCGCGGTCGAAACCGTGACCGGATTGATGCCGGCGCCGTTGCGGGCGATGCGAATGCCTTCGTTGGTCGCTGTCACGATCGCGCCGGCCTCGGTCAGCACGTCAAGCGCTGCTTGCAGCAGCTCCGGCCGAGCGCCGTTCAATTGGACGTCGCCTCCGGTCATCGCCACCGCCATCGCATAGGTGCCGGTTTCGATCCGATCGGGCAGCACAGTATGCCGCGCGCCGTGCAGCGCGCTCACGCCCTCGATGACGATCCGCGGCGTGCCGGCGCCGACAATGCGCGCGCCCATCTTGTTGAGGCAATCGGCGACGTCCTGAATTTCCGGCTCGCAGGCGGCGTTGGCGATGACAGTCGTTCCCTTCGCGAGCGTCGCCGCCATCAGCGCAACATGGGTGCCGGAGACCGTCACCTTGGGAAAATCGATCTCACCGCCCTTGAGGCCGCCCGGAGCCTTGGCGATCACATAGCCGCCGTCGATCGCGATCTCGGCGCCGAGTCTTTCCAGCGCCATGATCAACAAATCGACCGGCCGGGTGCCGATGGCGCAACCGCCGGGCAGCGACACTTTTGCCTCGTGCATCCGCGCCAACAACGGCGCGATGACCCAGAAGCTGGCACGCATCCGCGACACCAGATCATAGGGCGCGGTGGTATCGATGATGTTGGCCGCGGAAATATGCAGGGTCTGGCCCTGATATTCGCGATCGCCGGGCCGCTTACCAGCCGACATGATATCGACGCCGTGGTTGCCGAGAATCCGCTGCAGCTGCGCGACGTCGGCAAGCCGCGGCACATTGTCGAGGATCAGCGTCTCGTCGGTCAAAAGACCCGCGATCATCAAGGGCAGCGCGGCATTCTTGGCGCCCGAAATCGAAATGGTGCCGTTGAGCGGGTTGCCGCCGATGATGCGAATGCGATCCATGCTGCCCCTGCCCTGCAATGCCAAGGGTATAGGGCGAATGCCCTCCCCAAAGCAACCAAGGC
The DNA here is from genome assembly GCF_049586575.1 of Bradyrhizobium sp. Classification (GTDB taxonomy): domain Bacteria; phylum Pseudomonadota; class Alphaproteobacteria; order Rhizobiales; family Xanthobacteraceae; genus Bradyrhizobium. The sequence goes on from NZ_JBAVCF010000324.1 coordinate 1,672, forward strand.
AAAAGCTTCTGAATTTGCGGCTATTTAATGGGTGTTCGAGTTAGAGACGATTAATATCGTCGCTTTCCAATACCGCCTTCGGATACCCCTGCCTTGCCACCTTGATCATGGCGCGGCCGACCTGTTCGGTCGTGGTCATGTATTTCGGCGCCACGCGATTGAGCAGCGACAATAGCGGCGCGGCACCGACATAGATCGCCTGCGCCCAGGCCATCTTCGACCGAACGCCGTGCAACGGCTGGATACCGGCGGGACGGAACATGTAGGCCGCCTTGAACGGCAGCTTGAGCAGGTCGTTCTCGGTCTTGCCCTTGACCCGCGCCCACATCAGTGCGCCTTGCTCGGTGGAATCGGTGCCCCGCCCCGTGACATAGACGAACACCATTTGCGGGTTCAGCCTCGACAGGGTCTTCGCCGCCGCCAGCGTAATGTCATAGGTCAAATGCCGGTAACGTTCCGCCTCCATCCCGATCGAAGACACGCCGAGACAGAAGAAGCAGGCATCGTATCCAGTCAGCTGCGGTTCGATCGCCGAGTAATCGGTGAAATCCCGGTGCAGGATTTCATGCAGTTTCGGCTGTGGCGGCGCGCGGAGCGGGCTGCGGCCGACCACGAGCACGGCCTCGATGGCGGAATCGAGCAGGCATTCACGCAGCACCCCCTGCCCGACCATTCCGGTGGCGCCGAACAGGATGACCTTCATCGGACTTAGCTCAACGCCGGCCGATAGCGCCGCACCGCCACGATACCAGCGATAACAAAGAGCACGAGCACGATGCCCTGAATGATGGCGAAGGGCGGCTCGCTCGGCGGCACGCTGGGCGCCAGCGCATGCAGCGGACCGATTTTCAGGAAGCTCTGGATCACCAGCACGAAGACGTTGAGATAGAGCGAGGCGACGGCCGTAATCACATAAATCGCGCGCCAGCCGGCGAGCTTCGTGCTGTAGAGCGCGATACAGGCGATCGCGAGCAGGATCAGCGAGAGGATGGCGACCATATGAGACGGCAACAGCTTTTCGAACGGAAACATGAAGCCAGTGACGCTGGTCAGGATGGTGGTGATGAGGAAGATGGCGGTCATGCCCGGCATCGATTGCGACTTGAACATCCCGGACAAGACCAGGAGCCCCGAGACAATTCCGATCAGACTGATGACGACGTGCAGAATCGTGAAAGCATGCAGGCTTAGACCCAGCATCATGACGCGCTCCCCCTGTTGGATCGCTTGATGCTACGGCCGATCATTTGAAAATACTACAGCCTGCGGCCGCGCATCGTGATCGGCTGGTCCCGTGATGCGGAATGACCGCATCACCGAATTTTCGCAAACCCGTCACAGACGCGATGGTACGGCCGCCAAACTGATGCCGCCTTACAGCGAAGGCCTTGCGGAATCATTGAGATAGCCGTGCAACGCGGCAACGACCTGCGCGCCTTCGCCAATTGCGCCGCCGACGCGCTTGACCGACCCCGAACGCACGTCGCCGACGGCGAAAACGCCCGGCACCGACGTTTCCAGCGCCGATGCCGCAGACGCCCCACCGTTTGGCGCACCCGTGACGACAAAACCCGCGCGATCGACCTTGACGCCGCAGCCCTCGAGCCAGCCGGTGGCCGGATCGGCGCCCACAAACAGGAAAAGATTGCTGGCAACAAACCGGCTTTCTTCGGGCGAGAGGCGGCTGCGCCAGCGCACGCGTTCGAGCGCGCCTTCTATGGCGCCCTCGAGTCCCGTGACCTCGGCGTTGAAAATCAATTCGATATTGGCGGACGCCTCGATACGCTCGATCAGATAACGCGACATGCTGGCGCCAAGGCCGCCGCCGCGGATCACCATCTGCACCTTGCGGGCATGGCCCGACAGGAATACCGCGGCCTGGCCGGCGGAGTTGCCGCCACCAACCAGGACGACCTCCTGCTCGGTGCACAAGCGGGCCTCGATCGGCGAAGCCCAGTACCAGACGCCCCGGCCCTCGAAATCGGCGAGGCTTTCGATCTCGGGCCGCCGGTAACGCGCGCCGCTCGCAACCACGACGGAGCGCGAGCGCACCACCTCGCCATTGTCGAGCGTCAAGCCGAAGGCGCCGTCGGCGCGTGAACAATCGAGCGACTTCACTTCGACGGGGATCATGACGTCGGCGCCGAATTTCTGTGCCTGGTTGAAGGCTCTCGCCATCAACGCCTGCCCGGAAATGCCGGTCGGGAAGCCGAGGTAATTCTCGATTCGGGCGCTGGCGCCGGCCTGCCCGCCGAATGCCCGCGTATCGCACACGGCGACCGCCAGTCCCTCCGATGCGGCATAAACCGCGGTCGACATGCCCGCGGGGCCCGAGCCGACGACGGCAACATCGAACACCTTGTCCTTTGAGACGGCGCGCACCATGCCGATCGCGCGCGCCAATTCGGATTCGCGCGGGTTGCGCAGCACCGTGCCGTCCGGCGTGACGACCAGCGGGAGGTCGGCTGGCAAAGGCGAGTAACGCGCAATCACTTCGGCGGCGTCGGCATCGACATGCGGACAAAGCAGATGATGCGGATAGCCGTTGCGGGTCAGAAAACTCTGGAGACGCACGACGCCGGCGGAATTCGCCGGACCGATCAGCACCGGCCCGCCGGCTCCGCCCCGGATCAGGCTGACGCGGCGAAGGATGAGCGCGCGCATGATGCGCTCGCCAAGATCCGCTTCAGCCACCATCAGCGCGCGCAATCGGTCCGGCGGAATCAGCAGCGTCCGGACGTCGCCCTCGGCATGGCCGTCGACCAGCGCGGCGCGTTCGGACAATTGGCCGATCTCGGCGAGGAACTGGCCCGGACCCTGATCGATGATCGGCGTGACTCGGCCGAGGCCGTCACGATGCGTGATGGCGACATGGCCGGACAGCACGACAAACATGCCGGGCCCGACCTTTCCGGTCTCGAACAGTGCTTCGCCGTTGTGATAGTTGCGTTCCTCGCCGAACCGGCGCATCCGCGCGATTTCCTGCGCGGTCAATGTCGGGAAGGTCTGCTCGTAGCGAGGGAAGGCACTGGCGAGGCTCCCGCCGGCTTCTGGTCCCATGATAGTTTCTTCCGACATGATCTACCGCCTTATCCGAGAACCGATCCGATCGAAGATATTCCTCAACCGATGCGGGCAACCACCGGCTATTTATCCGGGCTTTCTCCGCCGTCATTGCGGGCCACATCATCAGCCTCGGACGACGCCGGCGTGAAATCGGCGCGCTCGCGGGCTTGCGACTTTCGCCGCTTCAGATTTTCACGCAACGCCTGTTTCAACCGCGCCTCGCGCTGGTCCTTGGCGGCCTTTCCGCTCCGCGCCCCACTGTTGTTTCCGCCATCCTTCATCGCAGACCCATTCGCTTGCGCCGTCACCGTGCGATTGGCCTCCGCCAGCCGCAACCCGGGACGCCAAATTTCGTCCCCCGCGCGGTTCGGGCACGCTCCCCGCGCTTGCGCGGTTGCGGGCCTTGTGGCAAGGATCGCCGGCCTTGTGGAGCCATTTTCGGGCCGATTCTTTATCCCGGGCATATGCTGCCGTAGCTCAGTGGTAGAGCACTCCATTGGTAATGGAGAGGTCGACAGTTCAATCCTGTCTGGCAGCACCATTCTTCAGGCCGGCGTGCTTCGCCTTTCAAAACACCTGAGAATGCCTCGCCGCCGGCCATGCGGGGCAAGTCCTGTCGATAGTTCGCCGTTGACGACGGTTCCCGCTGTTGCAGCGGAGCCGCATCGGACGCCCTCGAATTAAGGCTTCTTTAGGGCTTCATTAAGCCGCTATTAATCACAGATTCTTGTTGTTCCCCAATATGTTGGGTTGTCCGGGACTGTGTCTTCGGAGTGACAGCTTTTTACTCAAAACGTGTCTATGTGCGCGCCATGGACGGCGCAGAAAGCGCGCGATCTGAGAAAACGTGAAAAGACTCTCTGGAGAATATCAATGAAGAAGTTTCTGTTTACCACTGTGGCTTTCGTCGCCCTCGGCGCGACCGTGCCAGCACTTGCTGCCGACCTTCCCGCCCGCGGGCCCGTCTATACCAAGGCGCCGGCCTATGCCGCCCCGCTCTATAACTGGACTGGCTTTTACATCGGCGGCCATCTCGGCGGCGTGTTCTCAAGCGACAGCAATTTTGGCGGCCTGACCACCGGCAACAACGGCAACGGCCGTTTCCTCGGCGGCTTGCAGGGCGGCGCGGACTATCAGTTCGCCCCAAACTGGGTGATCGGCGCGGAAGCCGAGTACTCCTGGATTGCCGGCAACAACGGCAGCGTCGTCTTCCCGGGCGGCCAGATCTACACCAACAACCAGCGTGGCCTCGGTTCCGTCACGGGCCGCGTCGGCTACACCTGGGGTCCCGGCCTGCTCTACGTGAAGGGCGGTTATGCCTTCGCCGACAACAACGAGTCGCTGGTGAACGGCGCCGGCGCTCCGCTCGCGTTCGGCTTCTCGGGTGACCACAGCAACGGCTACACCATCGGTGCCGGCCTAGAGTACATGCTCACCCAGAACTGGTCGGCCAAGATCGAGTACCAGTATTACAACTTCGGCAATTCGAGCTTCACCGCTCCGGCTGCTCTGGTGCCGTTCGGCAGCTTCCGCACCGACGACCACGTCGTGAAGGCGGGCGTCAACTATCGTTTCAACTGGGGGGGGCCGGTGGTCGCGAGGTACTGATCCTTCGCAAGATCACTCGGTTAGAAAAGGCCGGCCTCGCGCCGGCCTTTTTGTTTTTGCGGCCCCGGAAAACCAAATTCCACGGGCGTTCGCGATTTTATTAACCGGTGAAAAGGATACTGCCTGCGGGGATAGTTCAACCTAGACGGAACTATGGGCGGGCAACATGGCATTGCGCTTCAAGATCAGTGGTTTGCTCCGGTACCCGAGGTTCCCACGGTGGGGCATCAAAGGAAGCCTGTTTGCCGCCTTCGCCGTGATCGCGGGCATGACCATCCTGATCAGTGTCGGCGCCAGCATGGTGTTCAAGCACCTTGGCGAAACCATGTTTGATCTGAGCGGACAGGGTATTCCACGCCTCGCGGCCAGCTTGCAGCTGGCGGCCGACAGCGCGAGTCTTTCCAGCCAGGGACCGGCGTTGCTGGCGGCTCCAAGCGCAGAGGCACTGAACGAGCGCGCCAAAAAAATGAGGGAAACCCAAAAGACCGCGGTCGCCAGGCTCGGCGAGGTGGTCGAACTCGGCGCGGACAAGGCGGTCGTCGCCGCACTGGGCGAAACCGTCAAGAACATCGACGACACCATCACCAGCCTGGTTTCAGCCGCCCGCGAGCGATTGGAAACCGCTGCCATTCACGACAAGCAATTCGAGGCGCTGCGCGAGGCGCAGGCAGGCTTTGCCGCCGCCGCCAATCCCGCGATGCTGGATGCCGAAGCCCAGACCAATGCGATCCTGCAATCCGCCACTCTTTCTCCCGATGACGCGGCGAGTGCCGCGCGGCGCGTTGAACAGCTCGGCACCCTCATTGCCGCCACCAATCTGATGGCGTCCGATTTGGCCGCCGCACTCTCGGCCAACAGCAGCGACACGCTCGAGGCGATCGAGACGGAATACAAAGCCGGGCAAGCGCAGGTCAAAGCCAGCCTTGAATCGCTCCCCGACGGCGCCACGATGAAGGCGCTGCGAAGCGCTACCATGAAATTGATGGCGCTGGGCGAGGGCAAGACCAGAGTCTTCAAGATCCGCCAGAAGGAACTCGACGCCAACGACTATGGCCAGGTCGTTCTCGATGAAACCCGCAAACTCGAAGTGGGTCTCGGAATCAGCGTGCAGCAGCTCGTCAGCGGCGTGAAGACCGAAACCGACACCGCGACCTATCAGGCACGCCGCGAGATTTCGCTGGCGACCATGGCGATGCTGGCGCTTGGCGCGCTCACGCTCGTCGGGTCGGCGCTGTTTGTCTGGCTGTACGTCGGCCGCAATATCCTGCGCAGGATCGGCAACCTGCAACGATCGATGCAACTGCTGTCGAGCGGCGACCTCGAGTCGCAAATCTATCGCTCAAGCCAGCACGACGAGGTCGCGGAAATGGCCAATTCGCTGCACGTCTTCCGCGAGAGCATGATCGAGGCGCGCGCGCTGACGGCCGAACAGGACCAGGACCGCGCGGCGAAGGCCGAACGCGCATCCCGCATGGAGGCCCGGATCGTCGAATTCGAGGCTACCGTCCGCGCCGCGCTCGGCAGCCTGGAGGGTTCAGCAAATTCGATGCAGACGACCGCACAAAACATGTCGATGACGGCGGACAAATCCAGCGCACTGGTGAACGCCGTAGCGGCCGCGGCCGAGGAAACTTCCGTCAACGTGAAGACCGTGTCCTCGGGCACCGAGCAACTGTCCTCGTCAATTTCCGAAATCGGACGCCAGGTCGTCAGCTCGGCGCAAATCGCCCGCAAGGCGGTCGATGAAGCCGGCCAGACCGACGCGACCATGCAGGGCCTTGCCGAAAACGCCGACCGTATCAGCGTCGTGGTCGACCTGATCCAGAGCATTGCCTCACAGACCAACCTGCTGGCGCTCAACGCCACCATCGAAGCAGCGCGCGCCGGCGAAGCGGGCCGCGGGTTTGCCGTGGTCGCCTCGGAGGTGAAGAGCCTGGCCAATCAGACCGCGAAAGCCACCGATGAAATCCGCTCGCAAATCGCCAGCATGCAGCAGGTGACCGGATCAGCGGTCGGCGCTATCAGAAGCATCAGCAACACGATCGGCGAGATCAACGTCATCGCGACATCGATCGCCGACGCGGTCGAACGACAGGGGACAGCGACCCGCGAGATCGCCCGCAATATTCAACACGCCGCCGGCGGCACCGCTGAAGTTTCAAGCAACATTATCGGCGTCTCGACCGCCACAACGGAGGCAGGCTCGGCCGCCGGCGAGGTCCTGACCGCATCCAGCGCCTTCCGCCGTGAGGCCGACCAGCTGCGTGCGGAAATCGATGTGTTCCTCTCCAATATTCGGGCGGCATAGCCAGTCCGCAAACGGCTGGCAACCTCGGGCTACCATCGCGCGCCGGACCCTCGGCCTTTGCCGCATCACCCGCGTTTTGCCCAAAGCTGCCCGTATTTTTTCGGCTGGCGCCGCGCCAATAGTGCGGCTAAGCCGATCAGAGCAACCGGCAGACCCATGACCATGCATTCAAAGAAAGACGCTGCTCAGTCCTCGGCCGAGGCACTGCGTTACCCCTGGGAAAATCACCCCGGCCCCGATCAGGTCGTGGAGATCATGCCGGGCGTGTTGTGGGTCCGCCTGAAACTGCCGTTCCGCCTCAACCACGTGAACATCTACCTGCTTGCCGACGGCGACGGCTGGGCGATGATCGATTCCGGCTTCGGCAATGAGGAAACGATAGCGGCCTGGACAGCCCTGTTCGAGGGCCCTCTGGCCGGCGTGAAAATCAGCCGGCTGATCGTCACCCATTCCCATCCTGACCATGTCGGGCTCGCCGGCTGGGTGGTCGAGCGATTCAATTGCCCGCTTTACATGTCGCAGGTCGAATATCTTCAGTCGGTCTATCACCAGAATCGCGGCACCGAAGAGCGCAAGCAGGCGCAGCGCCTGTTCTTCCGCCGCCACGGAATGGACGAGAGCCTGACCGACAAATTGCTCGGACGAGGCCAGGATTATCTGAAGCAGGTCTCGATCCTGCCGGCCTCCTACCGGCGGATATCGCATGGCGACGAGATTTCGATCGGAGCGCGCCGCTTCAAGGTCATCACCGGCGGTGGCCATGCGCTCGATCAGGTGATGCTCTATTGCGCCGCCGACAAACTGTTTTTGTCGGCCGACCAGGTGTTGAGCAAGATTTCACCCAATGTCAGCGTCTGGGCGGTCGAACCGGAGCAGAATTCGCTCGGCGAATATCTTGCCTCGCTCGCAAGCCTCACCACCACGCTGCCATACGACCTGCTGGTGCTACCGGGCCATGGCGTGCCGTTCTACGGTTTGAAGACGCGGATCAAGCAACTCGCTGATCATCACGAGGAGCGCTGCCGGTTGATCGCGGATGCATGCCGGGAGACACCTCAGACGTCGAAGGAACTGGTGCCGGTCGTATTCCACAAGCACGTGCTCGATGCCCACCAGATGGGCTTTGCCGCGGGCGAACTGATCGCGCACGTCAACTATATGCTGGTGGAAGGCCGCCTCACCGCGGAGGAAGCCGACCGCACGCTCCGCTTCAGGACGACATGATCCACGCATGACGCCCGGCGGTCCGCGGGCATCGCGCTGAGAGCCTACCGGCTACGCTTTTATATTGAACAGCTTCGCCGCGGTTCGGCCGAGGATGTCGACCTTTTCGTCCTCACTAAGTGAGGTGGAAGCAAAAATGTGGTCCACCGGGCTAAGCTGCCATGGATAGGGATAATCGCTACCGAGGATGATCTGGCTCGCGCCGACCTGCGCCGCTAGATGGCGGATCGCCTCCGGCGTAAACACCAGCGAATCGAAATAAATCTGCTTGAGATATTCGGTCGGCTTTTTCTTCAGCTTGATGTCGGGGTTGCATCCCTTCGGCGCGACCATGCAGGAATGATCGGCGCGATCGGCATACGACGCCAGGTATCCGCCGCCATGCGCCGCGACGATCTTCAGACCCGGGAAGCGATCGAGCGTACCTTCGAAAATCAAATGCGACAACGCGATCGTCGTATCGAGCGGATTGCCGATGGTGTTGTCGAGCCAGCCGTTACCGGTGAACCGATTCTTCCTGAGTTCCGGTATGCCGCGCGGATGAATGAACAGGGGCGCCCCGAGTTCTTCGGCCTTGGCCCAGACCGGATGGAATTTCGGATCGGAGAAATCGACGTCGCCGACCGAGCCGCCGATCGCGGCGCCCTTCAAGCCTTGCTTCTTGACCGCAGTCTCCAGTTCCTGAACGGCGAGATCCGGCGCCTGCAAGGTGAGCGAGGCGAACGCCGCAAAGCGGTCGGAATGCGCCGCGCAGAATTCGGCGAGCTTCTCGTTTTGGATTTTCACGATTTGTGCGGCGAGATCGCGCTCCTTGTCGTACCAGAACGGATTGATCGACAGAACTTCCATGTCGACGGCCTGCGCGTCCATCGCCGCAAGCCGCTGCTTGAGATCGATGAAGGTCTCCTCCGCCCCGTTGACCGGGCCGGCCTGTCGCCTGCGGCCTTCGTCGCCCAATAGCGCGCCGGCTTCGTGGAAATTGCAGTGCGAGTGCACGTCGATGGTCTTGACCCGCTTGCCTTTCACCGCGACCGGAAGCGTTTGCCGCGCCGGCTGCGCGTGGGCGCTATGCAAGAGGCCGCAGCCGCAAAAGAAGATGCCGGTGGCAGCAAGCGTGCCGCCTTTCAAGAAATCACGGCGCGTGGACATGCAGTTTTCCCCCCATTTTGTTGGCCTCGCGATCTGCGTCGCGCCGGCTTTTTATACCGCCATCAACTGACGGGCGTTTAGGAGCAGATCGTAGGACAGGCAGCCGGGTGCGGGCAAGGCGCGCGGCGGTTCAATCAAAGGGTCAGTGCTTCCAAATTCTGGCAAGAAACGCCTTGGCGCGTTCGGACGCCGGCGCGTCGAAGAATTTTGCCGCTTCGGCGGTCTCGACGATTTCGCCACCGTCCATGAACAGCACCCGGTTGGCGACGTTGCGGGCAAAACCCATCTCGTGGGATTCAGATTGATGTTCTTCGGTGGAATCGGGCTCTCGAACCATTTGGTGTAGAGCTTGTCGTAGAGGCCGGACTTCATCGCCTCAACCAGTGCGTCGTCGACCAGCTTTTTGAATTCGGCGTCACCCCTCGCCATCATGCGCGGTAGGGATCGCTTGGTTAGGCGTCGCTCAGGAAAGCGAAATTGTCCGGCGACGCATTTTGGCATTGGCTGAGCGATGAAGAATATGGGTCATGACGGCTTCTTGTTGGCTCCGCCGGGCTTCAGCCGAACGCCACGATGCGCGGGAGCGCACGATCGAGAAAAACGGCGCAATTTCAGAAAAGGTTGAGAAAGCCCATTGGTTTACGGTCACGCGGGTCAGGGCTGAGCGCGGCGCGCACCGAAACTTGACCGAAATCAACGCCTTCGATGCCGGCGTGTCTTTCGATTTCGGCTCGACATCGATTATGGAAACCCTCTAAAAAGGTGTTCTCGCTTTCGGCCTCACGCCCCAGTTCCAGGTTCCGCGATGGATTACACCCAGTTTTTCAGCACCGCCCTGACCCGTCTCCATAACGAACGGCGGTACCGGGTTTTCGCCGATCTGGAACGTGTGGCTGGCCGCTTTCCCCATGCGGTGTGGCATTCGCCGAAAGGCACCCGCAACGTCGTGATCTGGTGCTCCAACGATTATCTCGGCATGGGCCAGCACCCGAAAGTGGTCGGTGCGATGGTCGAGACCGCAACCCGCGTCGGCACCGGCGCCGGCGGCACCCGCAACATCGCCGGCACCCATCATCCGCTGGTGCAGCTCGAGCAGGAACTCGCCGATCTGCACGGCAAGCAAGCCGCCTTGATCTTCACTTCGGGCTACGTGTCGAACGAAACCGGCATTTCCACCATTGCCAAGCTCATTCCCAATTGCCTGATCCTCTCTGACGCGCTCAACCACAATTCGATGATCGAAGGCGTCCGCCAGGCCGGCTGCGAGCGCCAGATATTCCGCCATAGCGACATGGCGCATCTGGAGGAATTGCTGCGCGCGGCGGGGCCCGACCGGCCGAAGCTGATCGTCTGCGAGAGCCTTTATTCGATGGACGGCGATATCGCGCCGCTCTCGAAGATCTGCGATCTCGCCGAGAAATATGGCGCGATGACCTATGTCGACGAGGTGCACGCGGTCGGCATGTATGGCCCGCGCGGCGGCGGCATCGCCGAGCGTGACGGCGTCATGCACCGCATCGACATTCTGGAAGGCACGCTTGCCAAGGCCTTCGGCTGTCTCGGCGGCTACATCGCCGGGTCAGCGGAAATCGTCGATGCCGTTCGCTCCTATGCGCCCGGCTTCATCTTCACCACCGCGCTGCCGCCGGCGATCTGCTCGGCGGCCACCGCTGCGATCCGGCACTTGAAGACCTCGAACTGGGAGCGCGAACGCCACCAGGAGCGTGCGGCCCGCACCAAGGCGATCCTGACCGCCGCAGGCCTGCCGGTGATGTCGAGCGACACCCACATCGTGCCGCTGTTTGTCGGCGATCCCGAAAAGTGCAAGCGGGCCTCCGACCTCCTGCTGGAGGAGCACAGCATCTACATCCAGCCGATCAACTATCCAACGGTGCCCAGGGGCGCCGAGCGCCTGAGGATCACGCCCTCGCCCTATCACGACGATGCCGTGATCGACCAGCTGGCCGAGGCGCTGTTGCAGGTCTGGGAACGGCTCGGCCTGCCGATGAAGGAAAAATCGCTGGCGGCGGAATAACGTTAATTCGCCAAGTGGCGGCCTACCCCCCGGTCCGCAGCCGTTACGCACCGTGCTTTGCAGGCCCGGTCCGGCTATAGTTCTTCCTTTAGCGGCGGCCAGAGAGATCCGCCGGGACGGTAAAGCGTACTAATACGCATGATCTTTTTGGAAAACCGCTGCACACTTTTCCGGATCATGCGTTAGGGAGCAAGCAGCAATGCTGCACGACTGGGGCGTGATCGCAGCCGCCTTCGGCTACATCGGCTTCCTGTTTTTCGTGGCGAGTTACGGCAACCGCCGCTCGCCGGCGCAGCGCGGACGCGCCAGCGGGCTAATCTATCCGCTGTCGCTGGCGATCTACTGCACCTCATGGACCTTCTTCGGCTCGGTTGGCTTCGCCACCCGCACCAGCGTGGACTTCCTGGCGATCTATATCGGCCCGATCCTGATGATCGGCCTCTGCACGCCGCTGCTGCGCCGCGTGATCAAGCTCGCCAAATCGCAAAACATCACCTCGATCGCCGATTTTATCGCCGCCCGTTACGGCAAGAGCCAGGCGGTCGCTGCGACCGTGGCGTTGATCGCGATCATCGGCTCGGTGCCTTACATCGCGCTTCAACTCAAGGCGGTCGCCTCCTCGCTCGAGACCATCCTCAGCGAGGACCAGGCCATTTCCTCGATCCCGCTGCTTGGCGATATCGCACTGACCGCGACGCTGGCGATGGCAGCGTTCGCCGTGTTGTTCGGCACCCGCCAGACCGATGCGACCGAGCACCAGCACGGCTTGATGCTCGCCATTGCAACCGAATCCATCGTCAAGCTCGTGGCGTTCATCGCGGCGGGCGCCTTTGTCACCTTCTGGATGTTCTCGCCCCACGAACTGATCGAGCGCGCGATGAAAACGCCGGAAGCCGTGCGCGCCATCAACTACGTGCCGTCGGCCGGCAATTTTCTGACCATGGTGCTGCTGTCGTTCTGCGCGGTCATGCTGTTGCCGCGCCAGTTTCATGTCAGCGTGGTCGAGAACTCCACGCCGTCGGAAGTCAGCCGCGCGCGCTGGCTGCTTCCGCTTTATCTGGTGGCGATCAACCTGTTCGTGATTCCGATCGCGCTTGCAGGACTCATCAGCTTTCCGTTCGGCGCGGTCGATCCCGACATGTACGTGCTGGCGCTGCCGGTGGAAGGAGACGCCCCGCTGCTCAGCGTTGCCGTCTTTGTCGGCGGCCTGTCGGCGGCCACTGCGATGGTGATCGTGGAATGCGTCGCGCTTTCCGTCATGGTTTCGAACGACATCATCCTGCCGCTGGTGCTTCAGCGCCGGCGCGAAACCCGCGATGGGCAGCAGGATTTCGGCCGTTTTCTGCTGGGCGCGCGGCGCTTTGCGATCTTTGCGATCATGGCGATGGCCTATTTTTACTATCGTGCCCTGGGCGAGGCCCAACTAGTCGCGATCGGCCTGTTGTCCTTTGCGGCGATTGCGCAGCTCGCGCCCGCCTTTTTCGGCGGGTTGTTCTGGCGGCGCGCGACCGCGCGGGGCGCCATGGGCGGCATGCTCGTCGGCTTTGCGATCTGGGCCTACACCCTGTTCCTGCCGAGTTTTCTCGACGGCTCGGCGGGCGGGCTGGCGTTTCTGCAAAGCGGCCCGCTCGGCATTGAGACACTGAGGCCGCAGGCGCTGTTCGGATCCAACCTGCCGCAGCTTATCCACGGCGTGCTCTGGTCGCTCTCGCTGAATATCCTCGCCTATGTGCTGCTCTCGCTGTCGCGCCAGCCCTCCTCGATCGAGCGCATGCAGGCCGACTTGTTTGCCCCCAGTGTGCTCACCCCGATGACGCCGACCTTCCGCCGCTGGCGGACCACGGTGACGGTGCAGGATATCCAGGGCACAGTAGCGCAATATCTGGGGCCCGACCGCGCCCGGGATTCCTTCGAGGCCTTTGCGGCTTCGCGCAACGTTCGCCTCACGCCATCCGCACCGGCGGATTTCGAACTGCTTCAGCATGCCGAACACCTGATTGCGTCGTCGATCGGGGCCGCATCCTCGCGGATGGTGATGTCGTTGCTGTTGCGCAAGCGCACCGTGTCCGCCAAGGCCGCGCTCAAGCTGCTCGACGACTCGCACGCCGCGCTGCATTTCAATCGTGAAATATTGCAGACCGCCCTCAACCACGTGCGCCAGGGCATCGCGGTGTTCGATGCCGATTTGCAGCTGATCTGTTCCAACCGCCAGTTCGGCGACATCCTTGGCCTGGCGCCGCATCTCGTCCAGATCGGGATTCCCTTGCGGGAAATCCTCGAATACATGACCGCGATCACGCCTTCCGAAACCGGCGACCGGGATCTCGTGGTGGAGAACCGGCTGAACGCCTACACCGCCGAGGGCGAACCTTACCTCGAGCGCCTGCCCGACCGGCATATGGTGATCGAAGTCCGCTCCAACCGGATGCCCGGCGGCGGCCTCGTCATTACCTTCTCCGACGTCACCCCCTCCTTTGAAGCCGCCGAGGCGCTGGAGCGCGCGAATGCGACGCTCGAAAAGCGCGTGCACGATCGCACCGAGGAACTGACGCGGCTGAATTCGGAATTGGCGCTTGCCAAAAGCACCGCCGAGGACGCCAGCATTTCAAAGACACGGTTTCTGGCGGCAGCGAGCCACGACATCCTTCAGCCGCTGAACGCGGCCCGGCTCTATGTGACGAGCCTTGTGGAGCGCCAGAGCGGCGGCGAGGATTCCAGGCTGGTCGAGAACATCGACGATTCGCTGGAAGCTATCGAAGAAATTCTCGGCGCGTTGCTGGACATTTCGCGGCTGGATGCCGGCGCCATGACAACGTCGGTCACGAATTTCAAGGTTGGCGACCTGATGCGGTCTCTGGAAATCGAGTTTGCGCCGATCGCGCGCGCCAAAGGATTGAAACTGACCTTCGTGCCCTCTTCGCTGCCGGTGCGATCGGATCGGCTGTTGCTGCGCCGGCTGTTGCAGAACCTGATCTCCAACGCGATCAAATATACCCCGCGCGGCCGGGTGCTGGTCGGCTGTCGCCGCCGCGGCCAATCCCTGCAGATCGGAATTTACGACACCGGTGTCGGGATTCCCGTTCTCAAACGCGGCGAGATCTTCAAGGAGTTCCACCGGCTCGAGCAGGGCGCGCGGATTGCGCGCGGATTGGGGCTCGGTCTATCGATCGTCGAACGGCTCGCCCGCGTGCTCGGCCACGGCATTGCGCTCGATTCCATCGCCAGCGGCGGCTCGATGTTTGGTGTGACGGTGCCGACCGCAAAAGCCGTCAACCACACCGCGGCCGTCACCAGCGCCACGCCGCTGTCGCGGACGCCGATGTCCGGTGCATTGATCACCTGCATCGAAAACGATGCTTCCATCCTGGATGGAATGAAGACGCTGCTCGAAGGCTGGGACACGCAGGTGATCGCGGTGAGCGATCCGGAATCCGCGATCGAAGCGATCGAGGCCATGGGCAAGCAAGTCACCGGCCTTCTTGTCGATTATCATCTCGACCGCGGCAACGGCATTGCGGCGATCCGCGATATCAGGAAGAAGTTTGGCGAGGCCATCCCGGCCATTCTCATCACCGCCGACCGCAGCCCGCACGTGCGCGCCGCCGCGCGGGATGAAAACATCGCGGTATTGAACAAGCCGGTGAAACCTGCCTCCTTGCGCGCGCTGCTTGGCCAGTGGCGCACCCAGCAGATGGTGGCGGCGGAGTAGCTATACCTATTGCTGCGACGGCGTACTCTGACGCCATTGCCCGCCGGCGATTTTCGCGGCGGCAATCACCGCTTGCGTCCGGCTCTCGACACCGAGCTTTTGCAGGATCGCCGACACATGGGCCTTGATGGTGGCCTCCGACACGCCAAGCTCATAGGCGATCTGCTTGTTGAGCAGACCCTCCGAGAGCATCATCAGCACGCGAACCTGCTGCGGCGTCAGCGTCACCAGCCGGTCGCGAAGGCGCACCAGTTCCGGATCGGTCACCGAGGACAGGTCGGTGTCGGCCGGAACCCAGACATCGCCGCCCAGAACCTTCGTGATGGCATCGCGCAGCGTGTCCACGCCGAATCGCTTGGGGATAAACCCTGAAGCGCCGAAATCCAGCGACTGGCGGATGGTGCCGCCATCGTCGCTGGCAGACACGATCACGACCGGAATGGCCGGAAACTGCGCCCGCAGGTAAATTAGTCCGGAAAAGCCGGAAATTCCGGGCATCGTCAGGTCGAGCAAGACCAGATCGACTTCGGAATCCTGGTCGAGCAAGGCCGTCAGCTCTTCGAAGCTTCCGGCCTCGTCGATCTTGGCTGATGCCACGACGCCTGCCACCGCCTGACGCAAGGCGTCACGGAACAGAGGATGGTCGTCGGCGATCACGAGATGGGTGGCGGCAGCGGTGGTCATCTATCTCCAGCGAACGGCAAAATGCCCTCGCGCCATCTTTGAAGAGTCTTTTTCAGTCAAATTGTCCTCCTCCCAGCGGCCGTAGGCAAGGGCGCAATCGCGCCAAGCGAAGGTGCAGTTAATTCAAACGCCTTGTGCGCCGCAATAGCATGCTGCGGAGGTGCCGTCGCGATATCCCGAATGCAGTCCAAAAGTCTTATTTGGCTGGTTTTCACGGCGATGTTACCTTGAAGCACAAACCTGTGGCCAAATGGCGCATGGGCGAGCATTGCAAACAGCAATTCGGGGAGCGCGAACGATGGCAATGGCAGCAACAGCGGGTAGCGAGGGCGTCCGCACCGGGGGAATGACCGCCGAAGAACGAAAGGTCATCTTCGCTTCGTCGTTGGGTACCGTGTTCGAGTGGTATGACTTCTACATCTACGGAACGCTCGGCTCCTTCCTCGCGAAGTACTTCTTCTCCAACGTCCCGCCGAACGTAGCCTTCATCTTCACGCTGCTCGCCTTCGCCGCGGGCTTTGCGGTCCGGCCGTTCGGCGCTCTGATTTTCGGCCGACTCGGCGACATGATCGGCCGCAAGTACACCTTCCTGATCACGATGACCCTGATGGGCGTCGGTACGTTCTTCATCGGCCTGCTGCCCGGCTATGACAGCTGGGGCATCGCGGCGCCGGTGGTGCTGATCGGACTGCGCCTGATCCAGGGCCTGGCGCTCGGCGGCGAATATGGCGGGGCGGCGACCTACGTCGCCGAGCACGCCCCTCGCAACCAGCGCGGCTACTACACCTCCTGGATTCAGACCACCGCGACGCTCGGCCTGTTCCTCGCTTTGCTGCTCATCCTGGGCGTCCGCAACTGGATGGGTGAAGAGTCCTTTGGCAGCTGGGGCTGGCGCATTCCGTTCCTGCTCTCCGGCATCCTGCTGGCGGTTTCAGTCTGGATCCGCTTGAGCCTGAATGAGTCGCCGATCTTCCAGAAGATGAAGGATGAGGGCACGACCTCGAAACGTCCGTTGGGCGAAGCCTTCGGCGAGTGGGCCAACGCCAAGATCGCGATCCTCGCTCTCTTTGGCGCCACGGCCGGCGAAGCCGTGGTGTGGTATGGCGGACAATTCTACGCACTGTTCTTCCTGACCCAGACCCTCAAGGTTCCCGGCGCCACCGCGCAGATCCTGATCGTGATTGCGCTCGCGCTTGGCACGCCGGGGTTCATCCTGTTCGGCTGGCTATCCGACAGGATCGGCCGCAAGCCGATCATCCTGGCCGGCTTCCTGCTCGCGGCGCTGACGTATTTCCCGATCTTCAAGGGCATAACGCACTTCGCCAACCCGAAGCTTGAGGCGGCGCTCGCCGCCTCACCGGTCACCGTGACCGCCGACCCCTCGGAATGCTCGTTCCAGTTCAAGGCAACGGGCACCGAGAAATTCACCACGAGCTGCGATATCGCGAAATCCGGACTGGTCAATCTGTCGGTGAATTACCAGACACAGGACGCTCCGAAAGGCACGCCGGCACAGGTGAAGATCGGCGAGCAGACATTGAATGCGAGCTCACCGGACTTCGCCAAGGCGTTGCCTGCCGCCATCAAGGCCCACGGTTACCCGGCTTCGGCCGACCTGGCCGACATCAATTGGGTGATGACGGTGGTCCTGCTCTGGCTTCTGGTGATCTACGTGACGCTCGTCTATGCGCCGATCGCGGCATGGCTGGTGGAGCTGTTCCCGAGCCGCATCCGCTATAGCGGCATGTCGCTGCCCTACCATATCGGCAACGGCTGGTTCGGCGGCTTCCTGCCGGCGACCGTGTTTGCCATCGTGGCCTACACCGGAAACATCTATTCCGGCCTGTGGTATCCGATCGTCATCGCCTTGATGAGCCTTGTCATCGGCTTCCTGTTCCTGCCTGAAACAAAGGACGTCGATATCAGGACCAACTGATCTCGCTTCACCGAGCCACCAAACGGCCGCGGAGCGATCCGCGGCCGTTTTCGTTTGAGCGCGGTTAACCCTGGCTGGTCTTCCCGACAAACTGCACGACGACCTCGCGGCGATGCGCCCGCCTTCGATGCTCGATCAGATAGATCGCCTGCCACGTGCCGAGCATCAACCTGCTCCTGATGACCGGAATTTGCAGCGATATCGCGGTCAACATGGTCTTGACGTGAGCCGGCATGTCGTCGGGGCCTTCGGTGTCATGGCTCCAACCGGCGTTCTCCGGCGCAAAACGGTCGAGCGCGGTGGTCAGATCCTGCAGCACCGTGGGATCGGCATTTTCCTGGATCGTGAGCGAGGCCGAGGTGTGACGAATAAAGACCGTCACCTGGCCGTCGACCGCACCGGCCTCATCGACGAATTGCGCAATGTCCGCCGTGAGATCGACAAAGCCGCGGCCCGGGGTCTGGACCGTCAACAGCGACGACACGATCGAACTGGCGGAGACCACCGACGGGACGCTGCGCGAGATGGAGGGAGATGCTGCCATGAACAGCTCAGATCTTGCCGCTAACGTCTTTCTGCATCCGGTTAGCCATCTCGACCAATCGCCGCCACGCCTGTTCGAGGAAGGACATTACCCGGTCCATATCGCGGTCGCTCGGCAACGGGATTTCGATCTTGCGGTCGCCCTCGGCCACCTTCGGTTCGGCTTTTTTCAGCGAGTCCGATTTGGGCAGCGCTTCGTCTGTCTTGCCCACGACGGTCGGGGGGTGAGCCGCCAGTTCCGCTTTCAGTTTTTCGTTCTCGGCCTTGGTCTTTTCGTTCTCGGCCTGCAACCGGCCGATTTCCGCATCATACGCCGCGCGCTCGTCGGGCACGACATAACAGGCCCAGCCCGTGCCGGTATTGCTGCAGGTCGAAACCGCACCGGTGCGCGTATCCAGCCGGATCACGCCGTCGGGAATTGGCGACAGTACATAACGCCCGTTTTCATTGTCGGGCATCGATTGGGCTGGAGCACCGGCTGCTCCGGCCAGGACCGATACGACGAGGACAATGGCTGACGTTGTCGGTGATATCGCTCTGGTCATGGGATACTCCGCCTCAACGGCTATCTGGGTATTTCCCGGGGTTAGGCGCCTTCAGGCCCGTGAGCGATAGGGCGCACGGCCCGACTTCAATGCGTCGACCAGCAATTCGATCCGATCCTGTCCCCAGAATACTTCGCCATCCAGCACATAGGCCGGTGATCCGAACACGTCGGCCGCCATCGCATCCTGGCGATTCTGCTCGTAGACTTTTCCAATATCCTCGCCGGCGGACCGCTCTGTCAGAGCCTTGCCGGGCAGGCCGCAATCATCGGCCAGACCGATCAGCGTTGCGGGATCGGCAAGATTGAGTTCGTCTTCCCAGACGCTTGCAAAGGCGCGGCGCAGGAAGCGATCGGGATCGTGCCCGGCCTCGATCGCCGCGATCACAAGGCCATCGGCCAATCGCGCGTTGAACGGCCAATTGGCCGGCTCAAGCTTGAATTGCAGGCCACGCCTGTCGCGCCAACGCTGGAGTTCGACCATCCGGTAGCGCTGCCTCACCGGGTGACGCTTGAGAAGCGGCAGCCCGCCGGTCTCGGAAAACAGATCCACCAGCACGACCGGCTTGTGATTGACCTTGAGATCGTGGCTGCCGACGACGTCGCGGAACGATTTGTGCCCGATATAGGCCCAGGGCGATTGCAGTGAGAAGTAGTAGTCGATCTGGCGCGGCATGCGGTCTCCGGGAACGGTTCTTTTTGGAATTGCGACTTTAAGTCATCCCAACAGACACCCCAAGTCTCGCCGTTCTGACATTCGCTATCAAATCCGCTCCACCAGCGGTTTCCGGCGCCGATTTATCGGCGATCCGGCGGTGATCTATTGCAGTGCGGCGATCAGGCATTCTAGCCCGCTTGGTATCTGGCGAATAATCATATGATATCAATTACATATGTGGCTGTGACGCAATCTTGACTTGATTAAGGACGGTCAGTATGGTCCGCGCGGCTTTTGAGGGGTGACGGACGTCGTTTTCATCCATCGTTGCATCGTTTCGGGTCTTAGCAAGCATGGCGCAAGGCACGAATGACCGCGAAGATGAAAACAAATCGTGCTCCGACGAGGCCGCACTTTCCGCAAGGCTCGGAAGTCTGGAGCACCGGTTGTCCGAAGTTCGGGGCAGCCGAAACATCAGAACTGACCAATCCGAAGCTGAAAGTGGAGACAACAATGCCAGGGCTTCGGCGATGGCAATGGGTTTCCGTCTTTCATCGGAGTTGATCGCCGGCGTAGCCGTCGGAGCACTGATGGGCTGGGGTTTCGACCGTCTGCTTTCGACGTCACCTTTCGGGCTCATCGTGTTCGTGCTGGTCGGCTTCATAGCTGGCGTTCTGAACGTGATCCGCTCCGCGGGTGTTGCTCCGGACAGAACCGGCCGTTAAGGAAGTGCGCAACGACGTGATTTGAAATGCCGGCGTGGCCGGCAACAGCCAGAGATGCCGCGCGGATGCTCGATCCGATCGAACAGTTCCACCTCCAAAAGCTCTTTACGATTGGCCATATCGGCAATCAGGAGATCGCTTTCACCAACTCTTCCGCCTACATGGTCGGTACGTTGGCGCTGATTTCACTGTTGATGATCGGCTCGGGCCGCAGCCTGGTGCCCGGACGCCTCCAGTCGATCGCCGAAATCTCTTACGAGTTCGTGGCGACCACGGTGCGGGCGAACGCCGGCAAGGACGGGATGAAGTTCTTCCCGCTCGTGTTTTCGATCTTCATGCTGCTGACCGTTTCCAACCTCGTCGGCACCATTCCCTACAACTTCACCATTTCAAGCCACATCATCGTCACGGCGGCGCTGGCGTTTCTGGTGTTCTTCACGGTGCTGATTTACGGCTTCTACAAGAACGGTCTGAAATTCCTGAAGCTGTTCGTGCCGTCGGGCATTCCGATCTTCATCCTGCCGCTCGTCGTATTCATCGAGATATTCTCGTTCTTCCTGCGGCCGATCTCGCATTCGGTGCGTCTGTTCGCGAACATGCTGGCGGGCCACATCGCGCTGACGGTGTTCGCAAGTTTCATTCCGGTGCTGGCGGGGCTTGGCATTGCCGGTTATTTCGGCGCCGTTCTGCCGCTTGGCATGGTGATCGCGCTGAGCGCACTCGAGATTCTGGTCGCCTTCCTCCAGGCCTACGTCTTCACCATCCTCACCGTCATCTACATCAACGACGCTATCCATCCGGGCCACTGACAGGCCCCTCTAACAAACCTCAAGAAGGAGTTCGTTTCATGGATCCGATTGCCGCGAAGTACATTGGCGCAGGTATTGCCTGCATCGGCATGGGCGGCGCTGGCGCCGGCGTGGGCATCATCTTCGGCAACTATCTCGCCGCTGCGGTGCGCAACCCCTCGGCCGCCCAGGGCCAGTTCGGCAACCTGATTTTCGGCTTCGCCGTGACCGAAGCGCTCGGCATCTTCTCGCTGCTGATCGCGCTGCTCTTGCTGTACGCGATCTGATTCACCGCCGATTCCCGGCTCATTGGAGTTAAGGGGTCGAATGTCGGTTAGCCGAACAGGAGAAGCCCATGGCTGAAAGTCATGGCGAGTCCAAGGGTGCCACCGCCCATACCGAGACGGAGGGCGGTCATAAGCCGTTCCCGCCGTTCCAGAAGGACACCTTCGCCTCGCAGCTGGTGTCTCTGGCGATCGTATTCGTCGCGCTGTACCTGATCGTATCGCGCATCGCGCTGCCGCGCGTCGGCGGCGTGCTGGACAAGCGCCAGAACACGATCGACGGTGATCTGTCGGAAGCCCAACGGCTGAAGGACGAATCGGACGGCGCACTCAAGGCCTATGAGAACGAACTGGCTGCCGCGCGTTCTCGTGCACAGGCCATCGGTGCTGAGACCCGCGAAAAGCTGAACACGGCGTCCGAGGCGGAACGCAAGACGCTGGAAGAGCGGCTGGCGCTCAGGCTTGCGGATGCCGAAAAGACGATCGCCTCAACGCGGGAGGCCGCGATGAGCAACGTACGGGGCATCGCGACCGACGCCGCCGCCGCCATCGTGCAGCGGCTGACCGGCGTTACTCCCGACGGCGCTTCGGTCGGACAGGCCGTTGACGCGTCCCTGAAAGGATAAGTTCGATGTTCGCCGAACCGGAATTCTGGGTCGCCGTTGGTTTCCTTATTCTGATGGGCGTGTTCGCCTATCTGGGTGTCCATCGCACCGTACTGAGGACGCTCGATCATCGCAGCGAGCGCATCAAGGCCGAACTCGACGACGCCCTGCGCCTCAAGCAGGAAGCTGCAAGCCTGCTGGCCGACTACAAGGCGCGGCACGCCAGCGCCGAGCGCGAGGCCCAGGAGATCATCGCCGGAGCGAAGGTAGATGCCGAACGCATCGCCTCCGAGGCGAAGGCCAAGATGGAGGATTTTGTGGCCCGGCGAACCAAGACCGCCGAGAGCAAGATCGCGCTCGCCGAAACCCAGGCAGTGGCCGACGTGCGGGCCGCGGCGGCCAATGCCGCGGTGACGGCCGCTTCCACCATCCTGTCACAGACCGTAAAGGGACAGGTCGCCGACGATTTGCTGGCCAAAGGCATCACCGAAGTTCGCGCAAAGCTGAACTGACGATTTTCGTTCACAGCAAAACAAAAGCCGGCGTGACATGATCGCGCCGGCTTTTTTCATGCTCGTGTGGCGACACTGGCGTTCCTTTCAGTGTCGCCGCGAGTTATTCGAAGGAACGTCAGGGTCAAAGCCACACCAGAATCAGATGTTTGCTAGTGTCCCTTTGGTTCTGACATTCGTAAAAGTGCACTCCGCGACATGGTAGGAATGTCAGGACCGGGACACCAGAGAATTGGTGCTACTTTCGCCGCGACGACCGGGGCTGCGGCTGCGGCGCGATCGCTTGCGGATCGAAGCCGACATAGAACACGAAGTTATCACTGGTAAGAGGTGCCGGCATGTTAAAAACCAGGTCTTCGCCGACCAGGCTGAACGCGCCGCCTTCCTCGCTCATCGCGACCGTGGTCCGATACACCTTGGTGGTAAGCACCCTTTCCTGAACGCCGGTCTGCACCACGGCGACGCGAAGCGGGATTTCGACAGTCGCGGGCGCACCGGCGGGGCCAGCCACGACGCGGCCCTGAACGCCGATGCGCGCCATGATCTGGCCATTGGCGGCGCGGCGGCAATCGCGCGCGGTCCGAGTGATGGTTGCCTGAAAGTTCAACTCGCTGGCGACGAGTTGCTTGCCGGGCGGCGCGATCGCGTAGGTGGACGCGCCGGCGCGAATCTTCACCACCGGACAGTCGACCTCCGTGCCGTCCGGCGCCGTTTCGGAAACCTTTGAGTTACGGCCGAACAGCTGATCGAACCTCTCGCTGATCGTGGGGATCTCGGCGTCGGGAGGCGGGGCAGTGCTGAAGGGGTTATTGAGAGCGGTGCCGCCACACCCCGAAAGCAACGCGGTCACGGCAAGCGCCAGCACGGTGCGCTTGTGGCCTGCCACGCCCGCCACCCTCGCCTGCCCAATCTGCCCGTGCCGCATTACCGGAAAATCCCCAAAGAAAACGTCGCTGAGTAGCATGGCGCTTTCGAGGGCGCACATCGCGAGTGCTTATAACAGCGCAATGGCGGCAAACCCAAGGCACCCGTCATCATTTAGAAACAAGGTTATTAGCCGCGGAAATCCTCGTGCAGCAGGCCGAAAAGCAGGTGGTCTTGCCAGACGCCGTTGATACAGAGATAGCGCCGCGCCCGGCCTTCGCGGCTAAAGCCGCACTTCTCCAACACCCTGATCGACGGCGCGTTGCTGGGGATACAGGCAGCCTCAATCCGGTGCAGGTTAAGCTCGCCGAATAACGACGGCAACAGCACGCGCAAGGCGGTCGTCATATAGCCGCGGTGCGCATAGGGTTGACCGACCCAGTAACCGATCGTGCCGGCCTGGACAATGCCGCGCCGGACATTGGCAAGCGTAATCCCGCCGATCATGACGCCATCGGCCTCGCGGAAGACAATGAAGGGATATGACCTGTCGGCCGCGATGTCTTCGGCATAACGGCGTAAACGCCGCCGGAAACCGGACCGGGTCAAATCGTCCGACGGCCAGATCGGCTCCCAAGGGGTCAGGTAGCCGCGGCTGACTTCCCGCAAATGCGCCCATTCCGGGAAATCCGACATCTGAGGGGCACGCAGCAACAGACCGTGACCGCGCGGAACAAGTGCGGCGGGTCCGCTCGAAGGCAACCGAAACAAAGCCATGCGTGAAGCTCCCCCGATGCCTCAAACTGGATCATGACTGGATGGGATCATGCTCCCGTTATCGCGCAACGGCCTGTAGTTTCCCGGTTCTGACATTCGTATCCTCTCGCAGCGGGCACTTCTACGAATGTCAGAGCCAAAGGGACACTAGCAACCATATGATCCAGTGTGGCTTTGACTCTGGCGTTCCTTCGAAGAACCCGCGGCAATACCGAAAAGAACGTCAGAGTCGCCACACTAGTGAAGGCGCTCCTTCGCCTTCGATTTCGTCAATCCTTCCGCAAAAGCCACCGCCGTGTCTAGCCCCCTGCCGCTCCCGAGCGCGACGACCGCGGGCCGGCTGCGTGACATCAGGGCACGCGCCGCATTTCGTGTCGTCTCCACGCTCAC
>NZ_JBAVCF010000325.1:0-2996 GCF_049586575.1 Bradyrhizobium sp.
GCATGGGGCCGCCCGCCGGGCCGGGTCCAGCCGCGGCCGACAATGACGCCATCCCTGACGACGACGGCGCCCACCGCCGGATTAGGATGCGTACGCCCCAAACCGCGCCGGCCGAGTGCGAGCGCGAGCTGCATGAAGCGCCAATCGGCCGCTTTCGAATCCGCCGCTTTTTGCTTCCACTGGTCTTCCAGAATGCGGAAGATCATTTGCGTAACAGGGCGATCCGCGCGTCGTCGTCGCCGGAGAGCTCGCCGAGCACGGCTTCAAAATCCTTGGCCTCTCTGAAATTGCGATAGACCGACGCAAAGCGCACATAGGCGACGTCGTCGAGCTGGCGCAGATGCTCCATCACGATCTCGCCGATCGCCTCCGATGATATCTCCGCTTCCCCGCCGCTCTCGAGTTCACGCACGATGGCGGAGACCATCTTCTCGACCCGCTCCGTATCCACCGGCCGCTTGCGCAAGGAGATTTGCACCGAGCGCATCAGCTTGTCGCGGTCGAACGGCACCCTGCGGCCGTTGCGCTTGATCACCGTCAATTCGCGAAGCTGCACGCGCTCGAACGTGGTGAAGCGGAAATTGCAGGCGACACATACGCGCCTGCGCCGGATCACGGCGGAATCTTCCGTCGGGCGGGAGTCCTTCACCTGCGTATCGAGACTGTTGCAGCTTGGGCAACGCATCGGATGAGACCCTATTGATAAATCGGGAAGCGGTCGGTGAGCGCCTTCACGCGTTCCTTCATCGCCAATTCCACCAGCGGCGCGGCGCCGTCCTTCGACTGCGCGACCGCGTTCAGAACCTCGGCGATCATGCCGCCGACCTGCTTGAATTCGGCAACCCCGAACCCGCGCGTGGTCGCCGCAGGCGTGCCGAGACGCAGGCCTGAAGTGACGAACGGCTTTTCCGGATCGAAGGGAATGCCGTTCTTGTTGCAGGTGATCGCCGCGCGCACCAGCGCCTTTTCCGAAACGTTGCCCTTCAACCCCTTCGGCCGGAGATCGACCAGCATCAGATGGTTGTCGGTGCCGCCCGAGACGATATCGAGGCCTTCGGCGCGCAAGGACTCCGCCAGCGCCTTGGCGTTCTCGACGACGTTTTTGGCGTAGATCTTGAAGTCCGGCCGCAAGGCTTCGGCAAAGGCCACCGCTTTGGCCGCGATCACGTGCATCAAGGGGCCGCCCTGGAGGCCGGGGAAAATCGCCGAGTTGAATTTCTTGGCGAGCGCCTCGTCATTGCTGAGGATCAGGCCGCCGCGCGGGCCGCGCAGTGACTTGTGCGTGGTAGTGGTCGTGACGTGCGCGTGCGGCACGGGCGAAGCATGAACGCCGCCGGCCACAAGCCCCGCGAAATGCGCCATGTCGACCATCAGATAGGCCCCGATGCTGTCGGCAATTTCGCGGAAACGCTTGAAATCCCAGGGCCGCGAATAGGCCGACCCGCCGGCAATGATCAGCTTTGGCCGAATTTGCTCGGCCTGCTTCGCAATCGCATCCATGTCGAGAAGCTGGTCTTCGCGGCGCACGGTGTAATGCGAGGCCTTGAACCACTTGCCGGACATGTTGACCGGCGATCCGTGGGTGAGATGACCGCCGGCGGCGAGATCGAGCCCCATGAACGTGTCACCCGGCTGGAGCAGCGCCAGGAACACTGCCTGATTCATCTGGCTGCCGGAATTGGCCTGCACGTTGGCGAAGCTCGCGCCGAACAGTTTCTTGGCGCGCTCGATCGCGAGCGTTTCCACCACGTCCACCCACTCGCAGCCGCCGTAGTAGCGGTTGCCGGGATAGCCTTCGGCATATTTGTTGGTCAGCACCGAGCCCTGCGCTTCCAACACCGCGCGGCTGACGATGTTTTCCGACGCGATCAACTCGATCTCGTGGCGCTGACGGCCAAGCTCGCCGCGGATGGCGGCGGCGATGTCCGGATCAGCCTCGCTCAGGGTGGCGGTGAAGAACGAGTCGGGCGCGGAAGTGGTCTTGGCGCTTGAGGGCGAAGAGCTCATGGGCGAAATATCTCCACCGCCGCAACCAGTTAAAGGTGTCGCGGGCGGTTCATTATGGCGGTCGAAAGGGTCTCGCGGGATACCACATTGCCCGGCCATGGCCAAGAGCTTGCGGTAGCCCCCTGATATTTATGCAAGATATGGTGGGGGTCGCCCAGCCCAGGTTGCCTTTAAATGGCATAGCCCTCCTAAATGGCATAGCCCTGCGTTCTCGCAGCCGCGAAGGCCCGAGTTTTTCGCCAAGCCCCTGCAAAAGCAAAGGGCGCAGGGAATGCCGGATGCGCGACCGCACCCGCGGCCTTGTGTGCGAATGAAAAAAGCACACAAGCATAGTCACCACAGGTAAGTCGCATCAATCGACATTCCCTGCACGATGGTTTTAACGGTGTCCTTCGTGCTCTCCCCGGCGATCGGGCTTTCTTGCCACCGTCATCCCCGAGAAGCGTTAGCTTCTTGAGAACTTGATGCCAGCGTCGAGGCATCAGGACCACACGACTTTGCCGTCCGCATCGATGCGCGTCGTCTTCGCGCAGCGTTGCGTCCATCGCATCCCGCACCCAACGTTCGTGACGACCGCGAAGCGCCCCTCTTGAGGTGCGCGGGACAGGCGGAATTGTGCCGCTGATTTTAGGAGAGGATCAATACGGCGCGACCGCGACGAATTGGCACGACGGGCAAATCAGTTGCGGCGATCGAAATCGTGTCAAGTGATGAGCAAATGCTTCGGACCCGTCGCTCCGAGGCGCGGCATCCGGCTGGGTCTAGCTAACCCCGTCGCGATTATAGATGTCGTCGCGGAATTGCACGACGCCGTCCGGCGTTCGCCAACGGCCCCGCTATCGCTCGTCCTGCTCGGGCGGCCTATCCGGCGGGGCCACCGCAATTCTTGACATCGTTGGCAAGGCTCCAACTTTCCTTGGTCCGCAGATTGGTGGTCCGGTAGACGCGGCCGCGGATGTCGCCCGGACATTCCTTCGGCACCTCGACAA
>NZ_JBAVCF010000326.1:0-8513 GCF_049586575.1 Bradyrhizobium sp.
GGTGAGGAGCGTCTGAAGACTCTGCTCGCGTGGGCGGCCGGAGGACACGTGCGGCCGCATATCTCGCACCGTTTGCCGCTTGAAGATTACGCACAAGCGATGCGGCTTCTGATCGATCGCAAGGCGATCGGAAGGGTCGCGTTGATGATGTAACCCTGTCGTCCCGGGCAAGCCAGCGGGCCGCGCGAATGCGCGCCCGATGACAGGCTCCGCGCGACCCGGAACCCATACCGCGGAATCCATCAATCAGCTTTACTGGCAGGAATGTGCACAATAGTTACGGGCTGTGGTTATGGCCCGGATCGCGCTCGGCTTCCGCCTCGCTGTCCGGGACGACGAGCACTATTCATACTCCCGCTCGTCCCACCACGGAAAAAAGTCCGGCATGTCGGACGACACCTTGTCCTTGAAGTTCGCGGGCCGCTTTTCCAGAAACGACATCACGCCTTCCTTGACGTCGCCGGAGCGGCCGCGGCTGTAGATCCCGCGGCTATCGACCTTGTGCGCCTCCATCGGATCGTCCGTGCCCGACAGGCGCCACATCATTTGCCGGATCAGCGCGACCGACACGGCTGAGGTCTTGGTGGCGATTTCACGCGCAAGCGCTCGCGCTGCCGGGAGCAATTCATCCGGCGGAACGACGCGGCTCACGAGGCCTCCGGCGAGGGCTTCCTGCGCGGGAAAGACGCGGCCGGTAAAGCACCATTCCAGCGCCTGCGAGATGCCGACGATGCGCGGCAGGAACCAGCTCGAGGCCGCCTCAGGCACGATGCCGCGTTGGGAAAACACAAAGCCGAATCTCGCGTTTTCGGAGGCGATGCGGATATCCATGGCGAGCAGCATGGTGGCGCCGATGCCGACCGCCGGTCCGTTGACGGCCGATATCACGGGCTTCAGGCATTTGAAGATGCGCAACGTCACCTGGCCGCCGCCGTCGCGCGCTTGCGGATCGCTGTAATCGACGCGTCCGTCCGGCAGGCGCTTGACAGGTCCGCGCCGTGCGTCGCGGTCGAAGGTGTCGGCGCCCGACGAAAGGTCGGCCCCGGCGCAAAAGGCGCGGCCTGCGCCGGTGACGATGATCGCCCTGACGTCGTCGTCCGCATCGGCCGCGTCGAAGGCCTCGATCAGCTCCCGCATCATCGTGGCATTGAAGGCGTTGAGCTTGTCGGGACGGTTCAGCGTGATGGTGAGGATCTGCTCCGAAACCTCGTAGGTGATCGTCTCAAAGGCCATCGGGTTTCCTTCCTCAGACGAGCGCTACTTCGGCGGTCTCGGCCAGGGCCGTTGCGGCCCGCGCAGGCTCTCGAACGCTTTCGCCATGCCGAGCACACCGAGGTCGTCGAAGCGGCGGCCGATAATCTGCACGCCGATCGGAAAGCCCGTCGCGTCATAGCCGCCGTTGATCGAGATCGCGGGATTCTCCGCCATGTTCCAGGGTACGGTGTAGGCGATATGCTCGAACGGGCGATCGGGATCGTTGAGGGGGGCGGCGAGTTCGGCTGCGAATTTCACCACCGGCGAGACCGGCGAGATCAGGTAGTCAATGTCAGCGAAAAGTTTTGCCGCGGCGGCGCGGATCGCCATGGTGGCGTTGAAGCCTCTGATAACGTCGACGCCCGATAGTTTGGCGCCGGCTTCCGCCCATTTGAGAATGTAGGGAAGCGTCTTGCCGCGCTCGGTGGCGGGGAGCCTGGAAAGATCGTCCCAGAGGCGGGCGCGCCAGAAATTGTCGAGGCCTTCAAGCGTCTCACGCGTCAGAACACCCTTGACCTCGTGGACGCTGGCGCCGGAGCCCTCAAAGGCCTTTGCCGCCTTGGTCGCGACATCGCGGACTTCCTGCTCCAGCGCCTGGCCGACGCCGAGATCGAGCAAAAGACCGATGCGCAATTTGCGCGACGGCTTGTCAAGCGCCTTCCAGTTGATGTCGTTGGACGGCAGGCTCATGCCGTCGCGGCGATCCGGTTTCGCCATCACGCTCATCATCAACGCGGCGTCGTCGACGGTGCGTGTCATCGGACCCGCGACGCGACCGACATAGGGCGGATCGATCGGCACGCGTCCGAGACTCGGTTTGAGCGCGACCAAGCCACACCAGCAGGCCGGCAGACGAACCGAGCCGCCGATATCGGTGCCGAGATGCAGCGGGCCATAACCGGCAGCGCCAGCGGCACCAGCGCCTGCGCTTGAACCGCCGGGGTTCTGGCGCAAGTCCCAGGGATTGCGGGTGAGGGGGTGGAAGCTGGACAGTCCCGACGACAGCATGCCGAAATCCGGCATCGTGGTCTTGGAGAAGATGATCGCGCCGGCTTCGCGCAAGCGAGCGGCCGGCGGCGAGTCCGCGTCCGCCGGCACCAGCTTCATAACGGCAGTGCCAAGCGGCACGGCCACGCCCTTTGTCGCGATGTTGTCCTTGATGGTGACGGGAACGCCGTCGAGCGCGCCGTGCGCTTCGCCCTTTTGCCAGCGTTCGGTCGAGGCTTTGGCGGCGGCGCGCGCGCCTTCCGGATCAAAGGCATAGAGCGCCTTGATGTGAGGCTCCCACACCGCGATATGCGCCAGCACGTCGTCGAGTACTTCGCTCGGCGAAAACTGCCGTGCGCGAAAACCCGCGATCAGATCGGTTGCGCTGAGGTCATGCAGCGCGGATACGGCTTCGGTGGATTCTTCCTCAAGCATGGGCGCCTGCCGGCAGACGGTTCTCGATGATGCGGGCAAATACGCTGGCGCCAATGGGGAGAATCTTGTCGTCGAGCGTGTAACCGGGATTGTGCACCGGCACCGAGCCGTCATGGCCGAGCCAGAAATAGGCGCCGGGGACGGCGTGCAGCATGTCGGCGAAATCCTCGCTGCCCATCTTGGGCTTCGAGCGCGTCAGAACCTTGGCCGGATCGATCACGGTGCGCGCGACGTCAGCCACTACCTTGCAGTGCTCTTCGTGGTTCACGAGCACGCTGAAAATGTCCCTGATATCGGCCGTAATCTCGACCTGGAAGGCCGCAGCCAGTCCGGCGCAAAGGCTGCGCATCCGCTCGCGGATCAGCGCGCGCACCTCGTCGGAGAACGCGCGCACGGTCCCTGCGAGTTTGGCCTCGCCGGGGATGACATTATAGGCGGAGCCGGCGTGAATTTGCGTGATCGACAGCACGGCGGCTTCGTTCGGCGAGACGTTGCGGCTGACGATGGTTTGCAGCGCCTGGCCCAGCGTCATTGCAATCATGACCGGGTCCCTGGAGCGTTCGGGCATCGCGCCATGGGCGCCGTAGCCGTTGATGGTGATGTCGAAGAAATCCGCACCCGCCATCGCCGGTCCCGGCAAGACCGCGAGTTCGCCGTGGTCGAGGTCGGGCGCGTTGTGCAGACCGTATATTTCGTCGCACGGAAATTTCTCGAACAGGCCGTCCTTGATCATGGCGCGTGCGCCGCCGAGGCCTTCCTCGGCCGGCTGGAAGATGAAATGCACGGTGCCGTCGAAGTTAAGGGTTTCGGCGAGATAGCGCGCGGTGCCAAGTAGCATGGCGGTATGGCCGTCGTGGCCGCAGCCGTGAAAGCGGCCGGGAATGGTCGAGCGCCATTTCAGGTTGGTGTTCTCTTCCATCGGCAGCGCGTCCATATCCGCGCGCAGCCCGATGCGCTTTTTACCGGAGCCTTTGCCCTTCAGCACGCCGACGACGCCGGTGCCGCCAAGCCCGCGATGCACCTCGACGCCCCATTGAGCGAGTTTGTCGGCGACAATGCCGGAGGTGCGAACTTCTTCGAAGCCGATTTCGGGGTGGGCATGCAGGTCCCGGCGGATGGCGGTCAGATCGTCGGCAAAACGTTCGATGCGATCAATCGTGGGCATATCTTTTATCCAATGGCGTTGGAATGAAGCTGTGACGAGTAAGGCGCGATAAAGGCGGGCCCCTGCGGCTTAAGTCGAATGCCCGGACGCAATTTGGTCCAGGGCAATGAGGCGGGATCGGCCGGCATGGCGCCGGGAGCGGCGCAGATCAGAAGCTTTTCGGCGATCGGTTCAAAGTCGGCCCGAAAATGCACCGAGCTTTTGTTGACGAGGATCGCCTGTTCGGTCGGTTCGATCCCGACATAGCGGAACATCGCCTGGTCGGCCAGTTGGGCTTTGTGCGAACTGACGACCACGCGGATATCGCCGATCCGCAAACATGCCGATGGCCCCATGTCCATGGCGCGGCCGCCGAAGTAGGGGCCGGGCGCGACGAATTTGCCTTCGGACAATGTCTCGACCACAAACGTCGCCTCGAACGGCGCATCGCCCGCAATGCCCGACTTGCCGCCGAGCGCGAGCGTGACAGTGGCGCCAACGCCTGCTTCATGCGCGGCTTTGGCCGACGCCGGATCGTAGATCGCGCCGATCGCCGCGCGTATGGCCTTGTTGCGGACCAGTGCCCGCAGCAAGCCGGTGGTATCGGAATCACCGCCGGCGCCGGGATTGTCCTGTGTGTCGGCGATGACGACGGGTTTTTGCGCGTTCTTCGACAGCTCCATGGCGAGCAGCACGCCTTCGTCCGGCGCATAGATGCGGCCGTCGAAATCGCTCTCATGGCTTTCGATCAGGGCGGCGAGCTTGTCGACGGCAGCCTGCGCATCCGCTTTTGTTCGTCCATAGGCGAAGACGCTCGGTCCGCAATCGGCGAAATCGGCCGCCGGAAATCCCGGGCAGAACGAAAGCGTCGGCACGGCTTCGCTTTGCAGTGCCGCAAGCTTCTCGTAGATGCCTTTAGCGGGCTGGTCGGTTGTGCATTGCCAGCTAATGGGGATCAGGAACGGCAACTGCCGGAACGCTTTCTCAAGGCGCCGGCCGTCGCGCAGCAACAACGCGAGGTGGCGCGCCGCGGCGCGGCCGGTGTCGGCCATGTCGACATGGGGATAGGTGCGATAGGCAATCAGCGCATCGGCGTGACGCACCATGCCGGGCGTGACGTTGGCGTGCAGATCGAGGCTGACAACGAGCGACAACTCGTTGCCGATCACCGCGCGCACGCGGCGCAAGATCTCGCCTTCGCCGTCGTCGAACTGCGCGCTCACCATGGCGCCGTGCAGGTCGAGATAAACCGAATCGAGCGGGAGAGCGTTCGCGATGCCTTCGACGATCGCACCCGCGATGCGCTCGTAGGCATCCTTGGTCACGTTGGCGCATGGGCTGGCGGCGGCGAAGAGCGTCGGAACCAGCTCCCAGCTATGCGTTTCGGCTTCGCCGATAAAGCCGGCGAGGCCGACATTGATCTTGCGCATCGTCTTGAGCAGGTCGCTGCCTTGCGTCATCGCGGGCCAGCCGCCGCCGTGAACGAAATCGGCGTATGTCGCTTTCGTCGGCGCGAAGGTATTGGTTTCGTGAAGAAAACCGCCGACGGCGATACGATGCATCGTCTCTCTCAAAGCATTGGGCGAAGAGACGCTAGTCTCCCAAGACCAACGGGCGCAAGCGAAGGAGCAATTCCGTTTTGCATGCCGCATCCGCCGTCCGTCATCACTGAGCGAGGCGGTTCTCGCCGATCGACATCGCGCAAATCCGCGACAGATGCACGTAGGGCAGGCCGGTCTCGGCAGCCCAGGCATTGAACTGCGCCTGCGCCTTGGCCAGATCGCCCTTCGACTTTACCTCACTGGCGACGTCGAGCCCGGCATCGCGCAGGCACGCGACCACGTCCGGTGAAGTCACAAAGCCGTCCCAGCCGATGAAACGCAAGAACATCTGGCCGGTGTTGCCGCCGAGGCGGCTGCCGCGTTTGCTGAGCAGGTCGAGAAGACCGATCTGGTCGGAGGAGGGCCATTGCGCAAGAAAACGGCCGAAGCTGCCGTGCTCTTTCGCGATTTCCTGCACGAAGGCGGCATTTTCGCGAACCGAGGCGATCTTGGCGCCGTTGCGCACAATGCGGGTGTCGGACAGCAGCCCATGCCAGAAATCGTCGGGCTGGAAAATCAATCTGGCCGGATTGAAGCCGAGGAAGGCCTTCTCGAATTCTGGCCATTTGTTTTCGATCACGCTCCAGGCAAAGCCCGCGGAAAACACGCGCTGGGTCATTTGGGCCAGAATGCGGTCGTCCGCCATTTTGGCCAGCGCTTTCATGTCGGGCTTTTCGGGCAAAAGCTTTTCGAGCGCCTTGGCACCGCCCTTGCGCTGTTCGGCCCGGGCGCGAATAGGTTTGAAAGGGATCGCGCGGGCCGCGGTTGTGGTCTTTGCCATCGGAGTTGCCCTTTAGGTCAGGGTCGCCAGCAGGCCGGCCATCAGGCGGCCGCGTTCGGCAAGGCTGTTGACCTCAATATGTTCGTTCAGCGTGTGCGCGTCGGCGCCGCGCACGCCCAATCCGTCGAGCGTCGGAATCCCCATCGCACCGGTGAAATTCGCGTCGGAGCCGCCGCCGGCGCTGCCGTGCGGCAGATCGAGCCCTATGGCAGAAGCGACGCTGCGCGCCTTTTCATAGAGCGCCATCGTGCCAGCATCCGGCTCCCACACCGGACGCGTCACGCCGCGCGTCACCTTGAACGTCACATCGTTGGAGGTGCCGGACAGCGCCAGCATCCGTTCCACGCCGCGGTCGAGATCGGCTTGGCGCTTGGCCATGCTGAGGGCTTCGCCGGTGCAGGTGGTTGCGACGCAATTAACCCATTGGCCGCCATGCACGATGCCGACGGAGAAGGTACAGTCGTCCGACGTCATGCCGTCGATGACCAGGGTCTGCCGCGCCATCTCGCGAATGGCCGAACGGCCGGAGGAGAGGGTAGCGCCGGCATGGCTCGGCTTGCCGACGGCTTCCAGGTTGAATCGCGCAATCGCGTAGCGCCCGGTCACGACGCCGTTGTTCGGCCGGCCGGGTTCGGGCACCAGCACATATTTGTTGCGCCTGGCTTCGGCCTCGATGAGGTCGCGCGTCGAGGGTGTGCCGACTTCTTCATCCGGCGTGAACAGCACGGTGACCGGCAACGGTGTGCTGACCGAGGCGCGCGCCAGTTGCCGGATCGCTTCCAGCGCGAGGTAATTGCCGCCTTTCATGTCGAAAATGCCGGGACCGAAGCATTTGTTGCCCTCGCGCCGCCATTTCAGCTTTTCGATCGTGCCGATGGGATGGACCGTGTCGAGGTGGCCGGCGATCAGGATGCCGGGCTCGCCCTGTCCTGGGTGGGGGAATTTCGCCCGCACGCAACCGCCAAATCCTTGCCGTCCGGGGATTCGCTCGATCGACGCTCCCATGATCGCCATGTCGCGCGCGGCGAGATCGAGCATGCGGTTGACTGCGGAGGCATCCCAGGTCGGGCTTTCGCATTCGACCCAGGCGCGCAGGCCTGAAAGCATGGTCTCGGAATCAAAGGGAAGATTGGCGGGATTCATCGGAAAGGCTCCCGATCTCGAAAAAGGGGTATTTCGTCAGGTGGAAAACGAAAAGCGTGGCTTACAAGAAGGTTCGGTGACATCTTTGTAAAGTCACACTTCGGCAAGTGGGGCCAGCTTACGTCTGTGCCGAAGGAAAAGCTCGATCTGTTCGGCGGCGAAACAAGCGCGCCGCGCTAACTGGCAGCGCCTCAAGGATAATTCTCGCGCGTGATAGCTTGCCTTTCGCCTGCAAGGCGACTGCCAACGCGCCGCGGTTGCACGGCAACTTCGCGACCGCGCGGTTGATCGACGCGTTTTCCTCCGTCGGATTTCAATCTGGATGAGCCGCGCTCTCGTTTTGGAAAAGTCTGCGGACAGAGCGGCTTTGAAGTCAAACTTACACATCTCTGTCATTCAGCCTCCGTATCAGTCTCCGCGCTCGGCTCAAAATTATTTTGAGAGGCATGAGGGAAAAGATGAGAAATCGAAAGCTGAAAACCGCTTTGCTATCCTCGGCTGCGCTGATCGCTGCCGCCACCACGCTCACGTCAACTGGTTCGGTCGCTGGCAACAGCCTCGCCGCCGAACTCTCCCCGGTCGTTAACCTGGACGACGTCGCCTCGAATTCGAAGAAGACGTCGGCCGTCAATCCGGACACGCTGCCGACCAAGACGCCGATCAAGCACCTCGTCGTCATCTTCAACGAGAACCGCTCGTTCGATCATTACTTCGGCACCTATCCGAACGCCACGAACGTGGACGGCGAGCCCCGTTTCGAGCCCGCCAAGAACACACCGGCGAATATCAATAATCTTCTGACCAGCCCGGCTCTGCTCGACAACAATCCGAACCTGAATCCGCTCAACGGCGCGGGTGCGTCCAATCCGTTCCGGCTCGACCGCACGCAGGCTGCCACCGCTGACCAGAATCACGCCTATAAGGCAGAAGAGCAGGCGTACGACGGCGGCAAGAACGACCTGTTCCCGCTGGATACGGGTAAGGGTACGTCGGGCGGTGCCGGTGCGTTCGGGAACAGCGGCCAGGTAATGGGCTATTTCGATGGCAACACGGTCACCGCGTTGTGGAATTACGCCCAGAACTACGCGATGAGCGATAATGCCTGGACCGATGACTTTGGTCCATCGACGCCCGGCGCGCTCAATATGTTCGCCGGCACCACCAATGG
>NZ_JBAVCF010000327.1:0-1675 GCF_049586575.1 Bradyrhizobium sp.
TGTCTAGTCATCGCAGCCGCCGCCGTACGGGCCATCGACCTGCACTGGCCAGAACCGCGCCGACCTGCAGGCCCACAAGCCACGACAGCACCGGCAGCGCATACCCGCCCGAGCAGGCCGGGCACCCTGCGGCACTAGGCCAGCGCCAGGCGCGGCCTGACACCGGCGAAACCAAGGGCGGGCGGTCGCGAACGGTGAGCATTGACTCGGGCACGGTCCAAGTGCTCAGGGATCACCGCGAACGCCAGGTCACGGAGCGGCTGACAGTTGGCCCGCAATGGCGCGGTGACTCCGACGACTATGTGTTCACGTCGGCATGGGGAGAGCCTGTTCACCCCGATACCGTGTCGTCGTTGATGCCGGTACTGATCAACAGGCACAACGAGCGGAAGAGGAACGACAAGGCGGGTAAGCCGCTACCGGCTGCCCGGCTTCACGATCTGCGCCACATCCATGCCACGACACTCTTGCGGGCTGGCGTGCCAGTTCACGTGGCGGCGGCCCGGCTGGGACACGCCGATCTGTCGATCACACTCCGGGTCTATGCCCACGTGATCGGGGAGCGGCTCTCCGAGGCCGCGGCCATCTTCGCCCGTGCAATCGAGGCTAGTTAATGAGCGCTGTTAGCAAATCCGTTAGCAAGAAGGCCTCTCCCAAGCGGGTAGAGGCCTCTGACCTGGCGCGCTCGGAGGTGCGCTCGGAGGGACTCGAACCCCCAACCTTCAGATCCGCAGGCACCCGAGAGGCCGTCCGGGATCGTTCAGAGCAGTCCACTACCTCAGACTTGCCACACGCCCTGGTCCTCGTCACCACCATCGGGCCTTTGCGCAGCGGGTCAGCCTGCATTTGTGCAGGTGAGTAGGCGAATCGGAATGTCCGCAAGTGACCATAAGTACTCGCGGTTGACCAGCCGATCGGACGCACCCGACGGGCACGCCGTCGCGCAGTTGCCCGCGACGATTGACGCCTTGGCGCCTAGGTCCCCGGCGGCACTCGGCGAGCTACGCATTACGAGCGTGTTCCGTGCGTTTTCGCGTCACTCGTCTGCGATCCCCAGTGCCCGATTGCCTGGACCGCCGCCGTCCATAGCGCACCGTCCGCAGGCAGGTATGTGTCCCCACCAATGCGGCCAGTATCACCGCGTACGGCCACCACGTCCGGCCGGTGAGTGCGGTGCCGAGCAGGAACACGGTGTCGAACGTCCCGACGAGGGCCACCAGGAAGCCGCTGAAAAGCACCAGCGCGGTGAGCCAGGGCGAGTCTTCGTAGCCCCGGCTAAGTTCCTGCAGGCGCTTCTCCTGGTCGATGTCCCCCTCACCCTGGCGCTGCCCCCTCCCCGGCAGCATTGGCGGATACATGCTGATACGCCTCCTCAGAGCACATCCGGTGCTCCATCGCCTGGCCTACCCACCTGCGCGACGGCCATGCGTCGCTTGCGGACCCGGTGGGGCACCAGCCCCCGAGGGTGGCGAGGCTTGAAGCGGAGGCGGCGTGATCAGGCGCCGGGGGAGTGGTGAGGACTCGGTTTCCGGGATGCTGACCGGTGGCGGGGTGCGGTCTCCCGGGGATACGACGAGCTCGGCAACCGGGTTCGCAAGAAGGTATCCGGTCGCACCCGCGCCGAGGTGGTTGAGAAGCTTGGCAAGCTGCACCAGCAGGACCGATACTGTGCATC
>NZ_JBAVCF010000328.1:0-10456 GCF_049586575.1 Bradyrhizobium sp.
CGGTCACGGTGCAGCAATGCATCGATGCGGCTACCGATCAAATGCTGCAATCGAGCGCCGGTCCGTTGTCGCTGCCGGCCTGCACCAACCGCGAGGTGAAGACGTCAGACCGTGGGATGTCGATCGATTCCAAATGCAGCTTCAATGGCAAGCCGGCGAGCGCGCATGCCGATATCACCGGCAGCTTCGACAGCGCCTACGCCATGACGGTGACGGCCGAAGGCTCTGACCTGCCGGCGACGAAGATGACGATGGAAGGCAAGTGGCTTGGCGCGTGCGCCGCGGGTCAACAGCCGGGCGACGTCGTCATGGCGAACGGCCTCAAGGTCAATATTCCGGAATTGCAGAAGCGGGCGCTCACGCCAGATGCGGCCACGCAGCTCGGCAAATAGGCCGCGATTCGCCCCCGATTTACTCATCGCGTCACGCGCCGGCGACCCGGCGCTCTTCAGGTTGAGAGGGCGGTGATTCCCCTCAACTTTCGGCATCTGCCGTCAGTGCCCCGCCATGTGACGGCCGACCTCGGTCAGGTTCGCCTCGCTGGCGCGGGCCTCGTAGACGAACTCGCCGTGAAACATCACCACCAGCCGGTCCGATAGCTCGAGCAGTTCGTCGAGATCCTCGCTGACCAGCAGCACCGCGGCGCCGCGGTTGCGCGCCGCCATGATCTCGGCATGAATCTGCGCGACCGCCACGAAGTCGAGCCCGAAGCAGGGATTGGCGGCGATCAGCACTTCGACATCGCCGCCGAGCTCGCGCGCCAGCACCGCGCGCTGCACATTGCCGCCCGATAGCGCCGAGATCGGCGTATCCGGGCCGCGGGTCTTGATCTTGTAGCGGTTGATTTTCCGCTCCGCATCGCTTCGGAAGGCCGCGCGGTTGAGCCACCAGCCGCCCTTGGCAAAGGGCGCGCGGTCGAACTCGCGGAAGGCGACATTGTCGGCGACGCTCATGCCGCCGACGCAGGCGTTTTTCAGCGGCTCCTCCGGCAACAGCGACATCTTGTGCCGGCGCATCTCCTCGCGGCTGGCATGATAGGCATCGCCCGCGACGCGGATTTCGCCGCTTTCGGCCTCGCGCTGACCGGCGAGCACTTCAACGAGTTGACGCTGGCCGTTGCCGGAGACGCCGGCGATGCCGACGATCTCGCCGCCGCGCACGGCAAGCGAGACGTCGTTCACCGCGACCGCGCCGGCATCGTCGAGCGCGCAGACCTTGTTGAGTTCAAGCCGCACGCCGCCGGTCTCGCCCGAGCGCGGCGGCTGAATGGTGAGTTCTTCCGCGCCGATCATCGCGCGCGCCATCGCATCGGGCGTCATCTCCTTGACCAGGCCTTTGCCCGCAAGCTTGCCGCGGCGCAGGATGGTCACTTCATCAGCGAACGCCATCACTTCGCGGAATTTGTGGGTGATCATCAGGATGGTCAGTTCGCCTTTTTCGACCATGGCGCGCAGCATGCCCAGGACTTCATCGGCCTCGCCAGGCGTGAGCACCGAGGTCGGTTCGTCCAGGATCAGGAAGCGCCGCTTGAGATAGAGCTGCTTGAGGATCTCGCACTTCTGCCGTTCGCCGGTCGAGATATCGGAGACGCGGGCAGTGAGCGGCACCTTGAACGGCATCCCCGACAGGAAAGCTTCCAGCTCTTTCTTTTCCCTGGCCCAAGCGACCACGGCCGGCACGTCATTGCGCGCCAGCACCAGGTTTTCCGCCACCGTCATCGCCGGCACCAGCGTGAAGTGCTGGTACACCATCCCCAGGCCCAGCGCATGCGCGTCCTTCGGATTGGCGATCGCCTGTTCGCGCTCGCCGACGATGATCTGGCCTTCGGTGGCGTGGTAGTAGCCCATGATGCATTTGACGAGCGTGCTCTTGCCCGCGCCGTTTTCCCCGAGCAGCGCGTGCAACGTCCCGGGACGTACCTTCAACCCGACATCGTCGAGCGCTGTGAAATCGCCAAAGCGCATGGTCATCGCAATGGCGTCGACGCCGAACGCGCCGGAGGGCGGGGGTATTTCGCCGATGATCACCTAAATCGCTCCGATCAGGTCGGTTGATTTCGCCACCGCGCCGAACACGCCGCCCTGCATCTTGACCATTTTCACCGCGTGGTCGTGATTGCCTCTGTCGGTCGCGCCGCAGCAGTCTTCGAGCAGCACGCATTCGAAGCCGCGGTCGTTGGCTTCGCGCATGGTGGTGTGAACGCAGACGTCGGTGGTGATGCCGGTCAGGACGAGATTCTCGATGCCGCGCAGGCGCAGCATCAGTTCCAGATCGGTGGCGCAGAAGGATCCCTTGCCGGGCTTGTCGATGATCGGCTCGCCTGCCAGTGGCGCGAGATCCGGAATGATTTCCCAGCCGGGCTCGCCGCGCACGAGAATGCGTCCGCACGGGCCGGGGTCGCCGATCCCGGCGCCGATCTGGCGCGAACGCCAGCGCTTGTTGGCGGGAAGATCGGCAAGGTCCGGACGGTGTCCCTCGCGGGTGTGAATGATGTGGTAGCCCTTGGCGCGCATCGCCGCGAGCAGGCGTTTGATCGGCTCGATCGGCGCGCGGGTTAATGACAAATCGTAGCCCATCTTGTCGACATAGCCGCCGACGCCGCAGAAGTCGGTCTGCATGTCGATAACAACAAGCGCGGTGTTCTCGGGGCGAAGGTCGCCATTATAGGGCCACGCATAGGGTTCGGACTTGATGGTGCGCTCGGGCATGGTCGGCCTCGTCAACGGGTGATCGATAGTTCGGCGGGCGCGCCGGTCAGCGTGCGTTTCGGCGAGCAGGTGATGATCATGATCGCAAGCGTCAAAATGTAAGGCGCCGCATTGAACAGATGATAGCCGGAGGTGACGCCGACCGATTGCAAGGCCGGTCCCAATGCCGCGGCACCTCCGAAGGCGAGCGAGGCCCACAGGCACAGCATCGGGTCCCAGCGCGCGAAGATCACGAGCGCGACCGCCGTGATGCCCTGGCCCGAGGACAGGCCCTCGTTCCAGCTTCCGGGATAGAACAGCGACAGGAACGAGCCGCCGACTCCGGCGAGGAAGCCGCCGACCATGGTGGCGCGCAGGCGGATCAGCAATACCGAATGGCCCATGGCGCGCGCGGCGTCCGAGCTTTCACCGGCGGTGCGGATCAGGAGACCCCAGCGCGTGGTTCGAAACGCCCAATAGAGAATCGGCGCGAGCAACACGCCCAGCAGAAACAGCACGTTGACGCGAAGCGCCGCCCGCACCTGCGGGATATCGCTCCACCAGCCGAAATCTATCGCCGGCAGCCGCGGCGCCGTCGGCTCGATCAGCGGCTTGCCGAGATAAAATGCGAGCCCGGTGCCGAACAGCATGAGTGCAATACCCACCGCAACGTCATTGACGCGCGGCAGCGAGCAGATACCGGCGTGCAGCACGCCCAGCATGGCGCCGGTGATGCCGGCGGCAAAGACGCCTAGCCACGGCGAACCGGTGAGGTAGGAGATGCCGTAAGCGCTCATCGCGCCCATCACCAGCGTGCCTTCAAGGCCGAGATTGATGCGGCCACTTCGCTCGGTGATGCATTCCCCGAGGCTCACAAACAGGAACGGCGTGGAGACGCGGATGGCGCCGCCGAATACGGCGAGCGGTACGGTCCAGAGTCCGATCGACCCGCCAGCCATGTCAGGATTTCCCCTTCAGAAAGCCGATCCGTCCATACAAGGCATCGCTCGCCAGCACGAACACGAAGATAATTCCCTGCAGTACCTGAACGGAGGCGTCGGGCAGGCCGAGCCTTCGCTGCAACAGGCCGCCACTCGCGCCGATGCCGCCGAGCAGGATCGCGACCGGAATGATCGCAAGCGGATTTTGCCGCGCCAGGAACGCGACCAGGATTCCGGTGAAGCCGTAGCCGGCGGCGAGGTTGGCGTTGGTGCGTCCCTGCACGGCGGCGACCTCGACCATGCCGGCGAGGCCCGCGCAGGCCCCGGCCAAAAAGCAGATGGTCAGGACCAGTCTGCCGACGGAGAGGCCGACGATCCTGGCGGCGCGCACATTGCCGCCGGCGACGCGCGCCGCGAAGCCGAAGGTGGTGTGATAGATCAGGATGTAGGAAGCGATCGCGGCGATCAGGCCGAATACCAGGCCCCAATGCACCTCGGTGCCGGGAATCGAGCCGATCATGTTGGCGGCGCCGATCTCGCGCGTCGACGGCTTGTTGAGGCTCGCCGGATCGCGCATCGGACCTTCGACCAGATGGTTGAGGATGGCGAGCGCGATATAGACCAGCAAGAGGCTCGATATCGTTTCGTTGACGCCGCGATATTGCCGTAAGCCCCCCGAAAGCAAAATCCACAAGCCGCCGCCGGTCATGCCGGCCGCCGCCATTGCGAACTGGACCGCGAGCGGCGGAGCCGAGGGCACCGTGAGCGCGATAGATGTCGCCGATAATGCGCCGATCAGGAGCGCGCCTTCGCCGCCGATGATGACAAGGCCGAGTTGCGCGGGCAGCGCGGTGCAGAGCGCGGTGAGGATCAACGGCGCGGCGCGGGTCAGCGTGTTCTGCCAGGAGAACCAGGTCCCGAACGCGCCCTGGTACATGTAGAAATACAGGTCGAGCGGGTTCTTGCCGAACAGCGCGACAAAGACGCCGAACACCACGAGCGCGCCGGCAAGCGCCGCGCCCGGGATCAGGATGTATTCGATGGTGGCGCCGTGGCGCTGGAGAAATCCGGGATCGGAGGAAGGCGCAACGGCCACCACCTCTCCCGGATCAGCTACTTCTGATGTCACGAAGTCGCTCCAATCACGCCAGATGTCACGAAGTCGCTCCGACCACGCCCTCGACCAGATAGTCCATCTTTTCGAGCTCGGGATCCTGCTGGGGGCGCTCGGTGCCGGCGGCGACAACGGTCTTGCCCTTGTTGTCCAGCAGCGGGCCCTTGAAGATCGAAAGCCCGGTCGCCATGAACTTGGCCTTGACGTCGTCGGCGTGCTTGCGCGCCTGTTCGCCCACCGCCGGGCCGTAAGCCGAGACCTTGACGATCTCTTCCTTCAGGCCGCCACGATAGAAGTTTGGAATGCCTTCGCCCGACGCGATCATCTTGATGAACTTCGGATAGAGCGCTTCCCAGTTCCATTCCGCGCCGGTGAGATAGGCCTTGGGCGCAAGCGGCGACTGGTTGACGTGATAGCCGCACACCATGGCGCCGCGACGCGCGGCGTTTTCCACCATGGTCTTCGGACCGTCGACATGGCAGGTCAGTACGTCGATGCCCTGGTCGATCAGGCTGCCGGTGGCTTCGGCCTCCTTGACCGGCATCGACCAATCGCCGGTGAAGATCACCTGCGTAGTAACTTTCGGATTGGCGAGCTTGGCCCCTAATGTAAACGCGTTGATGTTGCGCAACACCTGCGGGATCGGCTTGGCCGCCACGAAGCCGAGCTTGCCGCTCTTGGAGGTGTAGCCGGCGACGATGCCGGAGATGTACTGGGCTTCGTCGATATAGCCGAAATAGCTACCGGCGTTCTTCGGGTCCTTGTCGCTCCACAGGCCGCCGCAATGTTCGAAATGTATTTTCGGATACTTGCTTGCCACCTTGAGCACGTGCGGGCTGTAGTAACCGAACGAGGTCGGAAACAGGAGCGTCGCGCCGTCGAGATTGATCATCGACTCCATGGTCTTTTCGACCGCGTCGGTCTCCGGCACCTTCTCTTCTTCGATAACCTTGAGGCCCGCGATCTTCTTCAGGGCAGCCGCGCCCTGTGCATGGGCCTGGTTGTAGCCGTAGTCGTCGCGCGAACCGACATAGATGAAGCCGATCGTGGTGTCCGCGGCCGCGGCTGGGCGTGCGCCGAACGCGGTGCCGAGTGTCAGCGCCGCGCTTCCCTGCAACAGGCGCCGTCGTGAAATGCTGCTGAAATCCATTGACTACTCCCCGTGGCGGGTAAGCACCCGCTCCCATCTCGCGGCCGCGCCGGTTCGACGGGCCTGAAAGAGCAGTCGCAAGCTTCGTGCCAGAGCCGAGCGGGGCGTATCCGCCTGTTTCGATTGGGGAATGGTCTGGAAGCAAATTTCCCGTGATTTCGCTGCTGACTAAAATCACGGCAGATTTGGCGGATTGTATGCGGGAGAGTTGAGCAATCGGGGCTTGGTGAGGCCGGATAGCCTGCGTGCCGATCCCCGGACCCTCCTGGATTGCCTAGAAATTAGGCGGCGGATTGGGCCGAGCCGACGCAGGGAGAACCCGCCAACTGCGATGTCGATGTCGCTACCCAAACCGCGAGCCGGTTCTCGCGGCCTATTCGAATTTGATGCCCATCCGGAATTCTGTGCGCCGGACCACCTGACAAGCTATTTTCAGGCCGTCCTCCGGGATCACCAGCGTGAATTTTTCAGGAACACTCTTTGGATCGGAAACTTCCAAAGATGCGCCGGTCAGCGAGAGATCGCGCACCGTGCACGTGATTTTGTCGCCGCCGTGCTCGATCCAGGCAAGCTTTCTGACTCGGTAGCGGGGTGATTCTCGGCCTTCGACCATGGGCGCACTGGGTTCTGACGATCTAGGGAAAAGGGACTTCGTTGCGGGTCTTCGCGCCTCGCCGGGACGCAGGCACAACCTTTGCCAACTCCCAGAGACAACCGAATTGCTCCGGCGCTTCGTTTAGCCATGTGATGGCATCGCGTGCGGTCAGCCGGATGATCCGTTCCTCAGGATCCGGTTTCCTGTCGGATGACATGTACAGCCAGAACACACCGTTCGTGGTTCGAAACAACCTTTCATGTCCGATAAACTCGGCCATCGTCTGGTAGTCGACCATTGGATATTCGCGGGATGCCAGGAAATGCATGGCGATCTGGAGATCCAAAAAACATCAAAAACGTAAAAAATGTCGGCGACACCGAACCGGTTTATCCACGCCAAACGACGGTGATTCGGGTCAACTGTTTCCTCGAACTACGCCAAAAGATTAAAGATACACTAAAGAAACCGCCGCCCTTCAAAGGCCGCCCATCATATAAGGACCTTAAGTCG
Organism: Bradyrhizobium sp.; assembly: GCF_049586575.1. Taxonomy (GTDB): domain Bacteria; phylum Pseudomonadota; class Alphaproteobacteria; order Rhizobiales; family Xanthobacteraceae; genus Bradyrhizobium. Next base: position 7,001 of record NZ_JBAVCF010000328.1, read on the forward strand.
CACCCGGGCGAGCCGCGCTGGTGTTGCTGAGCGCCATGAAGGTAGGCAGTGCCGACTGGTAGCGCGGGTTGATTTGCCCGAGACGGGCAAATCAGTTGACGCCGTGTCTAGCCCCTTCCGTAAAAATAATTCGCTTAACCTGTCGGGCAAATCAGTGGCCCGCCCGTGCTACGAATTCGGGGAAGATGATCTTCAAGTTCGCTTCGGGCAAATTCGCTGCTCTATCGGGAAAGACTTTCAAATTCGCAGCTAAACCTATTGGTTTCAATCGGTTTGAGTTGGAGTTCGAGGATTAAGATCGGGATTTCGAAAAAGTTGACCTTTCATCTGTCTCATCGGTGTCCAGCATTTGTTTTGTCGGCCCCCTGAAATCGCGAACCCCGTTTTCATCGAACTCGTGCAGCGGAACGTATTGGCGTGTAGCGGCACTATCCACGATGGTGAGCGTACGGCTGTCGAGGATGAGCCAGCGTTCGCCGTCTCTAACCAAGACAGCCAGGTGCAATTCGGCTGGCACCGTCGCGATTCGGAGCATAACTAGCCTCCTGTCGCGGACATCAATACCCGCATCGGCAAGCGCTAAGTACTTGGCAATCGCGTAGCTCTTGCAGTCACCGGCCTGGCTAAGTGCCGCCAACGGTGAAAGCCATGGTACATTTGCGCGTGTTGCGGGAATTGCGGCGTTGATCGATCGATTGAGGTGGCCGATCAGATGGCGCCTATCATAGTGACGCGCCTCGTCAACAATAGAAATGAGGCGTTTCGCAGCGGAAGAACTGCATGCCCGCTCGACCCGACACCGACTGATCTCACCTTCATCTTCAGCAAATTTAAGCTGGAGTTCGCGCCAAATTATAATCAAGTCAGAATACCTCGAGGATACTGCTTCAAGGCCGAATGGCTCCATATCTGCCGAGGCCAGTGAGGTTGTAAACGCCACGGCAAGGAGCCCCGCGGCCGCAATTAGATGATTGCGCCACCTCGTGCCAATCATGCTGATTCTCCCCGTCCAAGATGAAAAGCCCGCTGAAGCCGAGGCGGCGCCGATGGGCGGGTTTTGCCCAACCAACATTCTATGGGAGATCGTGCTCCTACGAAAAGGAACGCGCCAGATGGCCATTGATTTTAGGTCGTCTTGATTAGGCGAAGATCGCTTCCGTATTTGCAGCATCGTTCTGCTGCCGTTTGACACCGTTCCGCGCCTGATTTGGCGCCGCAACCGTGATCGAGAGAGCGGCGAGCGACCTATTGCCCAGTTGTCAGAGGTTTGATTGTCACATCAGTGGCGCCCTGGATCCCACCCGATGATGCGGCGAAAATGCGCATTGATCGCATCGTAGCATTCGCATGATTCATCTCTTAGAGAGTCCATATCAATGAGCAGGATCCGCCCAAGGCGATAATCGATCAAGCCGGCTTTGTGGAGCCTCCGCACCGCCAAAGCCACGTGGCTGCGATTCGCGCCGAGCATTTGCGCCAAGGATTCCAGCGAGACAGGAACGGCAGTATCGTTAAGAAGATCGTGCGCCTGAAGCAGGCAACGGACGAGGCGCTGATCCAGACAATGAATCGCGTTGCACGCGGCCATTCGCTGAGCCAGCACTAGCATCATCTTCTCGTGGCGAATACAGGAGAGCCAAAATGATTCGCTGCAAGCGACAAGCGTCTTCAGGATATGAGGATTGATTATAGCTGCCTTCATTGCGACGCGGACGATTGCATCGTTGATCGCTGTTGCTTCGTCGTGTAACGCCGTCAGGCCCGCAACGCTATTGGAGCCTGTGGATCCGGTGTCTACGAGTTGTCCATCCGCAAGTCTCACGACGAATGAGATCATGCCCGCGACAGGAAAATAGACGTGCTCGATCGTCTCGTTGTTGCGATAGAGAACGGCGCCCTCCGGCAGGTCGACAATGGCGAGGTGTCGTTCAAGCGGTTCAAAAACCTGCGATGACAGCAGGGATAAGAAGTGGTTGGGCAAGTTTAAAGTGGTCATCACCGATCGCCGCACTGTGTCGAGTATTAATACCGATCAAAATCGGCTATCGGCAGTAGTCAACCCAAAGGCCTCCAGCCTGCGATTATGAAAGAGCATCGAGTTGCGGGCACCAAGCAAGATCGGCTTGCTTACCGGCCGAGATACTTATGTAACCATTCGGGAATGTCTCCCGCTCCAGGCCCGCCGGCCCCCATTGTTACGATTGCGGTGTTGCCGCCGCTTTGACGATAGATCGTCGTTCGTCCGGGAGACTTCTCGATCCTCTCCACGGCCCGGCCAGGGTCTCCGGTTTGGGTAATCGTGGCGACACCGTTGGCGTCCCGAACGACCGTCGTGTCGCGGCTTCCGTTTTCGCCGGCTCCGCCGGCATGGGCTGTTTCGCACATCAGCAAGACCAATCCTGCTGCTAGCAAAGCGATTCTCACGACATGCCTCCATCTGCTTTCGTCATCGAGCGAATTGGAATATGGCCAGCCAATTCCTCAGCCCGAACTGGCTGACGAATCCGGTGTTGAGATTGCCTGTCTGTGCGATCAGCGCGTTTGTCGAGACGCCGACCTGGCGCAGGTTGACCAAGTTGCTCAAACCGTCTTGCGCGATCAGCGCGTTTGTCGTCGTGCCGACCTGGATGATCTGCGTAATGTTTTTGGTGCCGTCCTGAATGATGGTTGCGTCGACCGTGCCCGTGCCAACCTCGATGACCCGCGCGATGTTGATCCTGCTGGTCTGGTCGATGACCACCGGTTTCACGGCGTTGCCGAACTCGACGATCGTCATCACGCTGACGTTCCGATTATGACGTTCACCCGCCGCAGCCGGCGAAGCCGCCATCGCAAGAGCAAGAAGCGATCCGGCAACGATTTGATTACGCAATCGCATGTTTGTCTCCCCCATAACGTTTCATCATTTTCGGGTTCAAGAAGCTCACGGTTTGACGTTGTTAAGCGGCGAAAAAGCCATCGTCGTAATGCCGCCGGATTGGCCGACGAACGAGAAATTGGTCGTGCCGAATTGCGCCACGCTGACGTCGCGGTCCCTCCAAACTGGAGGATGCCGACATAGTTGCCTGCTTCATTCTGGGGGGCCGCACCGAGGCACTGGTGCCGCCGACCTGAAGTATGTCAACCCCGTTGAATTGCCTATCAAATGCAATATGAACCCACCGTACTTCCGGCGACAGACCGCCATTCAATCTAGGTTGATCGGATTAGGCGAAGGTCGTTCGCACTATCTGGCCACGCAAGCTGATGAGGCGGTGCCGGCATGTGAGTCACCGAGGACTAGTCTGACATCGGATGCAGGTGGTACCGATGCACCTGCAACGATAATCGAGATACCAAAACGCTATCCTGCAACACCGTCTTCACTAAAACGTCGCCATTAGGCTGAAGCATCAGCATTTGCAAAGAACACCATCTCCAATTGATTGCTGCGAGAGAATTATAAATCGATCGCTC
>NZ_JBAVCF010000329.1:0-5977 GCF_049586575.1 Bradyrhizobium sp.
CATCTTGGTCACCCAGTGTTCGCGGGTGTCCTGCGCAAACAGCCCGGTGAGAATGGCTCGCAATTTTTCCTTGTTGGCGGTGCGCGAGCGGCGGTCACCGAATTCGCCACTGACGAGATCTGGACGATTCAACACTTCGACGACCAGCCGGCGATAGAGCCGATCGTTGGCGCAGGCAATATAGAAGGGCGCATCCGAGCCGTGATACACCCCGACCGAAGGCGAACCGTTCGGCGAATTGCCCTGGCGACTCGGATTCACACCGCTCATCAAATAAGCCATGCCGTAGAACTGAGTCATGGCCAGCGCCATGTCGAACAAGGCGACCTCGACTTGCTGTCCGCGGCCAAGCTTATCGCGGGCGAGAAGCGCCAGCAGGATCGCGTTGCAAGCCGCCATGCCCGTGAGCATGTCGACCGCGGGCGGCCCGGTCCGCACGGGCGGCCCGTCCGGAAAACCATTAAGCGACATGAAACCGCTTTCGGCCTGAGTGATCGGATCGAAGCCGGGGCGTGACGCGAACGGACCCTTGCGGCCATAGGCCGAGATCGAGCAATAGACCAGCCGTGGATTGGCCGACGCGACCGAAGCGTAGTCGAGGCCATATTTCTTCATCACGCCGGAGGAAAAATTCTCAACCACTACGTCCGCGCGCGCGATCAGTTCGTGCGCCACGACGCAGGCTTCGGGTTTGGTGAGATCGAGCGCAATGCCGCGCTTGTTGCGGTTCAGACTAATAAAGGCCGCGCTTTCGCCGGCAAGGTCGGCATGCTCGTAGTGCCGCGAATCGTCACCGCCTTCGGGGTTTTCGATCTTGATCACCTCGGCGCCGAAATCCGCGAGCGTCTGCGTGCATGCAGGACCGGCCACGACCCGGGTAAAATCGACGACCAGAAGACCGTCAAGGGCGGTCGGAGCCCCCTTCTCTCTCGGCAGCCGCTCCGGCAGTTTCGGTCTCGCAGTCATGGTCGGCCCGTTCCTTCCCTTTGGTCGATCCTGGCTAATCGCCATTAGGATCGCTGCGGGAGATTGTACACGGGCCTTCGCCGACGTTCCAAGAGAAGTCGGCGGCGAGGCTTGGCCGCTATCGCCTTTTCGAATGGGTGCTATGAGAGGAGGGAACAGAAATGAGGCTTTTGCGCCAATAGAGCGTATCCGGAAACGCCCAGGGATAAAGCGGCCAATACAATCGATAGCCTGCCCGGATGAAGTTGTTGGCGGAGACGACGTTGCCGGTCGTATCGGAAACCATGCAAGTCCAGCCGTTGCGCCGTGCTCGCATTTCGATGGCACGCATCAAACGTAACTGAAGACGATGGCCCCAATGGCGCTGCAAGACGCCGACCCGGCAGAAGTATCCGGCTTCGCGGACATGCGTTGAAGGCACGACGCCGGCGAAGGCGACTGGCGTCGCCTCGCAATAGGCCAGCCACCAATGTCCCCGGTCAAACGGAGGAACCGACGCACCACCGAGGAAGGTCATACGATGCAACTCGGTCAGGATGTCCACGATCTCGTCATCGCGGCCATCGACCTCGCGAATCCGGTACGTTGGAGTCATGACTTCAGACATCGCTTCGCCCGCTCGATGTCCTTCGGCGAAAAGCCCTTCGCGCGTGCCCAAGCCTCGGCCGCCGCCTCGCCATGCTGTGCGACGGCACGCTTCACGACCCAGCAGGGAATGGCGTTCGCCGGAGACGATGCCAGCAGCCCAGCCAGCAGCAACGCGAGGCACATCATTTGCCGAGCATCGCTTTGATGCCAAGCCACACCGCGCCGAGAAATCCCGCCACGATGACGGTAATGACGGCCTTGAAGGTGAAACCCTGAGCTTGTTCGACGCTTTTGCGCCACCGTCTCAAGTGCTGGAAATCAGCGCGCAGTTCGCGTCTATCCTCTTCCTCTATGCCGAAGGACGCGAGCACCGTAGCGATAGCTCGATCGACAACAGCGTCAATGTCGCTGTGATGGATCCTTTGCTGCTCGCAAAGGGTTTCCGCGACGACGGCGCGGATGACATCTTCGCTGATGTCAGACATGGCAGGATGGCGTCAGGTGATGATCCCGGATCATTTCTTCATGATTCCGGATCATCGTTTTATGATCCTTGCGACATTCTCGAAGCCGCGCTTGGCGAAATAGGACGCCACGATCAGATTGGCCGTCGTCGATGCAAATCCCGCGAGCCCATCGGTCGTGCCGAGCCCAAAAACCTTGTCGAAAATCAAGAGTTTTCCCGAGCCACGGCCGCCGAAAATTCCCTTGTAGCGGGCCGGCGCCAGCAGCGGCTCAAATATCTCAGCGGTCAGGATTTTCAGCGTGGACATTTTCGGGGTGAACGATGACACGTTCGATGCGATGGATCAGTTCGAGCGCGCTCTCGTCATTGCCGATCGCCTGGGTCGGCTTGCCCCAGCCGCGATCGAGGAGCGCATTGGCTGCCGCGACCCGCGCCGGCGGCGTCGCCTTGGTGTTGCGCATCACGGCGACGAGCACGTTCAGCGCGGTGCGTGTGTGGGAGCGCGCAAGCGAGCGGATTTCGGTGACGGCTTTGGGCATTTTAAATTCTTCTTCGAATGCGACGACGTTACGCCGGCTCGCTATCGTCCCGGCCTTGCCAGGGCGGCGGCGCATATTCGCACGGCGCGGTATCGGCGTGATCCATGGCGAGATCGTCCGGCCGGCGCCACGAGCGAAACGGCTGCGAGGATTCATTCGGGCGACGATCGAAGTTCACCCGCGGGATGAACTGAATGATCCTGGCGTTCACGAGAAAATCTCCCAGAGCACGATGAGGATTAGCTCGCCGAGGGCGAGCGTGATCAGACAGGCGGTGGCGGCCATGCGGTCTTTCCTTCAGTCGGGATGGCTGGCTTTGTTAAAAGCGCGGCAGAGCTGTCGCACGTTGTGCGCCAGCTCATTTGGGGCGCGAACCCTGTCTCTCTTGGGAGGGCGAGAGGCCGCGGCCGGTTGCGTTCGCGCGCACCGGCAAACTGGTTCGGACGGGGCCGCCGTCCGATTCGGAAACTGGAAACGAAAAAGCCCGCGGCCGGTCTCCCGGCGCGGGCTTACATCTTTGCGATGGTGAACCTATGCCGGTGATTTGCCCGACATGTCAAATTATTGCCGGCGCTGCCGGCGGTCGCAAAGGCGTGCAAGATAATAGCCATAAAATAGCCGGGCCGAACTCTTGGCTAAGTCACGGGACGGGCCTACGTATGATCTTGTCGAAGCCCGAGCCGTGCGAGGCCTCTCATGAACCACAAAGCGATGACCGGATGGACGCTGGCTGGTGTGCTCGCCGTCGCGGCCGCAGGCATTTCGCCGGCTGACGCACAGAGCGCACTCGGCGGCCCCAAGACGCAGCAGATCAAGATTGGAGGCGCCGCCAAGCCACCCTCCGTGGTTGGCGGATCGATCAAGCCGATCACGCCTCCCAGCCCACCAAAACCCGGCCCGGTCGTCGGCATCGCGAAGCCTAATTCACTCGCGGGAGCACCACCTTCCATCGCCGGTGGAACAACGCCGGGCCTTGCTTCCGCCCCGACCAGGCAGAATCCGCCCGTCATGTCGCCGAACAAGGGCAAGACCGTCACTGCGTCATCGAACCTGAAATGCGCTTCCGGCGCTTGCACCTCGCGCGGCCCGCGGCCCTGAGGCTTCGCGCGCGCTGGTCAGGCCAGCGCAGATCGCAGCGTGTCAGATCGCTACTTGCCGCCCGATCTCGACCACCTGATCGCCGGGCAGGCTGAAGAAGTCGCTGACGTGGACCGCGTTGCGCTCCATCGCCACAAACAGCTTGGCCTGCCACGCCGGCATTCCCATTTTGTCTTCGCGGCCCATCACGGTTTCATGGCCGACATAATAGGTGACGTCGGAAAGATCGACCGTGCAGCCGAGCGATTTGGAGGCGGCGAGCAGGCCCGGAATGTGCGGCCGCTCCATGAAGCCGAAACGCGCCTCGGCACGCCAGAAATTCGGCGCGACCTCCTCGATCGTGAGGCGATCGCGGGGTGACGTCCATGGCACCGACCTGATCTCGACGCGGAGCACGAACAGGTGCTCGTGCAGCGCGCGGTTATGCTTGACATGCCACTGCATCACCGGCGGCGTGCCGGTTTCGGTACGCGTCAAAAACACCGCGGTGCCCGGCACGCGCGGCACGCCGGCGGCCTTGGCGCGCGCCATGAATTCATTCACGGGGATCAGTTGCTCGTGCATGCGCTGCGAAACGGCGGCCGCGCCCCGGTGCCAGATCCACATCACGCTGTAGACGGCGAGCGCCAGCAGCAGCGGCACATAGCCGCCTTCGGCGATCTTGGTGAGGTTCGCCAGAAAGAAAGCGCTGTCGACCACCAGAAAGCAGCCGGCCACGCTGCCCGCGGCCAGTACGCTCCAGCCCCAGACATCGCGCATTGCGATGAAGAGCAGGGCCGACGTCATCAGCATCGTGGCGGAAACCGCGATGCCGTAGGCGGCGGCGAGATTGTCCGATTTGCCGAACGCTATCGTTAAGCCCACCGTGACGAGCATCAACAGCCAGTTGACGACACCGACGTAAATCTGGCCATAGCCTTCGGATGAGGTCTGCTTGACATAGAGCCGGGGCAGCCAGCCGAGCTGGATCGCCTGCCGCGTCATCGAGAACGCGCCGGTGATGATCGACTGGCTGGCGATGATGGTGGCAACCGTCGCTAGCACGATCAACGGAATCAGCAGCGGCTGCGGGCACAGGCGGAAGAAGATATTGTCGCCGGTCGGCGCGCCCTGGAGCACCAGCGCCGCCTGACCTGCGTAGTTGATGATCAGGCTTGGAAACACGATCGCAAACCAGGCGAGCTTGATTGGCCGGCTGCCGAAATGACCCATGTCGGCATAAAGCGCTTCGGCGCCTGTGACGCAGAGAAACACGGCGCCCAGCACGAGAAAGCCGGTTGCGCCGTGCGAGACCAGATAGGTCAGGCCATAGACGGGATTGATCGCGGCGAACACCTGCGGGTGCTGCGCGATCCCCCACACGCCCATGATCGCCATCGCGGCAAACCAGAGCAGCATGATAGGTCCAAAGAAATGCCCGATCGCCGCCGTCCCCCTCGACTGGATCGCAAACAGCGCCAGCAGGATCGCAACCGCCGCCGGCACCACATAGGGCTGAAAAGCGGGTGTCGCCATGTTCAGGCCTTCGAGCGCCGACAGTACCGAGATCGCCGGCGTGATCGCGCCGTCGCCATAGATAAGCGCCGCGCCGAACAGGCCGACCGCGACGATCGTCGGCCGGTGTTGCTTCTTCACGCCGAGCAGCGCCATCAGCGCCAGGATGCCGCCCTCGCCGTCATTGTCGACGCGCATGGCAAAGGAGACATATTTGACCGTGGTGATGAGGAAGAGTGTCCACAACACCAGCGAGAGCGCGCCAAGAACTGTTGCAGGATCCGACGGCATGTCCGCTGTGCCCAACACCGTCTTGAACGTGTAGAGCGGGCTGGTTCCGATATCCCCGAACACGATGCCAAGCGCCGATAGCGCCAGAGCCGGCAATTTGCCTTGCGGGGCCTGCCGCGCATCGGAAACTTCTAAGGCTTGCTCGGTCACGGACCCGCCGTTCGTAGGAATATCCTGTCAGCCTTCCTACAAACTATCGCCGTCGATTGCGACAGCCAAGCGACCGTTGGTGTTGGATTCCGGCCTTAAAGACAGGCCAAAGCGGCGTCAGGCGCTCGCAGCACGCTTGTCGGGAGCGCTCTGAGGCAGGCTTGCGTCCGGATTGGTGTACTCGCGGAAGCTGTCGATCGCCGCCGGACGTCCCAACAGATAGCCCTGCACCTCGTCGCAGCTTTCCTCTTGCAGGAAACGCAGCTCCTCGTTGGTCTCGACGCCTTCGGCAAGGACCGGCAACCCGAGCCCCTTGCCGAGGCCGAGCACCGCCCGCACGATCGTGGCCGCCTGCTGGTTGGAATGGACCGACTTGATGAAGGAG
>NZ_JBAVCF010000330.1:0-29411 GCF_049586575.1 Bradyrhizobium sp.
GGCCGGTAGCGCTGGTGATGTAGTAGCCGCCGAGCGATTCCGGCGACAGCCGCATGTCACGCGGGACTTGCGGGATCACCTGATACGACCGCCCCTCGAGGTTGAAGCGGTTGACGTAGTTTCCTCCCAGCAGCGTCGCCAGCGTATTGCCTATATTCGCCATGGTGATGCCGAGATCGCTCGCCTTCGAGCGGTCGATCTTGACCCGCACCACCGGCTGGTTGAAGTCGAGATCGCTGTCGGAGACGATGAATAGCCCGCTCTTGCGCGCCGCGTCCTTCAGCTTCAGCATCTGCTCATAGACCGACTGGAAGCCGTTGGTCGAACTGATCACCATCTGAACCGGCAGACCGCCGGGGCCGCCCGGCAGCGGCGGCAGGTTGAAGGCAAAGGCATTGACGCCTTCGATCTTGCTCAAGGCGGCCTGCACCAGCGGCTTCAGCTTGATTGAAGACCGCTTCCGCTCATCCCAAGGCGTCAGCAACATGCCCGCGATGCCGCCCTGCGGGCCGGCGATGCCATTCAGGACAAAGCGCAGATCGGTTTCCGGAAAACTCGCGAAGATCTTGTCGAGCTTGTCGCCATAGAAATCGATGTAGTCGATGTTGGCGTATTTCGGCGCCTTCGTCACCGCAAAGACGATGCCCTGATCCTCTTCCGGTGCGAGTTCCTTTGACGTGTGCAGGTAAAGGAAGCCGACGAGCCCGAGAATTGTCAGCGCGAACAACCCGGTGATTGGGCGGTAGTCGAGCGAGCGATCAAGCATCCGTCCATACCAGCGCGTCACCGCTCCGAACACCCGATTGACCACCTTGGCGAAGCGGCCCTCCTCCGCGCTCTTGAGGAACACGGAACACATCATCGGCGACAGCGTCAGCGCGATGATGCCGGAGACGATCACTGCCCCCGCCAGCGTAAAGGCGAATTCGCGGAACAGCGCGCCTGTGAGACCGCCGAGGAATCCGATCGGCGCGTAGACCGCGGCGAGCGTGATGGTCATCGAGATGACCGGACCGACGATTTCGCGTGCGCCAATCATGGCGGCCTGCACCGGCGGCTTGCCCTCCTCCAGATGGCGGTGAATGTTTTCGACCACCACGATGGCATCGTCGACGACGAGGCCGATGGCGAGCACCATGGCGAGCAGCGTCAACAGGTTGAAGCTGAAGCCCGCGAGCAGCATCAGGCTGCACACGCCGATCAGCGAGAGCGGAATGGTCACGACCGGGATCAGCACCGAGCGGAAGGAAGCCAGGAACAGGAAGATCACCACGACGACGATGATGACCGCCTCTCCGAGCGTCTTTTCCACTTCGTCGATAGAGGACTGAATGAACTTGGTGGAGTCGTAGGCCACCTTCATCTTCATCGAAGGCGGCAGATTACGCTCGAGTTCCGGAAACAGCGCACGGACACCTTTCACCAGCGTCAGCGGGTTGCCTTGGGGAGTCGCCTGCACGCCGATGAAGATCGCGTGCTCGCCGTTGAAGGCGACACTGGCGTCGGTGCTTTGGGCCGCAAGTTCGACCGTTGCAATATCGTCAATCCGGACGAAGCCGCCATCCTTGGATTTGACGATCATCCGCTTGAACTGATCGAGATTCTGGAGATCGGTGTTGGCTGAGACGTTCGAGACGATGAAGTAACCCTTGGACTGGCCAGCCGCCGCCTGGAAATTGTTGGCGGCAATCGCCGCTGAAACGTCCCCCGGCGAAATGTTGCGGCCGGCCATGCGCACAGGATCCAGCCACAGCCGCATCGCGAACGTTTGCCCGCCGAGAATATCGGCCGAGGCGACGCCGTCGACGGTCGAGAGCACCGGCTGCACCACGCGCGTCAGATAATCCGATATCGCCGATCCCGACAGCACTTCGGACGAGAAGCCGAGATACATCACGGCTGTCGTCTGTCCGGTGGTCTTGGTGACGATCGGGTCGTTCGATTCCTTCGGGATCAGGTATTTGACCGAATTCACCTTGGCGAGAACTTCGGTCAGCGCCTGATTCGGATCGAAATTCAGCTTGATGAAGACCTGGATGGTGCTGGTGCCCAGCACCGACGACGAGGTCATGTAGTCGACGCCTTCGGCGGATGCGACGGCCTGTTCGATCGGCGTCGTGATGAAGCCCTGAATCAGGTTGGCCGACGCGCCGGGATAGACGGTGGTGATGTTAACCACCGTATTCGACAGCTTGGGGTATTGCCGGATCGGCAACACCGTCGCCGCGCGCAAGCCGATCAGGAGGATCAGCAGGCTGACCACGACCGAAAGCACCGGCCGCTTGATGAAAATATCAGTCCAGACCATCGGACAGCTCCGGCCCTTGAATTGGTAAAGCGCGCAATCAATAACGAGGCGGTTTTGCCGGAATCGGCGGCGGCGGATCGGTCGATATCGCGACCGCGGCGCCCGATTGCAGCTTGAGCTGGCCGACTGCGACCACCCGATTGCCGGGTTTGAGCCCTTCGAGAATTTCGGCGCGGCCATCGATCCGATCGCCGGTCCGCACGAATGTCCGCACGGCGGTCAGGCTGGTCTTGCCGTCATCGCTTTTCTTCTCGGTGATGAGGAAGACGGAATCGCCGTAAAGCGTGTAGTCGACGGCGGTTTCCGGCACGGTGATGACCGGGGGCTTGTCCGGCAATACCACCGTAGTGGTCGTGAACATGCCGGGCTTGAGAATGTGATCGGGGTTTGCGATCGTGGCCTGCACGCGGATGTTGCGCGTATCGGCCAATATCTGCGGCTCGATCGTGGTGATCTTGCCGTCGAAGGTCCGGCCGGGATAGGCGTCGACGGAGATCCGCACGGTCTGGCCGACGTTGAGTGCCGCACTCGCCTTCTCCGGCACGGTGAAGTTGGCATAGAGCATCGACAGATCGGTCAGCGTGACGATCTGGGTTCCGGCGCTGAGATACTGACCGACCTCGACGCGGCGGACACCAAGCTCGCCATCGAACGGCGCGCGCACCAGCTTCTGCGAAATGAGCGCTTCGGTTTTGGCAATGCCCGCGACGGCCTGATCATAGGTCGCCTGCGCGGCATCGACAGTCGACTGCGGGCCGAACTGGCGCGCCGCCAATTGCTTGGCGCGATCGAGCGCCAGCGAGGCGCCGGTAGCCTGCGCCTTGAAGCTCGCGAGATCGCCCTGCTCGGGGCCGTCGAACAACTGCAGCAGCGGGCTTCCGGCCTTCACCGAGGCGCCTGCCGTGAACATGATGTCAGTGATACGCCCCGACACATCGGAAGTGACATTGACCTGATGCACCGCGGCAAGGTCGCCAACCGCCGTCAGCAAATTGGGAATCTGTTCGGACTTCGCCTCGACCACTGTCACCGAGGTCGGCGGCGGTTTGTTGTTGGCGAAGAACTGCTTGATCATCTCGCTGCGGAAGTGATTGAACCAGACGAGACCGCCAACCAGCGCTGCCAGCACAACGCCGACAATGACCAACCACAGTCCCATCCGAACCGGGCGTTTAGCGGCTTTCTCGGCAATCGGCCGGCCGGCGATATGGCTCTCAGTCACAACGTTCATAGTGGTGCGCTCTCTGCAATCTCCGGCCGCCCGGCATCCCGGGCTAGGTCGCGGTCGAGGTAGTGGGTGATCGCGGCTTCGTTCAGGCCAATGCCGCGCAAAATAAATTCGCAAAGCTGTCGTTCGAGATCAGCGCCTTCGCCGTAGGACAGACACGGTACGGCCGGCAGGCGCGTCACGGTTACCATCAGCAACGTATGATGAGCAAACCAGAACAGGCTCATCGGCTCGCGCCCGACCGGTCCGGCATCTCCTGCTTCAATGGCTCGTTCGAGCGAGGCAACGAAGACCGGGCCGATCAGCCCGCCGATCTTGTCGTAAATCAGCCGGGCAAATTCACCATCGTCGAGGTGGCTCGCCAACATCAGGCGGAGCCGCTGGGCCTCCTGCTGATCCGGCATGGCCTGAACTTCGTGGAAATGACCGATCATCTCGCGGATCAGAATAACCAGTGTCTCGGTGGACGGCTCGAGTTCGAGCAGGCGGTGCAGCGCCGGATCGGCCGCGCACTCTTCGGCGAGGATCTCTGCATAAAGCGCCGATTTGGTTGGGAAATGCTTGAACAGAAGCCCTTCGGAAATCGAGGCCGCCGCCGCCACGCTCTTGGTCGTGGTGCCGGCAAAACCGTGGCGGGCAAAGCAGCGCTTGGCAGCGCCCAGGATCAATTGCCGGCGCAGGTCGCTGGTCATGCGGAGGGTGCTCATCTTGTGAGTAAGCACTCACCTTTAACCGAAAGTCAAGGATTTGCTGCGACGCAAAATTCTCATTGTGAGGACAGAAGTTGGGGCGCCGGTGAGCGGGTCTAGATCGGGCCGAACCCCAATGAGCCGCGGATCCGGTTCACAATGAACGTGCCGTCCCTGCTGGCGAGGACCCGCTCCAGATTGGCGCTGTCGATCTTGATGCTGGCAAAGCGCGGACCGGCCTTCACGTCTTGCATGGACGCCGCAAACGCCTTGATCTCGGCCATGGTCGCGACGTTGCGGGCATCGCGGATGCCGCAGGCTTTGGCCACGCCGACGAGATCGGTATTGGTTCCCGTATGACTCGCTTGCCCGCCGGTTTCACCATAGACCTCGTTGTCCAGCACGACGATGGTCAGATTCTTCGGCTGCTGCAGGCCGACGGTCGCAAGGCTTCCCATGCCCATCAGCATCTCGCCGTCGCCGGTAATCACGACGACCGGAAGCTCCGGCTGGGCAAGCGCCACGCCGAGACCGATCATCACGGCACCGCCCATCGCGCCCCATAGATAGAAATTGCGATCGTGATCGCCGGCCGCGGCAATATCATAGGTCGAGGCGCCGAGACCGCCGACCGCGATGGCATCCTTGCGCCCTTCCAGCAGAGCTGCAACCACGCTGCGGCGTTCGAGAAGATTTGCCTTGCTCATTTCACGAACACCTTTGCGCCGATCAGGCGTTGCGACAACAATACGGCCGTCGGTGTGCAGGCATTGTAAGCCTGCCCCGCCGCCGCCTCGACCACTTCTCGCACTTCGCTGGCGTGCGAGGCCCGCAATACCTTGATGCCGGACAGTTCGAACACGCCTGCGGTAGTCGAACCCATCGGCACCTGCCACGGGTTGAACTCGCCCCATTCGCCGCGCATCGTCACCAGCGTCAGGAATGGAAAGCGGAAAATCTGGGTGAGCGAAAACATATTGACGCAATTGCCGACACCGCTCGACTGCATCAACAGCGCCCCGCGCTGACCGCCTGCCCAGGCACCTGCCAGTAGCGCGATCCCTTCCTCTTCGGTCGTCAGCGACACCGCTCGCATGGAACGCTCCGCGAGCACCCGGTTGATCAATTGCGAATGCCCGGCATCCGGCACGTAGGGCACCTGGCGGACATCGAAACGCTGCAAAATCTCAAAAATGTCGTCCGGCCAAGTGGGCTCGGTTTCAGGCGCTTTTCTTGGTTCGTTGCGGACGTGCATGCTGGCTTCCGTTAGATCGCGGGTCATCGATAGCTGCCGGACTGTAGAGAGTGCCACGCTTTTCGAAAGAGCAAAAACGGCATATCGGTATCTAACGGCGGAATGGATCGGACTATTGGGATGCAAGCAGCATGAATGCGAACGCGCGAGAGCTGGCCGAGAGTTTCGACATCGAGAAGCTCACCCACGAATTCTACGCCGACCCCTATCCGACCTATCGTGCACTGCGGGAACACGCGCCGGTCAAGCGTATGGCCAACGGGTCGTATTTCCTGACCCGCTATGACGATCTGCTCAACGCCTACAAGAACACCCGCGCCTTCTCATCCGACAAGAAAAAGGAATTCGCGCCGAAATACGGCGCCTCCCTGCTCTACGACCATCACACCACCAGCCTCGTTTTCAATGACCCGCCGGCGCACAGTCGCGTGCGGCGGCTGATCATGGGCGCGCTGTCGCCGCGCGCCATCGCCGAGATGGAGCCGGCTCTGAGGACGCTCGTCGATCGGCTGCTCGACGCTCTGGCCGGCAAAAGCGAGGTTGATTTGATCGCAGACTTTGCCGCCGCGATTCCGATTGAGGTGATCGGCAACCTCCTCGACGTGCCGCCGGACGAGCGTGAGCCGCTGCGCGGCTGGTCGCTCGCTATTCTCGGCGCCCTCGAGCCGGTGATCGGCGCGGAAGCCTTCGCCCGCGGCAACGACGCCGTGCGGGAATTCCTCCTCTATCTGGAAACACTGGTGGCGCGGCGGCGGACAAAGCCTGGCGATGGCGAGCGTGACGTGCTGACGCGTTTGATCCAGGGCGAGACCAACGGCGAGCGCCTCACCGAGAAGGAGCTCCTGCACAACTGCATCTTCCTGCTCAATGCCGGTCACGAGACCACCACCAATCTGATCGGCAATGGCCTGGTGACGCTTGCAAACCACGGTTCAGAAAAGGCGAAGCTGATCGAAAATCCCGCGCTCATCAAAACCGCGATCGAGGAAATACTCCGCTATGAGAGCTCCAACCAGCTCGGCAATCGCATGACGACCGAGCGGGTCGAACTCGGCGGTGTTGAACTCCCGCCCGGCACCGGCGTCACGCTCTGCATCGGCGCCGCCAACCGCGACGAAAGGCAGTTCGAAAACGCCGAAATGTTCGACATAAGCCGCACCCCGAACCGGCATCTCGCCTTCGCTACCGGCGCGCATCAATGTGCCGGGATGGCGCTGGCGCGGCTCGAAGGCGCGGTCGCGATTTCAGGATTTCTGAGACGATTTCCGCGTTACGCGCTGAAAGGCACGCTCCTGCGTGGTGGCCGTGCCCGCTTTCGGGGGTTTTTGAGCGTGCCGTGCACAATCGATTGAGCCGCGATGACCACCCGGCCTGAATTGACAGGTCGCTCAAAGCCAGCGAGGATTTTCCCCGAAACAAAAAATGCTGACAACAAAAACAAAAGAGTTTTGGGGATGAAGAACGCATCGAAATTCGCAACGCTACTTTCCTGCCTGCTCTTGAGCGCCATGGCTATGCCAGCACGCGCCGATGACGCGAGCCCACTCAAGGGCAACGCCATCGTCGATCTCTTGCAAAAGCAGACCGGCGTCTACGACCGGTCTACCGCCGGAAAAACGCCGGAGTTTGTCGTCGATCCGACCTGGCCGCAGCCGCTGCCACATAGCTGGCTGTTGGGACAGGTCGGTGGGCTGTATGTCGACCATCACGACCATGTCTGGGTCTACAACCGGCCGCGCACGCTCACCGACGACGAGGCAGGGCTCGATGGCGCGATAGCGGGTGCGACCGACGCCAAAGGCCAGCCGGTCAACGGCCTGGGCTTCGTGCGGGTCAACGGCTTTGGCGCGGATTGCTGCCGGGCCGCGCCTTCGGTGATGGAATTCGACGGAAACGGCAAATTGCTGCGCGCCTGGGGCGGCCCGGCTGATCCGGGTTTCATCGGCGGCAAATGCAAGGCGGAAGCCGGCTGCATCTGGCCTAACGTCGAGCATGGCATCTATGTCGACCAGAACGACAATGTCTGGATCGCCGGCAATTCTCCTGCCCACAAGGCAGGCGACAAGGAAATTCCGTGGACCACCAACAAGGATGGCGGCGACGGTTTCATTCTGAAGTTCGACAGGGACGGCAATTTCAAGATGCGGATCGGCGGCACGCCGACCGCGCCCGATAGCAACAGCAAGGACGGCGGTCTCAATGGCACGCCGCTGCTCTACCGGCCCGCCGATATGGTGGTCGACGCCAAGACCAACCGCCTCTACGTTGCCGATGGCTATGGCAACCGTCGCATCCTGATCGTCGACGCCGATACCGGAAAATACATCGGCCATTTCGGCGCCTATGGAAGCAACCCGATCGACGACGCGGCGGCTGCCGCCGCCGGCACCTGGCCGCAAGCCGCCGCGAAAGGCGAAACCAAACCGGCTTTCTTCCGCAACCCGGTGCACTGCGTGAAGATTGCCGACGACGGCAAGATCTATGTTTGCGACCGCGGCAACGATCGCATTCAGGTGTTCGACAGCAAGGATCCCATGCTCGGCAAGGAGTGCAGCAATCCGAATGGCGAGGCCGGCAAATGCGGCTTCGTAACCGAGCGTTTCATCAGCGCGAAGACCTACACCCAGCCGGTGATGCCGGGGACGGCGGTGTCGATGAACTTCTCGCCCGACATGGCGCAAAGCTGTCTCTACGTCGGCGACAACACCAACCAGACAATCTACATCTTGGGCCGAAACAATCTGGAGCAGCTCGGCCGGCTCGGACATGGCGGCCGGATGGCGGGCGATTTCCACTGGCTGCATCAGGTCAGCCTCGACAGCCAGGGCAATATCTATACCGGCGAAGTCGATACCGGAAAGCGCGTGCAGAAATTCGTGCGTTACGGCGCCAGCGGCTGCAGCGGGACAGGGGCTGCCAACATCGGCGGGGAAGCGGCGGACAGGAAATAGCAAGCTCAGGCCGCGCCACGCGTCGCGGCCGCTACAATTCTAGCTGTGCTTGAACGGCCCGATCTCGCGGATCACCTTGCAGATTTGCAAGTAGCCACTGGCGTAGAATTCCGCGTGCCCCTTCTTCATGGTTTCGATCACACACGCCGCCCGAGGCACGAACACGTCTGCAGATAATTCGACTTGGGGAAGACTTTTGTTACACCACTGTGCGATGCCGCTCGATGCATGTGCGCAACACCTCGTCCACGGGCTTCACCCACCAGTCTTCGGAAAAAATCTCGATTTCCGAATAGCCGACAAACCCTACGGCCTCTATCGCACGGCGGAGCGATTTGATGTCGATCGCGCCATCTCCCATCATGCCGCGATCGTTGAGAATGTCCTTGGTTGGCACCAGCCAGTCGCAGACATGAAACGCCAGCAGGCGGTCCCTGCCCGCGCGCGTAATCTGCGACGATAGCTCCGGGTCCCACCAGATATGGTAGACGTCGAGCGCCACGCCGAGCGCGCCGGTGCGATCAGGGTCGAGCCGGTCGCAAATGTCGAGCGCCTGCCGTGTCGTGTTCACGCAGGCGCGGTCGGCCGCATAGGCGGGGTGCAGCGGCTCGATCGCAAGCGGCATCTTGGCCGCCTTCGCATATTCCATCATCTCGGCGATGGCGTCTTCGACCTGTCCTCGCGCGGCTGCGATATCCTTCGACGGTGCGCTTCCGGGCCGCGAATATTGCGGCAGGCCGCCGACCACGAGCACGATGCAGGGGGCACCGAGTGCTTTGGCTTCATCGACCGCGCGGCGGTTATCGTCGCGCACTTCCATGCGGCGCACGGCGTCCGAGGTGAACATGCCACCGCGGCAATAGCCGGAAAGCTCCAGGCCTGTATCGCGTACGGCCCGCACGGCCCGATCGAGCCCGACGGCAGCCACCTGGTCGCGCCAGGGATCGATGGCGCGAATGCCATGCCGCGCGCAGGCGTCGATAATCTGCAGCAGATCGCCCTGCTTGCGGATGGTCGCGGTGTTGAGCGACAGCCAGCGATGGTCGGCCGAAAAATCCCGCATCACGCTTCTATGCCATGGACCGCAAGCACGGCTTTCATGCGCCGTGTCGCCTGCTCGGGATTGGCCAAAAGTCCTGCCTGATCGGCAAGGCGAAACAGTTCGGCCAGATGCTGCGTCGAGCGCGTACTCTCCTGCCCGCCGACCATGGTGAAATGGTCCTGATGCCCGTTCAGGTAGGCCATGAACACGATGCCGGTCTTGTAGAAGCGCGTCGGCGCCTTGAAGATGTGACGAGACAACGCAACGGTTGGCCCAAGCACGTCGTGAAAGCCTTGCGCATCGGAAGCGGCCAACCGCGACAAGGCATAGGACGCCGCAGGCGCGATCGCATCGAAAATGCCGAGCAGCGCGTGCGAATAGCCCCCGTCGTCGCCGGCGATCAGCTCGGCGTAATTGAAATCATCGCCGGTATACATCTTGACGCCGCCAGCCAACCGGCAACGCATGTCGATCTCGCGCTGCTTGTCGAGCAGCGAAATCTTGACGCCGTCGACCTTCGATGCATGCGCGTTGACGATGGCGACCGCGGTATCCATCGCCTTGCCGAGATCGGCTGCTCCCCAGTAACCGGCCAGTGCTGGATCGAACATGTCGCCGAGCCAGTGGATGATCACGGGCTCGCGCACCTGCGACAGCACCCGGGCATAGACCTCGGCGTAATCGTCAGGACTACGGGCGATTTTGGCGAGCGCGCGCGAGGCCATCAAGATGACGCGTCCGCCGGCCTTCTCGATCGCAGCGATCTGATGTTCGTAAGCACGGATCACGTCGTCGAGAGTTTTGGCGTCTTCAGCCGCAAGATGGTCGGTGCCGGCGCCGGAGAATACCAGCGCGCCTCCGCCCCTAGCCCTGGCCGCCCGCACCGAACGCTGGATCAGTTCGAGCGAGGTCGGCCAATCGAGCCCCATGCCGCGTTGCGCGGTGTCCATCGCCTCCGCCACACCAAGGCCGAGATCCCAGACATGCTCGCGAAAGGCAATGGTTTTGTCCCAATCGATCGCCGCGGTCAGCCACGGATCGACATCGGCGAGCGGATCGGCAACGACATGCGCGGCCGAAAACGCCACCCGGTTGAGCGTCCCTTCAAGCTTTGCGGGAAAACTGCGCGACGCTGCGAGGCGATAGGTTTCCATTCCACCACCAGCGGTCGGCAGCTTCAGGGATAACGATGAGGCAGGCATCACCGGCTTGTTCATGGGTGGCTCTCTCCTCACACCTTGATCGGCGCAACATCGATCCAGCGGCGCTCGCGCCAGCTCTGGAGCGCGCATTCGGCGAGTTGCACACCCTTGGCGCCTTCGAGCAGCGTGTACTTATAGGGCGCGTCTTCGCAGACATGGCGGATGAACATTTCCCATTGTTCCTTGAAGCCGTTGTCGTACGTCGCGTTCTCCGGCAGCTTCTGCCAATCGGCATAGAAATCGTGCAGGCGTTTTTCGTCGGGATTCCACACCGGCCGCGGCGTCGCCTGCCGCGCCTGGATCATGCAGTCGGTCAGGCCCGCTACCGCCGAACCATGGGTGCCGTCAACCTGGAAGGTCACGAGATCGCCGCGGTAGACGCGCGTCACCCAGCTCATGTTGATATGCGCGATCACGCCGCCCTTGAGACGGAAGGTGGCGTAAGCCGAGTCGTCGGCGGTCGCCTTGTACTTCTCGTTCTGCTCGTCCCAGCGCTCGGGAATATCGGTGTTGCCAATGCAAACCACGCTTTCGACTTCGCCGAAGAGATTGTCGAGCACGTAGCGCCAGTGGCAGACCATGTCGAGGATGATGCCGCCGCCGTCTTCGGTGCGATAATTCCACGACGGCCGCTGCGCCTCCTGCCAGTCACCTTCGAATACCCAGTAGCCGAACTCGCCGCGTACCGAGAGCATGCGGCCGAAAAATCCGGAATCGCGCAGGAAGGCCAGCTTCTTCAAACCCGGCAAGAACAGCTTGTCTTGTACCACGCCGTGCTTGAGGCCCTTGCTGTTGCCGAGCTTTACGATCGCAACGGCTTCTTCGAGGTTGGTTGCGGTCGGCTTTTCGCAATAGACATGCTTGCCGGCGTTGAACGCTCTGGTCAGCAATCCCGGCCGGGCCTGCGTGGTCGCGGCGTCGAAAAACACAGCGTCCTTCTTGTCGGACAAGGCCGCGTCGAGGTCGGTGGTCCAGCGTTCCACCGCAAAGCGCTTGGCGAGCGCCTCCACCTTCGCGGGATCGCGGCCGACCAGGATCGGATCGGGCATCACCCGATTGCCGTTGGAAAGCTTCACGCCGCCCTGATCGCGGATCGCGACGATCGAGCGGATCAGATGCTGGTTGAGGCCCATGCGGCCGGTGACACCGTTCATGATCACGCCGAGGCGTTGCGTCGTCATAGCGATTGCTCCTGCAAGGTTTTTGCTTTTGGTTGTTGAAGCGGCGACATCGTCGACCACAGCGGATGGGTGCCGCTCGCAAAGCCGGGTGTGTTCAGGGTATCCGTCAGAAGGCCGCCGTCATGGATAGCGAGCCGAACTTGATTGCCGGCGCGGGCATAAAGATCGGGATGCGCAGCGAGGAAGGCATTGGCTTCCACTTCCGGCGTGTCGGCAAAGCCATCGACGTAATGATGGCCGTTACGTTCCGCGTGGGAGAGCCCGATCAAGGCCCCGAGCGCGAGGTCCTGCTGCACGGCGAGCCCTGCCTGGCAGGTCAGGTCTTCGCCCGTGACAAAGAATTTTTCGCCCGGGGTGCTCCACTTCTCAGCGCGGGTCGCGTTGATCACGGACTTGTAGATTCCCTTGCACGATTTCGAGGAAATGCCGCGGTAGCCGAGAGCGCGCGCGGCGACGAATGCGTTATAGGAATCGTCGGCCTCGTCGATGATGAAATCGTAAGCCGCAATTCCGTCGAGCGGCGCGGCGCGAGTGATATCGCGCGGCATCGGCTGCTCGATATAGAGCAGCCGGCTTTCGATCGGGGCGAGCGCTGTGTCCTTGCCGAGATGGTCGACGAGGCTGCGCAAATCGGCCAGGTCGGCATATTGCTCGTTGGCATCGAGTGTAACGCCATAGGCAAAAGGCAATGTCGCAAGCTCGCGGCCGATACGAGTTAGCCGCGCGGCATCGGCGTCTGGATTGCCGCCCAGCTTGAGCTTGAAATAACGCGCACCAGAATTTTCGTTGGTATCGACAACGCCGCCCGCCCCTTCAATCCTGTCGTCGAGGCCGACCGTGTGGCGGACCGCGACCCGGTCTCTGCGGCGGCAGTTGCTCAAGAACCGCGTGATGTCCTCGTTGGCAAGATCAGGCGACATCCGCGCATCGATGCCCGCGATGTTGGCCGCCATGCCGTCGAAGAAATTGGCGCCCGCGCCCCGCAACAACGCATCAAGAACGGCCTTGTTGATTTCCGCCGCGCCGAAGATCGCCGCGAGCGGCGGAATGTCTTCCTTCGCACAGGCCCCGATCTGCGCGGCGACACGCGAAGCGTGATGGCCGAATGCGGTGTCGAAACCGGAACTTGTAAGATAGAGCTGGCTCGCGATCGCAAGCGAACGCCTCAATTCGTCGACCGTGTGCTCAGCCGAAAGAGATGCGCGCTTGTCGAACCATTTCGGCACCATCATTTCGGCGCTGGCGCCGACCGAGCGGCCCTTGCCCTCGATCTCGATCTCGGCACGCACGAATACCTGCGCGGCGGCCTCGACGACGACCGCGCCGAAGCGGAACGGCCGGGCAAAACGCACAGATCGTTCAAAAAGCGCGATATCCCGCACGGCCAGGCACAGCGGCATCGGGTTACACCTTTAATCCAGCGCGCTCTGGGTGAAGAAATGCTTGCGGATACGCTGGACCAGTTCGGAGAATACCGGATCGGTCATGACATCGAGCGAACGCGGACGCGGCAAAGCCACGTCGTAGATCGCGGCAATCGCACCGGGCCGCTCGGTCATCACCAGCACGCGATCGGCAAGGAAAACCGCCTCCGGAATCGAATGGGTGATCAGCAGCACGGTCTTGCCGGTCTCGCGCTGGATACGCATCAGTTCGACATTCATGCGCTCGCGCGTCATGGCATCGAGCGCGCCGAACGGCTCATCCATCAGCACGATCTTGGGGTCGTGCACCAGCGCCCGGCAGATCGAGGCGCGTTGCTGCATGCCGCCGGAGAGTTGCCAGGGCAATTTTTTCTCAAAACCCTCGAGCCCGACAAGTTTCAATAGCGCTTTCGCCCGCTGCAGATACTCCCCGCGCGGCAGGCGTTTCATATCGATCGGCAACATCACGTTGTTGAGGATGTTGCGCCAGGGCAAGAGCAGCGCATTCTGGAACACGATGCCGACATTGCCATGCGGCTTGTCGACCTTCTCGCCCTCGACGAAAATTTCGCCGGTCGAGGGCGGCAACAGCCCCGAGATCATTTTCAGAAGCGTGGACTTGCCGCAGCCGGAGGGGCCGACCACGACGAAAAACTCACCGGCATTGATGTGAAAATCGAGCGGCTGCAATGATGGAACATCGCCATCACGCGACCGGTAGGTTTTCGATACACCCGACAACCGGATGCCGGGCGTCATGGTCGCCCCGCGATCGGCCACGACGCGCAGGTGCGCGGCTGACGGACTCGGGGTTTTGTTCACGGCGCTCATTCGTTACTTCGGCAGATACTCGTTGGTGTAAAACGCCTTCGGATTTTCCTTGGCCTTGGCTTCGAGCCCGCCATACTCGACCATCAAGTTGACGGAATCCGCCATGTTCTGGTCGGTCACCTGGAATGGCCGCTTGCCCTTCGTTTCCGGCGTTCGGTAGAGCGGAATCGTCAGTTCGAAACCCTGCGTAAGCGTATCGATCTTGCCGCCTTTGGGGTTGGCATCGAGGATCGATTGCGCCGCACCCTTGGGGTCTTTTTCCGCGGCTTCGACCGCCTTGGTCGTCGCAGACATGAAGCGCTTCACGACGTCGGCGTTGGCCTTGACGTAATCCGTGTTTGCGACAAGCCCCGACGACACCATGTTGATGCCGTAATCGGCAAACTTGATCGGATAGACGTCCTTGCCGGTGGCGTCCTTGATCTTCATCGACTGGTCCATGACATAGCCGAGCAGAAGATCGGCCCGACCGTTGATGACTGCGTTGAGCTTGGTCTGGCCGTCACCGGCAACCGTGGTGAAGTCGCTCTCCTTCAGTCCCGTTTTCTTCAGGAATAGCGGCCAGATCTGCGTCATGGAATCGGCCGGGGTAATCGCCACCGTCTTACCCTTGATATCCTCGGGCTTGCGGATGTTCTTCTCGACAAGACCCATCACCGACATCGGGCTGGTCTGAAGCAACACGCCGGTCGCGATGATGGGCGCACCCTTGACCGCCGCGCGCATCATGGTCGGCACATCGACATAGCCGAAATTGGCTGTCTTCGCTGCCACCGCCTGCGTGGTCGCTGCCGAACCGCGGCCTTCCTGGATTTCGAGGTCGATGCCCTCGGCAGCGTAAATGCCTTTGGCCTTGCCGTAATAGAACGGTGCGTGCTCGCCATAGACGTACCAATTGAGCATCAGCACCACCTTGTCGGCGGCCTTCGCCGGCAGCGTTGCCAGCATCGATCCGATCAGCACCGCTGCAAGAGCTGCAACCAAACGCACCATGTCATCCTCCCAGCTATATTCTTGAGCAGCCCCTTGACGGCTTCTTAAACCCTTATGACCCGCTCAAGCGGCGACGATGATGTCCTCGCGCTGGCTGACGTGCCACGGCACCACCAGGCGCTCGATGCGGTCGACGATCCAGAACAGCACCACGCCGAGCAGCGCCAGGATCACCAGCGCCGCAAACATCGTCGGCAGATCGAAGGTGCCGATCGAACGCTGCAAGACGTAGCCGATGCCGGAATTGGAGCCGACGAATTCGCCAACGACGGCGCCGACGACAGCGAGCGTGATGGAAACCTTCAGGCCGGAGAAAATCGCAGGCAGCGCATGCGGAAAATTGACCGCGCGGAAAACATGAAAGCGGCTGCCCTGCATGGCGCGCGCAAGATCCACCATGTCGGGATCGACCGACTTGAATCCCTGCACCGCGGAAACCACCACGGGGAAAAATCCAAGCAGGAAAGCCGAGATGATTTTCGGCAGGATGCCAAAGCCGAACCAGACCACGAACAGCGGCGCGATCGCAATCTTCGGCACCGATTGCGAGAACACGAGCAGCGGATAGACGTAGCTCTCGACCGTCCTGGATCCCGCGATCAGCATGGCGGCGGGAATGCCGAACAGCGCCGACAAGACGAAGCCCCAGATGGTCGCGTAGGTAGTTGGCCAGGATTGGCGGGCGAGTTCCGGCCAATCCTGCCACAGCACCGCGACGACATCAGCGGGCGCGGGAATTTGATATGCGGGAATCTTGAACAACCGGATCGACAGATCCCAGGCGATGACGATGAAAATCAGGAACAAAAACGGCCGCACCCAGGCCGCGTTCAACGCTTTCGACATTGCCCCTCGCGCCCCCGTCGTGCTCGATTTTCTTGGAAATTAACCCGTTGGATAAATACTGTCCAGCGCTTTTGCGGTTTCGCAGCCGACGTTCCTATCGGACAGTAAACAGAATTTTAGGGAGCAACGGCGGCGCGTGTGCCGTGTTCGGGAGTTATCTCTGCACCAACCGGACAACAGCTGCCTTTTTGCGACGAAGGCGCGTTGTTCCGCTTGTTGACAGGTCCGCCGTTACAGGCCGTCGCAGGAGATTGATTATGATGAAATTCAGATTGATTGGTGCTGTGGTACTTGCAATGACGATCGCGGGACCGGCCATGGCGAGGGAGTACGTCCCGAATAGATATCTGCCCACCGGCGATAACTACGGTCATGGAAGGTTCATGACTGCCCAGGACTTCGATCACTTCGACTTCGGCATCGCCGAACCGACCTATCCGACCGGATGGGGCGGCCCCTATGGCGATGGCCAATACCCCGGATCGATCGACCGGAATATGGGACCGCCTTATTGGGGATCTCGCTAGGATGATCTGACTGGCGCGGGTAACTGACCCGATCAACTTACACGTTACTTTGCGATGGAAAGAACTGGCGCAGGCATTGCCTGCGCCTTTTGCTTGCCGAAGGCCGCAAGGGATTTACCGGTCAGCGCCGCCAGCACCAGCGCGACCATATGATCGAGGCGCTCGTCTCTCGCCTCTTCGTTCAGAAGATCGCGGCCGAAAATTACGCTCAGGGTCGCGCTGTTCGACAGATAAAAAAAGCACAACGCGGCGATCGAAATATAAAGCTGCACCGGATCGACCGCGACGACGAAGTCGCCGCTTCGCACACCCCGTTGCACGACGGTGCTGATCATTTCGACGAACGGCGAGTGCATCGACTTCACCTTGGCGGAGCGCTTGAGATGGCGCGCTTTCGCAAGGTTTTCGGTGTTGAGCAGCGCCAGGAACTCGGGATTCCTCAGGAAATAATTCCAGGTAAAATGGATCAGGCGCTCGATCGCCTCGGGCGGATCGAGGTGTTCGAGGTCGAGCCCGCGCTCCTCGACCCTGATCTTCTCATAGGCGCCTTCGAGCACGGTGAGATAAAGCTCGTCCTTCTTGCCGACGTGATAATAAAGCATGCGCTTGTTGGCGCCGGCCTTGGCCGCGATCCGGTCGACCCGTGCACCGGCAAGCCCGTGAGCGGCAAATTCCTCCTTCGCCGCCTCGAGAATACGAAGCCGCATTCCTTCCGGATCACGCTGCCACTTCTGGTTTGGCCTGGTTCTGGTCAACTTGCACAATCCCGCCGACGCCGGAAGCGCGCCTGAAAATACTTTAATCTTGCGTTTCGCTGTAGCACGCGCGGTCGAGAAAATGAACCACGTCGAGCAGGGCGTCCCGCGATCGCGGCTGTCGCGCAGCCGTCTCTTTCCCTTCTCCCGAAGCAAGAAAGCAAATCACCCCGCCGTCCGCTCCAGCAGCAGCGTGTGAACGCCGCAGGTGCCGCCCCGCACGCTCATCACCCGCGTGCCCGGCTTGCGGCCTGCGCGAACCTCCGAGACGTTGATGCCAGCCGCGACGAGCCGCGCACGCGTGGCGTCAATATCGGCAACCCGCCAGCTCAATCCCCATAACTTGTCGTGCGTCGGGTCGGCATCGGCGACCGGCCGCTTCACCACTTCGACGATCAGATCGCCACAGCGGAAGAACATCAATTGGCCCCACTCCTGATGCGATCGGTCGAGCGCCATATCGAGGCCGAGCCGCGCACCGTAGAGTGCGGCGGCGCGCTCGGGATCCCCGGTCGAAATCACGACGTGATCGAGCCCCAGAACCGGCGAGGGCGACGTTGCGGCCGAATGCGGCCGCGCCTTGGCCAGTTCGAGAAAGAACATCCGTACTCCCCGCGTGAGATCGGTCGCGGCGCGGGTACGCTTCCAATGCAGGATCGAACCCGAGTCAGGATTATGGCTTTCGACCTCGGCGATCGGCTCCGGTTTCAGCGCCACCCGATCGAGCCGGCGATACGCTTTCGCAATGTCGCTTACCCCAAAACAAAGACTCGCGAGACCCTCGCCCGACCGTCCGATAATCTCGCGAATGCGACCGGCCGCCGGCGTATCGCCGGCCGGCGCCATCAGCTCAAGCGACATGTTATCGAGGGTGAACAATACGGTCTTTGAGCCGTCGCCGTCGCTTCGCCAGGAGGGGCTGCGCCCGAGCAAGAGCTCACAAGCTTTGGCGCCAGCCTTGATGTCCTCAACCAGCACCACGACATGATCGAGGCCGGAGATCACGCGACTGGAATGCACGGTCATCGACGCCTCCTAGTGGTCCGATTCTAGCATTTGCATCCCACTCTGGCTGGCACTTTTTGCAAATGTTAGAATCAAAGGACCACTAGTAAATATTGGCTTCCAGTGGAGTTTTGGATTTGACATTCGCTTTCCGAATGCGCGGCTACGGGGTAGCGAATGTCAAATCCACTCCCCTAGTGTCTTGCTCAGGGAAACCGGAACGGCCGCAGATCGTTGATGTCAGCGCGAATGACGGACGGCCGCACCGGAGCGGCGGTCCAGCCACATGGCGCCATCTCTAGCAACCAAGAAGGCGGTCTTGCGAATATTTTCAGCGAATCGCCAGCCAAAACCGGTGCTAATGTAGGCCGCCGGGCCGGACCCCCCTCATCCACGATGGATAGCGAATGCAGGCTCTCTTTATCGGACAGACCTATATCGACGTTACGTTCATTACCGACCACATGCCGACCGGCGACGAGAAGCACGTCGCTTCCGCCTATGCGGTCTCCTTCGGAGGCAACGCGGTCACCGCGGCATTCTGCTGCGCCAAGCTCGGAATTGTGCCGGACCTGATCGCCACCGTCGCCAATGACTGGCTGGGGCGGATGTTCCAGGACATGAGCGCGAAGTACGGCATCTCGATCCACCCGCGCAAGGTCAACACGTCCTCGCTCTCCTTCATCATGCCGAAGGACGGCAAGCGCGCTATCGTCCGCTGCCGCGACGACGAACACATCCACCCCTTTCCGGTGCTCAACCTCAAAGGCTGTCGCGCGCTGCATGTTGACGGTCACCAGCCGGATGCCGCAATTCATTATGCCAAGCTGTGTCGCGAGGACGGCATCCTGACCTCGCTCGACGGCGGCGGCCTGCGCAGCAACACCCATGAGCTGTTGGAATTCATCGACGTCGCCATCGTTGCCGAACGGCTCTGCGAACAGATGGAGATGTCGCCGGAAAAAATGCTCGATTACCTCAAGGGCCGCGGCTGCCGGGTCGGCGGCGTGACCCAGGGCGAAAGAGGCCTGCTCTGGTACGACGAAACGGGGGCGGTTCGCACCATGCCCGCGCTTCCGATCCCGCGCGAGCGCGTGCTCGATACCAACGGCGCCGGTGATGTATTTCACGGTGCTTACGTGTTTTCGTATCTCAACAATCCCGGCAAAAGCTGGCACGACCATTTCGAATTTGCGCGCGCGGCCTCGGCATACAAGATCCAGCGGCTCGGCAACGAGGCCGGACTGCCGTCGCTTGCCGACATCGAAACCGTCAAGCAGGAGTTTCAGATCGGGCGCAAGAAGGAATTTTGGGATTAGGCATTTCTGGCTCCCTCAAGCCAGCGCCGCCTTCAGATCGAAGCCGGGGTCGGCGGCCTTTTCCGGTTCGATCGAGCGGTTCAATCCGAGAATCTTGCGGCCGAACACGTGGTCGGCGGCGCGGTTGACCGACTCGATGCCGACCAACTGGCCCTGCTTGTAGCAGAACGCCGAGAACGAGCGCGCCTCCCGATCGCCGCGCACCACGACCTGGTCGTAGCCGGTGGTGAGACCGGCGATCTGAAGCTTGTCGTCGCTCTGGTCGCTCCAGAACCACGGCAGGCCGTCATAGACCTTGGCGTCACCAGTCAGCCGGGCCGCGACGCAGCGCGCCTGATCGGTGGCGTTCTGCACGGATTCAAGCCGCAGCGAACCGCCAAAGCGCGGGCTTGCGAACAGGGCGCAGTCACCGATCGCCGAAATATTGGGATCGGCGGTCAAGAGATGCTCGTTGACGATAATACCCGACGCGACCGGCAGGCCCGCTTCCGCGGCAAGCTCGACATTCGGCAAGACACCGACGCCAACCACGATCAGATCGGCCGGGATATGACGGCCGTCGCTGAGACTGACGCCGGCAACCCTTCCATCCGCGGCTTCGATGCCGGTCGCCTGTACGCCAAGGTGAATGCGAATTCCGGCCGAGGTGTGCCGGGATTGAAAGTATTCCGAGATCTCGGCGGTGACGGCGCGCGCCATCACCCGCGACCCTAGTTCGATCACATCGACCTCGAGGCCCTTGGCCCGCGCGGTGGCGGCGAATTCCAGGCCGATAAATCCCGCGCCGATCACGGCCACATGCTTTGCGGTGCCGATACGCTGCCGCAACGCCTCGCTCTCGTCGAGGATGCGCAAGTACTTCACGTCGGGCAGATTGGCGTTGGGCAAATCGAGCAGACGATTGCGGGCGCCGGTCGCCAGCACCAGATGCCCGTAATCAAGGAACGAACCCGAGGCGAGCAGCAACCTTTGCGCGGCGCGATCGATCGAAACCGCGCGATCGCCGATCAATTCGATATTCTGATCGCGATAGAACTTGTCGGACCGGAACATCAGACTGTCGGGACGGCCCTCGCCCTTGAGATAGGCTTTCGACAGAGGCGGCCGCTGATAGGGCAGATGCGCCTCATCGTTGAGCAGCCAGATTCGTTCGCCAAAGCCATGCTGGCGCAAGGAAGCGGCAACCTGGAAGCCGGCGTGGCCGGCGCCGACGATCAAAGCAGTTTTTTGGGTCATGCTCTCAGACGGTCTTGATGCGGAGCGGGAGGGTGTCGAAGCCACGCAGCGTATTGTTCAATCGCCGCGTCGGCTCCGCGACTAATTCGAACGATTCAACGCGCTTTGCAAGCGCCCCCAATATCGCTTCTGTCTCGAGGCGAGCCACCGCCTGCCCGACGCAGCCGTGAATCCCGGTGCCGAAGGTCATGTGCCCGGCCGCGCGACGGCTGACGTCGAATGTATCGGGCCTTTCCCACCGGCGCGGATCGCGGTTGGCGGATGCAAAGAACAACAGCACCTTTTCTCCATCGCCAAGTGGCACACCGCCGACTTCGACAGGCCGGGTGGTAGTCCGGAAGAATGTCTGCAAAGGCGCCTCGAAGCGCAACACCTCTTCAAAGGCGTTGCGGATCAGGCTCGGATTCTTTCGAAGCGCTTGCCATTGTTCGGGGTACCGCGTCATGCAGTAAAGCGCGTTGCCAAGCCCGTAGACGGTGGTGTCGATCCCAGCCGACAGGAACGAACGCACCAACATCCCGGCTTCATCTTCGGACAATTCGCCGGCATCGACGGCATGGAAAATCTGCATGCCGAGGCCATCAGGCGCCAGCGCAGCGCGGCTGCATTTCGACATGATCCACTCGCGAACCGGGCCGGCACAGGCCATTGCCTGCTGAAACAGATCGTTCCGCGGGCCGAACGAATTGAACACCATGCTGCCGTAAGGCAGCAGGTTCTCGCGGCCTTCCTCGGAGATCCCGACCGCGTCCGGAAATACTTTCAGCGGATAGGCTTCGGCCAGATCGGCAACGCCGTCGAATTCGCGTTGTTCGACCAGCCGCCCGATCAACGCCTCAGCTTCGCGCTCGAACCTCTCGCGCAACACCTTGATCGCCGCCGGCAACAGGATGCGCGTCAGCACCGCGCGGGTGCGCGTATGCAGCGGCGGATCGGCTTCGAGAATGATGCTCGGCGGCCGCCACGGCGGCTCCTTGCGGAAATCGCTCAGGCCCACGCCCGCCGACGAACAATAGGTCTGCCAGTCCGTCAGCGCATCGCGGACCTGTTCGTGCCGGGCCATCGCCCAGATGCCATATCGTTCGAGCCACACCACCGGCCCGGCTTCGCGCAAGGCCTCGTGATGCGGATAGGGATCACTGAGAAAGCCGTGCGAAAACGGATCGGCGGTCGAAACCGGCCGGCTCAACACTGCCTGAACGCCCACGACGCCTGCTCCCTGTTGGCCGCTACCGCGCTTTGCCGGCATCTTGCAGCCTCCGCCGGAGATTGTCACCACCCGCTGGATGGGATTTAAATGTGGCGCATCCCCAAGACCCCGAGGCTTCTCCGATGGCTGTAACCCAAGAAGCAACCAGCACCCCCTCGTCCGATCCGGCGCTGCTCGCAATCGATGGCCCGATTGCGACGATCACTCTCAACCGCCCGGCGAGTTTCAATTCGATCGATCTGACGATCGCCAAAAGGCTTGAGGACATGACCGCCGAGATCGAGGCCTCCGACGACATCAGGGTGCTGGTAATCGAAGGCGCGGGCCGCGCGTTTTGCGCCGGCGGCGACCTTCAGACGATTGGAGCTGCCGCAGCGGCCGACAGGATCGCCCCCGTCGTCGGCGAAATGCTGCACCACTATCACGCCTTCATCGCCGCCTTGCAGCGGATGCCCAAGATCGTGCTGGCGAGCGTCCATGGCTCGGCCGCCGGCGCCGGACTCTCGCTCGCTTTCATGGCCGATCTCTGCATCGCCACTGAGGATGCCCGCTTCACCCCGGCCTATGGCAAAATCGGAGCATCTCCCGATGGTGGGGGTACCGTCGGCGTCACGGCCGCTGTCGGTCCGCGGCGTGCGCTACAGATTTTCCTGGCCGAGGACAGTTTTTCAGCCGCCCAGGCCATGCAATGGGGATTGGTCGCGAAAGTGGTTCCGGCGGGGGAACTGAAAGCCGCGACGCGCGAACTGGCGCACCGGCTTGCCCGGAATACGCCGCCAGCGATCGCCGCCACCAAGATGCTGATCCAGCGCGCCCCAACCAACCCGATCGAGCAGCAGCTTGCCGCCGAGCGCGACGCGATCATCGACTGCATGCATACCGATGAATCTCGCGCCGCGATCGAAAAGTTCACCCGCAAGGGTAAGTGAGCTGGCATCGGCGCCATTCGCCCGGCTGTCATCATCCGCGAAGGCGGATGATCCAGTAACCTGCGGCGGAACAATTGACTGACGCTCGTGGTAACTGGATGCCCCGCCTTCGCGGGGCATGACCGCCATAAAAGCCGTCAATTCGGACAGATATAGCCGGTGCCCGCAGGTGACTTGAAGCAGCCGACTGACTCCGGGATCACGTGCTTGGGCAGCCACAGCACCACCTTCGGACAATAGATGGTGAAGATGATGGTCACGAGGAACACGACGTAGATCGGCAGGGCCGCGCGTAGAGCCTTGGAAAATGGCACGCCGACGAATTTCGACGCCATCAACAGCACCAGCCCGTAAGGCGGCGTGATCATGCCGAAGGCGAGCGTCGCAATCAGCACCACGCCCATGTGCACGCCGTTGATGTCGCCGGCCTGCGTCAACGTATTCACCAGCGGCATGAAGATGATGATGGTCGGCACCGGCTCGATGAAATCGCCGACCACGGTGAACAACAGTACCAGCAGCAACATCATGTATTGCGGGTTGTTGCCGGCGATCGACGTGATCCAGTCGGCGATCACGATCGCGCCGCGCAGATAGGCGAGCATCCAGCCAAACGCGTTCGCGGCGCCGATCGTGATCAGCGGCAAGGAGAAGATCAACCCGGCCAGGCAGAAATCATATGGGATTTTCCTGATATGCCCCCGGTTGAGCGCGGGAATCACGACTGCGATGATCCAGAGCACCGCGACCACGCCGGCTTCCGTCGGCGTGAACCAGCCGGTGAGGATGCCACCGAGCAAAATCACCGGGATCATCAGCGGCAGCGCGGCGTCCCCGGTCGCGAACACGACCTGGCGCATGGAAGCGCGCGGCTTGCGTGAGCCGACGGGTCCGAAGAAGTAGCAATAGATCATCAGGCCAATGCCGATCATGAGACCCGGCAGGAAGCCGGCCATGAACAGGCCTGCGATCGAGACGTTGCCGACCGCGCCATAGACCACGGCGGTGATGCTCGGCGGCACCAATGCCGCGATGGTCGATGCGGCAGCGATGATCGCGGCGATGAAATCGGGGCTGTAGCCTTCGCGCCGCATCGGCCCGCCGAGCGCGCGGCTCATCACCGCGACATCGGCCGTGGTCGAGCCCGACATTTCCGAAAAGAACATGCTGAAGACGACGACCACCTGCGACAGCCCGCCCTTGATATGGCCGACCAGCGACAGCGACAGGTTCGCTATCCGCACGACCACGTTGGCCGAGCTCATGAGTTCGCCGACCAGCAGGAAAAACGGGATCGCCAGCAAAGCTTCCGAATCGACGCCGTCAAAGATCTTCTGAACAATCGCCGCCAGCGACACATCGGTCAAAAGCGCGCCGACGAAAACGCCCGCCATCAGCGAAAACGGCACGGGCACACCGAGATAGCCGAAGAACAGGAAGCAGAAGGACATCAATGCGAGGACGATCGGCGCACTCACAGCCCCGTCCTCCGATCGAAGAAAGTCTCAACAGGAGGGATGATCATCTCCTCTTCCGGCTCCGGATGGTCGAAACCGTTGCGGATGCCGTTGACGAGCTGCTCGACCGTGAACAACGCGATCAAGATCGCGGAGAGTGGAATCACCGCATAGAGCGAGGCGATCGGCGTGCCGGACGGCAGGCGGAAGCTGCCGAAGCCGCGGAGGTAGTTGATATAGCCGAACCAGATCAGGCAAAACGCCACGCCGAGCACGACGATGCGAATGATGATCTCGACAATCATCCGCGGCATGCCATGCAGCGAATCCGAGATCGCGGTCAGATACAGATGATCGTTGCGGCGGGTCGCCGCCGCCGCGCCAATGAAAATCGCATAGATGAAAAGGGTCGAGGTGACTTCCTGCAACCACAGCCAGGGATGGCCGATGGTGCGGGTGACGATGTCGAACAAGACGGACAGCGAGAAGCCGAAACATAGCGCCCCGCACACCATCATCAGCACGAGTTCGAGCCGATCGAGCGCGCGCCATTTCAGGTGATGGTGCCGCTGCAAGACCAGTTTGTCGGCGATGGCCATTCTTCAACTCCCCGTCGACCGATAAACTTCTTGTCGTCCCGGCGAACGCCGGGATCCATAACCACCGGCGTCCATTATTGAAGGAAAGTTGGCGACCTCGTCACTCTCTTCGAAGGCCGCGGCATACGGGTCCCGGCGTTCGCCGGGACTACCAGCGAGAGAGTTTCAATTGATCGCCTTGATCAGGTCCTTGATCTTCTCAGCATGAGGCCCGAGGTCCTTGGCGAGCTTGTCGAGATAGGGGTCGGCGATTTTCTGAAATCCCGTCTTGTCAACATCGGTCACGATCTTGACGCCCATCTTTTGCAGCTTGGCGGCGGCGGCACGCTCCAGGTCAAACGCCCGCTTCGGCTCCTGAAGGCTGACGTCCCGCGCGGCCGCTTGTACCCAGCCCCGCTGCTCGGCGTTGAGGCTTTGCCAGAGCTTGTCGCTGATCCAAAGGATGGCGTTGTTGGCTTCATGCTCGGTCATGGAGAGGACGGGCGCGACCTCGTAGTGGCGATTGATGAGATAGACGTTGACGGCATTCTCCCCGAAATCCACCACGCCCGTCTGTAGCGAGGTATAGACGCTGCCGAACGGCATGTGCACGGTCTGGGCGCCATAGGCGGCGAACATCGTGTCTTCGGTCGCGGTGGCCTGCACCCGAACCTTGTACCCTTTGAGGTCGTCGACCTTGCGTACTTCCCGCTTGCCGTAGAAGTGCCGGAAGCCCTGCGTACCAAGCCCAATCGCATGAAGCCCCTTGACCGTATCCTCGATCATGTCGTGAACGGCCTCGAACACTTTCTGGTCGCCGAGCGCCTTGACGTCATGATCTTCGTTGCGAAACAGAAAGTGCAGCGACATCACGCCCGCCTGCGGCGAGATCGTCGACGTATTGGCCGAGGATACGATCGCAAAATCGATATCGCCCGAACGCACCAGTTGCAGGATTTGCGACTCTTGACCGAGCTGCGCGCCCGGGTATTGGTCGACCAGCATCGTTCCCTTGCTCAATTCCTTGAGCTTGGCCGAGAAGATGTCATAGGCGATGCTGTAGCCCGAATTGAGCTGCTGGTCGTGCGCGAAGCGATAGTGCTTGACCTCTTGCGCGCCCGCCGTGCCCGCAAACATCGCTGCGACGACAAAACCCAGCAGGCCTGCTATTTTTCCTTGGTGACGCAACGTCTCTTCCTCCCGTTGATTTTTTGGGCCGCGTCAGTTGATGGCGCGGATCAGGTTCTTGATTTTCTCGGCATGGGGTCCGAGCTGCTTGGCGAGCTTGTCGAGATAAGGATCGGCGATCGCGGTAAATCCGGACTTGTCGACATCGGTGACGACCTTAACCCCGATCGATTTCAACTTTTCCGCCGACTGATGTTCGAGCTCGAGCGCCTTGGCGGGTTGGGTGCGGTTGACCTCGTCGGCCGCGGCCTGCACCCAGCCCTGTTGTTCCGGCGTGAGGCTGTTCCACAGTTTGTCGCTGATCCAGAGCAGACTGTTGTTGGCCTCGTGTTCCGTCAACGACAGCACGGGCGCGACCTCGTAGTGCTTGTTGGCGAGATAGACGTTGATGCCGTTTTCGCCGACGTCCACCACCCCGGTCTGCAACGACGTATAGACGCTGCCGAACGGCATATGCACGATCTGCGCGCCGTAGGCCGGGAACATGATGTCCTCGGTCGGCGTCGCCTGAACCCGCACCTTCAGCCCCTTGATGTCCTCGATCTTCCGGATTTCGCGTTTGGAGTACATGTGACGCAGACCGAGTGTGGCGAGCCCAATGACCCGGGCGCCCTTCACCGTATCCGCAATCATCGCCTTGACGGCTTTGGAGACCTCGGGATCCGCGATCGCTTTGACAAGATGGGCCTCGTTGCGGAACAGGAAGTGCATCGACATCACGCCGGCCTCCGGCGAGAGCGTCGCCGCATTGGCCGAAGACGAAATGCAGAACTCGACATCGCCGGATTTCACGAGCTGAAGCACTTGCGGCTCCTGCCCCAGCTGCGCGCCGGGATATTGATCGATCAGCATCGTGCCCTTGCTGAGCGTCTTGAGCTTGTCAGCAAAGATATCGCCGAGGATCCCGTAGCCGGTGCTATGTGGCTGGTCGTAGGCGAAGCGGTAATGCTTCACCTCCTGCGCGGTGGCGCCAGCAGCCGTGAACAGAAATGCGGCAACGACCGCTCCGAAAGGCTTGCCCAAGCTTGCCATCGTCTCCCCCTCCCCGATTGTTTTCTTGGATCATCCCATCGGCCTTGTCGGGATGTCAATCGAACTGAGGGTGGAGAGCTGCTTTTGGACCGGCGGGCTTGCCCTTCTTACTTTCCCTGGGCGCGCATGAAATCGAAATCGCAGCCTTCATCAGCCTGCAAAATGGTCTCGTTAAACAGAT
Organism: Bradyrhizobium sp.; assembly: GCF_049586575.1. Lineage (GTDB taxonomy): Bacteria > Pseudomonadota > Alphaproteobacteria > Rhizobiales > Xanthobacteraceae > Bradyrhizobium. The sequence continues at coordinate 27,368 of NZ_JBAVCF010000330.1, forward strand.
GCGCGTAGCCGCGCTTGGCCCATTCCGCCTTAGGCAGCTTGAGTGCCGCACGGCGCTTTTCGAGCTCGGCAGCGTCGACCAGGAGATCGATGCTGCGCTTGCTGACGTCGAGCCGGATCATGTCGCCGGTTTTCACCAGCGCCAGCGGCCCGCCGACGGCCGATTCCGGCGTGATGTGCAGCACGATGGTGCCGAACGCGGTACCGCTCATTCGCGCATCCGAAATCCGCACCATGTCTTTCACACCCGCACGCAACAGCTTGGTCGGGATCGGCAGATAGCCCGCCTCCGGCATGCCCGGTGCACCCTTCGGACCGGCGTTGCGCAGCACCAGCACGTCATCGGCGGAAACTTCCAGTGCGGGATCGTCCACCCGCAACGTCATGTCTTCGACGGATTCGAACACCACGGCACGGCCGGTGTGCTGCAGCAGTTTTGCCGTTGCCGCCGACTGCTTGATGACGGCACCGCGCGGCGCGAGGTTGCCGTGCAAGACCGCCATCGATCCCTCTGCCTTGATCGGGTTCTTTCGCGAGCGAATGACGTCCTGCCCCGGCACTTCTTCGGCGCCCGCCACCACGTCGCGCAAGGCAGCTCCGGTGATCGTCTTGGCGTCGAGATCGATGAGATCGCCGAGTTGGGCCATCAGTTTCGGCACCCCACCGGCGTGGTGGAAATGTTCCATGTAGTGTGCACCTGATGGCTTCAGGTCGATCAGAACCGGCACTTCGCGGCCCAACTTGTCGAAGGCTGCCAGATCGATGCGATGCGGGCTGCGGTTGGCGATCGCAGTCAAATGAATGAGGCCGTTGGTCGACCCGCCGATCGCCTGCATCACCACCTGCGCGTTCCTAAAGGAAGACGCCGTCAACAGCTCGCTCGGCTTCGGCCCCTTGGCCTTGGCCATTTCGGCGCCGACCTTGCCGCTGGCCTCCGCCAGCCGAAAGCGCTCGGCATGGGGTGCGGGAATCGTCGCACTCATCGGCAGCGACAGGCCGAGCGCCTCGGTGACGCAGGCCATGGTGCTTGCTGTACCCATCACCATGCAGGTGCCGACCGAGGGTGCGAGCCGCGATGAGACCGCCTCAATCTCGACGTCGTCGATTTCGCCGGCGCGGTGTTTGCCCCACAGCCTTCGGCAATCGGTACAGGCGCCAAGCACTTCGCCCCGGTGATGGCCGACCACCATCGGGCCGACGGGGACGACGACGGTCGGGAGGTCGGCCGAGATCGCGGCCATGATTTGCGCCGGCAAGGTCTTGTCGCAACCGCCGATCACCACGACCGCATCCATCGGTTGGGCGCGGATCATCTCCTCGGTATCCATCGCCATCAGGTTGCGCAGGTACATCGAGGTCGGATGCGAAAAGCTTTCCGCGATCGAAATCGTCGGAAACACCATCGGCATCGCGCCGGACAGCATCACGCCACGCTTCACCGCCTCGATGATCTGCGGCGCGTTGCCGTGACAAGGATTGTAGTCGCTATAGGTATTGGTGATGCCGACGATGGGGCGATTGAGCGCGTCGTCCGAATAGCCCATCGCCTTGATGAAGACCTTGCGCAGAAACAGCGAAAAGCCGGGATCGCCATAATTCGCCAGTCCCTTGCGCAAGCCGTCGGCCATTTATGTTTTCCTTTATTGCTTTTATGACATCATTCCGGGGTGCCTCGAAGAGGCAAACCTCGTGCGCAAGCGCGCACCTGAATTTCGAAATTCCGGATCGCCGCGGAGCTTGTCTTCGGGCCGCGCATTGCGCCGACCCGTTGGCGCGTCCGGAATAACACCATCCTTCACTTCAGATCGATGATCCGCCTCTTGTCGCCATCGAACTCCATGCCGCAGAAAGCGCCGCCCTGATAGAAATCGCCGACCGGATCCGGACTGAGCTTGGCCTGTTCGGCAAAAGCATGTTCGCGGAAATCTTCGGCGCGGCCGGTCGGGCGGTAGCCCAGATCGTAGGCGCGATGATTGTCCCACCAAGCGCGCTCGTTATTGGAGGCGCCATAGAAAATTTCGAAATGAATGTCGGGGTGATCGAGC
>NZ_JBAVCF010000331.1:0-6360 GCF_049586575.1 Bradyrhizobium sp.
TGGGAGGTAGCGTCCACATCCTGCCCGACTCAGGTTCGCTCGTGGTTCCATTCCACTCAGGCGATCTCGTCGCGCCGTGGAATAGCGGAAGTTCCCGGAACTCGCCCGGTCACCTCGCCGTTGTCGCAAAACGACAAAGGAGGAATCCGGCCATGGCCATCGAACCCAACCCCAACACGCCTTACGATCCCGACCGCCTCAATAATCCGACCCGAACCAATATCGTCGGCAACGATGGGCGCTCGCCTGCCCAACCCGACAATGATTTGCAAGTCGATCCGGAACGGGCGGAAGGCCCCGCCAGCAGCGGGAGGGTTGCCCTGTTCGCGGTCGGCATCGCGGTGGTGCTGGGCGTGGTGTTCTACGGACTGAACCATTCCTCGATGCATCAGCAGGCGTCAACAGCCCCCGTTCCTGCCAGCAGCCAGAACACCGCCTCGACCTCGCCGCCGGCAGCACCTGCGGGCATGCGTGACGTGACCCCGCACGCCAACAGCCAGCCGGGCACGACGACCGGGGCTGCGCCTGCCGACCCGCAGAAGCCGTCTCCGGCACCGGGCAACCCCGGCGGCGCCAGCACCAACAACGCCAACCCGGGCAACGCACCGGCAAAGCAATAGCGGCTAATCCTCAAACGTCAGCGAGGCGGTTCATCTCCGCCTCGTTGCCATCTTCCGTGTTTCTTAGCGCGCTTAACGGAACATCTTGTTCAGCTCGACGCCCGAATAACCCTTGGCGAGTTCGGTGAAGGTGCCCTGCTCGGCGATCTCCTTGGCCGCGCGCATGAAGCCCGCCCAGGCGGTGCGGGCGAGCGAACCGCCGACGCTGATCCGGCGCACGCCGAGGTCAGCGGCTTCCCTGACCGACAAACCGGACGCTCCGATCAGAAGATTGACCGGCTTGGGCGCGACCGCTTTCACCACCGCCGTGATCTGCTCCCTGGTCTTGATGCCCGGCGCATAGAGGCATTCGGCGCCAGCCTCCGCATAGGCGCAGAGCCGGTCAATCACCAAAGCGAGGTCGTCCTGGCCGACCAGAAAGGCCTCACAACGGCCGGTCAGCAAGACACCGCTCCGGTCGGCATCGATGGCCTTGCGCGCCGCCTTGATGCGCTCGATCGCCTGAGCGCGGTCATATAGCGGCTTTGATGCATCGCCGGTCGAATCCTCGATCGACAGACCGGCCACGCCCGTCTTCACGCCGCGCGCGACATTGACGGCGACCTTGTCAGGCTCATGCGCAAAGCCGCCTTCGAAATCGGCGTTGACGGGAATATCAACCGCCGCACACAGCTCAGTGAGATGCCTGCAGACCTCGTCGATCGTCACGCGGTTGTCGGCCTTGCCGATCGTCCAGGCAAAGCCGGCGCTGCTCGAGGCCAGCGCCTTGAATCCCATCTGCGCCAGCGCTTTCGCGGATCCGACGTCGAAGGGATTGGGAATCGGAAAGCAGCCGCTCTCATGCAGCTTGCGGAATGTCGTGCGCTTGTCAGCCAATGAAATCGGCATCGGCGTCTCCTTTCGCTGTTTGTTGTTTCTTGGCCTGCCGCAAGACTATCCCGATGCGGTAAGCCCCGCCAGCGCGTGGAACCACACTATCTTGTCACCTGGCGCAGGAACGTTCGCTCCTCGGCGAGAATGAACTTGTGTTCCTCGGCAAAGCCGAAATTCTCCATCGCCTCTTTGTCGGTGCGCAGCTTCGCACGGTATTGCTCGTAGGCCGCGAGATTTTCGAAGGAAACCAGCCCGAAGGCGATATTGTTGGTGCCTTCATGCGGCATCCAGTAGCCGAGGACATCGCCACCGCACTTCGGGATGATGGAAAGCCAGCGCTTGGAATATTCCTCGAACTTCGCGCGCTTGAACGGATCGAGCTGGTAGCGGATGAAAACGGTGATGGTCATGGGAACCTCGTCTGTCGGTTTTGATGCTTCCGACAATAGCGCTTGATCGGCATCAATGCTTCGGCTACCATCGAACGATGAAAGCAGGTCCCGATATTGCGATGGTCGCCTCGCTGGTCGGCGATCCCGCCCGCGCCAACATGCTCACCGCGCTGTTGAGCGGCCGGGCGCTGACCGCCAGCGAACTCGCGCAGGAAGCCGGCATCACGCCGCAGACTGCGAGTTCGCATCTTTCGAAACTCGAGACCGGCGGCCTGATCGAACAGGAAAAACAGGGCCGCCACCGTTACTATCGCCTCGCGGATCCCGATGTCGGCGGCGTGCTCGAGGGCCTTGCGGCGCTGGCTGCCCGCGCCGGCCACATGCGCGTGCGCACCGGGCCGAAGGATCCGGCGCTGCGTCGTGCCCGGGTCTGCTACGATCACCTGGCGGGCGATCTTGGCGTGCAGATGCTTGACAGCCTGCGGCGGCAAAAGCTGGTGCGCCAGCACAAGCACGACATCGAGCTGACGAACCAGGGCCAGCGCTTCCTCGAGAGTACACTCCAGATCGGCGCCGACACGCTCGCCCATCCGCGCCGTCCGGTCTGCAAGGCCTGCCTTGACTGGAGCGAGCGGCGCCATCATCTGGCGGGTACGCTCGGCGCGGCCTTGTTGCAGCGCTTCACCGAATTGAAATGGGCCGCGCGCGATCCGACCCCGGGCAGCCGGGTGGTGCAGTTCACGCGCCAGGGCGAGAAGCGCTTTGCAGCTCTGTTCGGGGAAGCTGGCTAGCCTCACCGGGTTGTCATACTCATCATCTTGACCGAGCCGCCGTTGCCGTTATCTGGCGAGCCAAGGCCAATTTGCTTTCGGAGAATTTAATGAAACGTCTCGTCGTGGCAGCCGGGCTTGCCGCCCTCCTCGCTCTGTCTTTCGCACCCGCCCGGGCCGCCGAGCGCGAGCCCGGCATCGCGCAGAGCGAGCCCGGCATCGCACAGCGCGAGCCGTACGGTATCGACCTTGAAGGCTTCCCCTACCCCTACCCCGTCAACCTGTTGCCGCTCGTCAATGTCGGCGAACAGCTCCGGATGGCCTATATGGACATCGCGCCCGCGCAAGCAAACGGCCGCGTCGTCATGCTGCTGCACGGGCGCAATTTCCCGTCGAGCTATTGGGCGCCCGAGATCAAGGTCCTGACCGAGGCTGGCTATCGCGTGGTGGTGCCCGACCAGATCGGGTTCGGAAAATCCTCGAAACCGTCAGGCGAACTTCACTTCGACGATCTCGCACGCAACACCATCGCGCTGCTCGATCATCTCGGGATAACCAAGGCCGACATCGTCGCGCATTCGATGGGCGGCATGGTGGGAGTAAGGATCGCGCGAGCCTATCCCGATCGCGTCAATCATCTTGTGCTTGCCGCCCCGATCGGCCTTGAAGATTACCGGATGTATGTGCCGCCGACGCCGACCGAGAAAATCATCGAGCGCGAGGACAAACTCACCGCCGAAGGTTATCGCAAGCAGCTCGAGAACAACTACGCGCCGAAGATTCCGCCCGAGGCGATGACGCCCTTCATCGACGCCCGCTTCAACATCAAGGGCTCGGCGGAATATCCGCGCTGGCTGCGCAGCTTTGTCTCTTCCGGCCAGATGATCTATCGCGAGCCGGTAGTGCACGAGATCCCGCTGATGACGACCCCGACGCTGTTCATCATGGGCGCCGACGACCATAACGCGCCGGGCCGGCCGAGTGCGCCGGAGGCGCTACGGCCGAAGATGGGCCAGAACGCCGAACTCGCCAAAGCGCTCGCGCCGAAAATGGCCCATGGCAGCGCCGAGGTGATCGAAAACGCCGGGCATCTGGTGTTCCTCGACGCGCCGGACAAATTCAATGCGCTGATGCTGGCTTTCCTGGCGAAATAACCACTGCCCATTCATAGCAGGTTCACACAGGTCACCCTAGTGTCACGGCCATACTGGACTTGTGGCGTATTCGATACGGTGGACAGTTCTAGCCAGTCGATTGGTTTATCGACCTCAATGAGGTGCCGCATCGCGGCTTCAGGAAGGGAAACAACATGAAGTATCTTTTCGCAGCTGCACTACTGGTTGCAGGCACGGTCGCAGGTATCGGCAGCGCAAGCGCCGCGGGCGGTTGCGGCCCCGGTTTCCATCGTAACCCCTACGGCGAGTGCCGGCCCAACCGTGGTCCCGTGGTCGTGGTCCCCGGCGCGGTTGTCGTCGAGCGTCCGGTGGTGGTCGCCCCCGTCGTCCGCGGTTGCCCGATGGGCTTCGTCTGGCGCTATGGACGTTGCCGTCCGATCTGACCGCCAGCAAGTGAATACGAAAACCCCGCCGTCTTCCGGCGGGGTTTTTTGTTGGGCGTTCGTAAAAGAAAAAGGGCGGGAAATTCCCGCCCTCTGCCTCATCTTACCAGTTACGGAAGCAACGGCGGCCGAACGGTCCGGAATGCCAGCCGGGCGGACAGTTGTACAACGGACGACAACCGCCAGCGGGCCCGCGATGCCAGCCCGGTCCGCAGCCGCCGGCGACCGGAATGGTGGCGGTGTCGCTTGCCGCCGCCCGATCGAGTGGAGCTACCGGCATGGCGGACGAAGCCGACATCGACGCAAGGCCGAGGCCGATCGCGAACAAGGACACAGTAACAATTTTCATGGGCATTCCTTTCTGTTGGTACGCGATGAAACTGTTTTCAATCAAACTCGCGCTGGATCACCAATGACGGTGATGCCAGTGCCGGTGGTGACGCCAGTGGTGGTGCCAGTGATGGTGATGCCAGCGCACCTGCACGGGCTTCTTCTGATCGACTTCGTTCTGCGAGACGACCGCCGGCTCAACGTTTGCCACAGCCGGCACGGTCGGAACGTGGCCCGAGATCGGCGGCACGGGAGCAGCCTGTGCACTCGCCGCCAGCAAGATCGCGCCCGCGACCAATCCAGCACTGAAATTCAAGAGAACCCCAAGCTTCATGACTTCATGCCCCTTTCGTGAGGTAAGAGAGAAGACATGCAGTCTCGCCGCCTCAAGATGAATGTTCGCTGAACTCATTAGCGGTTGCGTGTATCGACACACAAAATGGTTCAACCATCGGCGCCAAAAATTGCGCCAGCGGCTTCGATGACAGCGCGATGAAAACTTCCGGAAATTTCCTGCGGCTAAACCCATCCGCCGCGCGCCATGATCGCGGCGCACAACAGGATGATGACAACCGCGGCAAGCTCGGCATGAATGACCATTGCGACGCGCTTGCGCCTCGAGACCTCCCAGACCGGCACCTGCCCTGCCTTGATCGCACCGCGCCAGGACAGGAATTCCATCGTCGGAATGATCGACAGCAAGCCGACAATGACGAACAGGCCGAACTTGGTCAGGAACGCGTGGCTGTGCCAGTAATACGCCGCGCCCTTCTCGAAGAAGAACACCCGCGAGAGCCCGATCACGAGCAGCAATCCGGCCGCAATGCCGAGCACGAGGTCGGTGACCTGCAACCGCCGCGCGGAAGCGAGCGTCAACTCCTGCTTGATCAGCGTGAACTCGATCGCAAGCGCCGCAACGAGCGTGAAGGCGCAGAGGTGATGAAGGAAGGCAAACAGCGTGGACATGGGGGTCCTCGGTCGGCGCATGTTACGCGACGCATATTGTCGTTCGCAGGATTGATCGGCAAACCTTTTTACGAGCACGCCAAGCGCGCGATACGGATCGATGTGCGCTCTCCCCTGCGGGAGAGGGCAGCTGCGCCCGTGACCACAGTCTCATTCGGGTGAGGGGTATCTCGGTCCAGCTTCCGATGCTGAGGCAAACTCCTCACCCGCTTTCGATGCCAGGCATCGAAGGCACCCTCTCCCGCGGGGGAAGAGGACTACAGCCGGAACGCCGCATCACATCAGTTTAGCCGGAACATCATGAACCAGCCGAAGACCAATCCCACCGATCAAATCCGATCTCAACGCCTCGGCGTCGCGGATGTCAGCCTCCGTCTCGCGCAACGTGCTGAGGTTCGTTCCAAGCGACACGATTCCGCCCAGCACCAGCGCAATCGACCCGAGCGCGGCCAGCTGCCCTGTGCCGAAAAGGCCGAGCACCGCGGCAAGCAGCAAGGCGACGCCACCCGCGATCGCTATCCTGGACGCCAGAATGAACTTCCGGCATCGTTCAGCGATCTCGGCAAGCGCCTCGATCCGCTCTTCGATGTCTGAAATTTCGTCGGTCGGGTCGTCTTCGTCGGTCATCGGACTCAAGTGTGCCAAATCCGTCGCCACCGTTCTGAATTTGACTGGTCATTCCTCACAACGGCAAATTGTCGTGCTTCTTCACCGGCATCTCGACCTTCTTGTCGCGCAGCATCGCCAGCGCCCGCGCAATCCGCCGCCGGGTCGAGTGCGGCATGATGACGTCATCGAGGTAGCCGCGCTCGGCCGCGATGAACGGCGACAGGAAGCGATCTTCATATTCC
>NZ_JBAVCF010000332.1:0-4856 GCF_049586575.1 Bradyrhizobium sp.
AGGATCCGTTCATGCTCCTTTTCCGCGGCCGGACTCTGGACGAACGTGCTTTTGGGCTTGGCGGCGGGGGCGCTTGGCGCGGGGCCTGCGGTTTGAAGTCGGCCGAAATCGCCGCAAGCAGCGAGCAGGAACGATGCGCCCAGCATAATGGGTGCAGCCCAAAGCCGGCCGCTCCTTCCTGCCTTGCGATGTCCCACACCGTCCACCACGACCGCTACTCTTAGACGTTTCAGCCAGTGTTCCCGTTCTGACACTCGTATCATGCCGCGGCGAGTGCTTTTACGAATGTCAAAACCAAAGGAACACGGGCAAATATTCAGCCTCTAACGCGGGGTTCGGATTTGGCATTCGTTTTGAGAACTCGCAGCGACCGAATGGCTGTCAAATCCACCACATTAGCTAATTCCCGCCCAATAGCTCAATTTGTCCTGCCCGCAGCACCTCTATGCGCGGGCCGGTACGCACCTCCACAAACCCCCGGACACGAATACGTTTGTTTTCCAGAGACTTAGGCACCAAGCCGGCCGCCGCCAAATTGGCAAGCGCCCGCTTTGGAATAGTCACAGCGAAGTCCCGTGTCCAGTTTCGTCCAAAATTCAGATAGGTGGTTGCCCCAGCTTGCCGGACGGACAAAACCTTGCCCTCCACCAGCATAAAACGCCCGATCCCGGTCAAAATATCGCCCGGACTTTCAGAGTTTTTTATGACGGTCGGGTCAGCCCAGATGCCTCTTTTTGAGTCGCGGGCAGCCGCCTCCGCCGCCAAAAGCGTGGCAGCGCAGTCCTTGTCGGTCACATCAGCGGCGGCGATGGCCTCGCCCCGCGCCAGAAGTTCGCGCTGCACCAGCGTCTCGTCGGGCAGCCGCCAGACGAAGGCAACCTGACGGCCATAACGGTCCGGCGTGTCGTCTTCACCGCCCAATCGGACGTCGCGCCCCGCAAGCAGGGCGGCTAGCGCCTGAGCGGGCGCGGCACCACGCTTCTCCGCGAAAGCCGCCTCAATGCCGGCAAGACGCACATCGCGTCCATCCTCAAGGCGAAAGCTGCGCGCATCGATCGCAGCGGTCACGCGCCCATCGCCCTGCGGCTCGAACGCGCAAGGCGCCGCCGAAGCCGGACCGGCAGCGATAGTGGCGGTCGCGGCCAGTGCGATCGTCAGCCAATGAACTCTGTTCGATATCGCCGAAATATGCACCCTGGTTTGGCTCACCCCAGTTGTTCGTTCCATCGGACGGAAAGAGGTTAATCCGGTCCCCTAACTTGCCGCTGCGGGATGCTTGCGGCATGATTGCGATAATGGCAATTGCGGCTTCACCGCAATGCGACAAGGGTTTCAGGGAGGTTTTCATGGGACGGGTTCTTTCCGGCTTGCTTGGCGTGATGTTGGCTGCGGTTTCGACAGCGGCGCTCGCGCAAGGCAAACCTCCGCTGAAGCTCGGCGGCATCCTCGATATGTCCGGGCTCTATGCCGACATCACCGGTCCGGGCTCGGAGACCGCTGCGAAAATGGCGGCGGAGGATTTCGGTGGCGAGGTGTTGGGGCGCAAGATCGAGATCCTTGCCGCCGATCACCTCAACAAGGCCGATCTTGCCGCCAACATCGCCCGCGACATGCTCGACAATCAGGGCGTCGAGATGCTCTATGACGTCGCGGCATCGGCCACGGCGCTGGCCGCCGGCGAGATCGCGAAGGCCCGCAACAAGATCGTCATGTATTCCGGGCCCGGATCGATCCGTCTTTCCAACGAAGCCTGCGGTCCTTACACGGTCCACTACGTCTTCGATACCTACTCGCAGGCGAGGGTCACCGGTTTGGCCGCGGTCAAACAAGGCCTCGATAGCTGGTTCTTCATCACCGTCGATTACGCCTTCGGCCACGACCTTGAAAAGGACACGGCCAACGTGGTGAAGAAGGCCGGCGGCAAGGTGCTGGGCGAGGTTCTGCATCCGCTCAACACCTCGGATTTTTCATCCTACCTGCTGCAGGCGCAGGCTTCCAAAGCCAAGGTGATCGGACTTGCCAATGCCGGCGGCGACACCATCAACACGATCAAGCAGGCGGCGGAATTCGGCATCCTGAAGGGCGGCCAGAAGATATCGCCGTTGCTCGCCTTCATTACCGATATCGACGGCGTCGGTCTTCCGACCGCGCAAGGCCTGCTGGTGGCAGGAGCCTTCTACTGGGATCTCAACGACGACACCCGCGCCTTTTCCAAACGCTTCATGCAGCGGATCGGCCGGCCGCCGACCGCGGCGCAGGCCGGCGTCTATTCCTCGGTGATGCATTATCTGAAGGCGGTGAAGGCCGCGGGCACCACGGACGCTGCGCCAGTCATGAAGATCATGAAGGAAACGCCGATCAACGACATGTTCACCAAGAACGGCCGTATCCGCGAGGACGGCCGCATGGTGCATGACATGTATTTGTTCGAGGTCAAGAAGCCCGAGGAGTCGAAGGGGCGGTGGGACGATTACAAGCTGCTGGCGACCATTCCCGGCGATGAAGCCTTCCAACCGCTGTCGGAGTCGCGCTGCCCGCTGGTGACGAAGTGACGGCCTTTCGTCGTCCCCGCGTACGCGGGGACCCATACGCCGCGGCCTACCGTTTCGGACGCGGCGAGACAGCTTGGCAACAACTGGCGTCCGGGATTATGGGTCCCTGCGTTCGCAGGGACGACGCCAACCAACAACAATAAGGAATACACCGCGATGAACGAAACCGTCCTGCAAAATCTCGAATCCGGGCTGCTGACGATCACCATGAACCGGCCCGACCGGCGCAATGCGCTCAACGTCGACATGACGCTGGGTCTGGTGGCTGCGGCCCGCCGCGCCGCCGAGGATCACGAGGTCCGCGCCGTCCTGCTAAAAGGCGCGGGCGGCACTTTCTGTGTCGGCGGCGACGTAAAGTCGATGGCGGAGGGACGTGCGCCGCAGTCGTTCGAAAACAGGATGGTCAACCTGCGGCGCGGCATGGAAGTCTCGCGGATCCTGCATGAGATGTCGAAGCCGGTGGTGGCCCAGCTCGACGGGGCGGCCGCCGGCGCCGGGCTTTCGATCGCGCTCGCTTGCGATTTTCGCGTCGCCTCGACGTCGGTGAAAATCACCACCGCCTTCGCCAAGGTCGGCCTGTCAGGCGACTACGGCGGAACCTATTTCCTGACGCAGATGCTCGGCAGCGCCAAGGCGCGCGAGCTCTATCTGCTATCGCCGGTCTTGACGGCGCAGGAAGCGCTGGCGCTCGGCATGGTGACCCGCGTCGTTGCCGACACGGAGGTCGAGGCGGCCACGCGCGAACTGGCGATGTCGCTGGCGCAGGGCCCGTCGATCACGCTCGGCTATATCAAGCGCAACATCAACAATGCCGAACGGCTGTCGCTGGAAAACTGCTTCGATGCGGAGGCCTTCCATCACTCGCGCGCTGGCGAGACCGGCGATCACAAGGAAGCCGCGAAAGCGTTCGTGGAAAAGCGCAAGCCGGTGTTCCAGAATCATTGAAGCAAGTTTTATTGCCTCAAAACATGGACGGTTGTCGTCCCCGCGCACGCGGGGACCCATAACCACCGCTCTCGGTTGCTTACAGAAGAAACCCGTGCTTTTTCCAGAGGACACGGCGTGCGCGATCAGCGCAATCGCGCTCACGCTGGACGTCCCTGCTTCCGCGGGGACGACGTGTTGATAGAGTGGTGCGAGCTTTATCGCCCCTTGAAGTTGGCGATCCGCCGCTCTTCGGTCGCCTTGACGCCTTCCTTGAAGTCTTCGGTGGCGCGCAGCCGCGTTTGCTCGGCGAGTTCGTGATTGGTGGCGGCGAGCACGCGGTCGGCGAGCCCGGCGCGCATGGTGGCGCGGGTCGAGACCAGGCCGAGCGGCGAGCACTCGGCGATTTCCTGCGCCAGTTTCATCGCGGCGGAACGCACCTGATCCTGCGGCACGCATTCATTGGCCAAGCCCATCCGGTAGGCTTCCTGGCCGGTGACCCGTCGTGACGTGTAGAAAATCAATTCGGCATTGTTCTTGCCGACCAGTTCCGGGAGCGTCACCGTCAGCCCGAAGCCGGGATGGAATCCGAGCTTGGTGAAGTTGGCGGCAAAGCGCGCCTCGGGGCAGGTGACGCGGAAATCCGCCGACACCGCAAGTCCCAGCCCGCCGCCGATGGCCGCCCCGTGCACGGCGGCCACGATCGGCTTCTGGTTGCGGAAGATGCGCACGGCCTGAACATAAAGATGGGCGATCGGACCGAGGCTCGATGCCGGATCGGCCTTGGCGCGCGCCTCCTGCTCCTGCCGCGCGGGATCGTTGAAATTGGCGCCGGCGCAGAACGCCCGGCCCTGGGAGGCGAGCACCGACGAGCGGATTTCGATGTCGCGGTCGAATTCCTCCAGCGCATCGGCGATCTGGTTGATCAGCGAGATGTCGAAGAAGTTCAGCGGCGGCTTGCGGATTTCGATCAGGCCGACATGGCCGATCTTCTCGACGCCGATATCCTTGGTGGTACTCATGTCAGTCTCCGCTGATTGGGTTTTACCGAATATCTCGTCATCGGCAGCGCGCTCCTCTTAGCAGAATGCGTGGCGCGAGCCTCCGGAATCACCGGCATCTACCTTAGCCCCAGTCCGCGCGCGATGATGCCGCGCAGCACTTCAGTCGTGCCGCCCTGAATCGTGAGTTTCGGCGCCGTCTTGATCGCGAACGCCAGTTGATTTTCCAGCGTCTCGCGGTTGGATGCATCGGCATCGACGAAGGCGGCGAGGTCGCGAACCCGGTGCGGCAATTGCTGTTCCCAGATGGTACCGATGTCCTTGACGATCGAGGCTTCGACCACCGGCTCCTTGCCGGCCTGCAACATGCCCGCGACCG
>NZ_JBAVCF010000333.1:0-3595 GCF_049586575.1 Bradyrhizobium sp.
GGGTTCTGCCAATGGCTATTCCGCCGATGGCGCCACCGATTGCTTCCCCAATCGTGAGAACAATTGATACGCCCATTGGACATCTCCTCTGGGGCCGCAGGCTAGATGCGATCTAAGGCTCTTACCGCGCGCCTCTCAGCGCTGAGATCAAACGCCACCAAACATAATCTGAAAAAGCCAAAGCTAAAAGTCAAAAATGCATGCTGATCCTTACTTTCATACGATTAATATGGGTAGACTGATGTTTGATACCGCATTTTGCATTCTCTGCCCAGATATTCGCGGAGTGCTTGTGGGCAGCGTCGCATCGATGATATCCTGCACATTCAAATTGATGCTTGATACAATAGTTCATATGGTGTAGATGTATTCTTGCGCGTTGCATTGGAGCTTTGCCAATTCATGATTTCCGCTAATCAACTCAGGGCCGCCCGCGCGCTCTTGAATATAGATCAACGGCAAACAGCTGAACTGGCGGATCTTTCAGTCCCGACCATTCAACGCATGGAAGCAAGCGACGGCGTCATCCGCGGCAATGTCGATTCGCTGATGAAGCTGGTTTCGGCTCTGGAGAACGCGGGAATCGAGTTGATCAATCCGGGTGGTCAGAGCTTGGCTGGCGGTCGAGGCGTCCGGCTCAAGGAACACGTCACGAAGCCAAAGATGAAGAATATAAAGCAACCTAAGCCTTCCTCGTCGCGGACCGTGGAACGAGTTCGATGAATATAGGGGTTTTTGGGACGCCAGATTTCCTGATCGAAGATGATGAAAACGCTGAAGACAAATGTTCTTGCAAGCGGATTCTGGCGCCTTAAGGCGCCTAGATGGCATTTGGGCGCCCTATAGGTATCCGACGTGAACGCGGGAAAGGTCTTCCGCATCGGTCTGGACGGCAAGGTTACGATCGTTGCCGACGTAGCGAGTCGACCGTTCGGTTTGGGCTTTTTGCCTGACGGGGATCTATTGGTCGCCTCGACGACCCAGCGGCTGATCCTGAAATTCGGTGCCGAGACACCGGCGGTTCACGCCGACATGGCCGCTTTCGCATCAGGATATCTGCGGGACCTGGCCGTCGCTCGCGATGGAAGCGCCTATGTGACGTCCTTCGACGCGCATGCCTCCGGATCCGACTGCTTGGCGTCGGCACGGATTCTTCTGGCAATGGCGGATGGCAATATTCGATCGGTTGCCGACAACATCGCGCATCCGAACGGGTTGGCTATCCCAACCGTCAGCAGACGGCCCGCGTCGAGATAACGACGGTCGACGTGCCGGGAGCCGCGAGTTCGATACGGTTGGCGGAAATTGGCTCGCACTAGCGTTTCGCGTTGGCTGGGTCGGTCGCCACCCAATCGAAGCGCAGAAAGCTAAAGATGGAAGTCTCGGACAAGAAGATCTCGCAGACGCCATCGCCATATATCGCTGGCCTTCTGTGCCGATGTCCGCGTTGCGGCAAGGGAAAGTTGTTTGAGCGGTTCTTGACCCTGAAATCCAGGTGCAACGTGTGCGGCCTCGATTTCAGCTTTGCCGACGCCGGCGACGGGCCTGCCATATTCGTCATCAAGATCGCCGGCGCTATTGTCGTGGCAGCCGCCCCGCAGCTAGCACCACGTAGATCAATGGCAGCAACGAGACCACTGACAACGCCGGGTCGCGACTGGGCGCGTTGGAATCATCATCCCGATATTGTGCGACAAGGAGTCATCGCAAGGACTATTCCGGTCTGAACGCACCCTGCGATCAAGCTGGCTTGGAATAGCCGAAGGCGTCCCCAGATCCTCAAGTGGGAGCGGCACGTTTGGCCGTTTGATCGAGCAGAGAGAGCAGCCCCTGCAAGATCAGGGTCGGCGGCGGTGGACAACCGGGAATATGAAGATCGACGGGAATCACTTGCGAGACTCCTCCTACCACTGCATAGCTGCCGGCAAAGCAGCCGCCATCCCGGGCGCAATCTCCCACGGCGACGACCCATTTCGGGTTGGGTGTCGCATGATAGGTGCGCTCCAATGCGTCGCGCATGTTCTTCGTGACCGGTCCGGTTACCATCAACACATCGGCATGACGTGGCGACGCAACGAACCGGACGCCGAAGCGCTCGACGTCGTAATAGGCATTGTTCAGCGCGTGGATTTCAAGTTCGCATCCATTGCAGGATCCGGCGTCGACCTCGCGTATCGAGAGGCTTCGGCCGAGGCGCCGCCGCGCAGCGCGACCGACTGCTGTTGCGAGCTCGGTCACCGCGGCATCGTCCAAAGGCGGCGCCTGCTCCGTGAATGGCCGGCGGAACAGGCTTTCAAAAAGCAGCTTGCGCATCTGATGAAATCCCTAGAGATCATGGCCCGAATAGGAACAGTTGAACGACTTGTTGCAGAGCGGGAAATCCGCAACGATGTTGCCCTCGATGGCAGCTTCAAGGAGTGGCCATTGAAACCACGACGGGTCTCGCAGGTGACATCGCTCGACCCGACCATCTTGCAGGCGGAGCCAAACCAGTACGTCGCCGCGAAATCCCTCGACGATTGCCGTACCTTCACGCAGCTCAGGCCGAGGCGCCGCGTGCGTTCCCATCGGACCCTCGGGAAGCCGGTCCAATATCTGGTCGATCAAAGTGAGGCTTTGCTCAACCTCGCGTATGCGGATCCAGACTCGCGCGTTGACATCGCCCTCGTTCAGGACCGGTACCTCAAAGTGCAAGCTGTCATACGGCGGGTAGGCCAAGGTCCGGCGCGCGTCAAAGGAACGACCGGACGCACGGCCTATGTAGCCCCCGGCGGCGTATTGCCTGGCCAGCGACGGCTTGAGCACGCCGGTATCGACCGTACGATCCTGCAACGATGCGGTGATGTCATATAATTCGACCAAAGCAGGAAAGCGTAGGCGGATGTTATCCAGCGCGGCCTGAATGATTTCTGTCCCGTCATCGTTCAGGTCGTGAGTCACGCCACCGGGCACGATAATATCCCGCATCAAGCGATGACCGAATGCTGCATTGGAGGCGCGCAGGACGGACTCGCGTAACACGCTGCAGTGAGCGTGCATCAGCGCAAAAGAGGCATCGTTGCAGATCGCCCCGATGTCACCGAGATGATTGGCGAGCCGCTCGAGCTCTGCAAGGAGAGCACGCAGCCAGATTGCGCGATCCGGCACGACAAGCTGTAAGGCCGCTTCGGCCGCCCGCGAAAATGCAAAGGCATAGGCTACCGTGCTGTCGCCTGACACGCGTCCGGCGAGTTGAGCAGCTCGCTCGACACTGGCGCCAATCATGAGCCCCTCGATACCCTTGTGGGCGTATCCCAGCCGCTCTTCCAAGCGGACCACGGTCTCTCCGCTTGCCGTAAACCGGAAGTGTCCAGGCTCGATGGTTCCCGCGTGGACGGGACCGACCGCGATCTGGTGCAGGCCATCGCCTTCCGCCGGCAGAAAGCGATAGGGCGACGCTTGCGACAAGGCGTCGATGTGATTTCCCAACGGGAAGTGCGTACCCCAACGGTTATGATCGAGCCAGGGGCGTGGATCGGGCATCCCTTCCGCGGACAAGCCAAGCAAATCCTGAATGGCGCGCTCCAATCGAAGCGCTGGCGGGTGATGCTTACTG
>NZ_JBAVCF010000334.1:0-21216 GCF_049586575.1 Bradyrhizobium sp.
CGGATCGGCGCCGAGCGCAATCAGGAGATCGTAAGGCGCGAGGACGTCGCGCACCTGCGGTTGCGACCGCGACAGCGCGCCCATGAAGCACGGGCTCTCCGACAGAAAGTGCGCGCCATAGGGCACCGATTGCTGGAACGCCGGGCAACCAAGGGTTTCCGCCAGCGAAGCCGCTTCCTGTAACGCGTCGCTTTTCACGATCTCGTCGCCGGCGATGATGACGGGACGTTCGGCCTTGAGAATGCGCGACACCAGCGCCTGCAAGGCCTCGTCGGAGGGTTTGACGCGGGTATCGACGCGCGTCGAGCGGCCGAGTTCGATGCCGGCTTCCGAATTGAGGATATCGCCCGGCAGCGAAATGAAGACGGGTCCGGTCGGCGGCGTGGTCGCGATCTTGGCGGCACGGCGCACGATTCGCGGGAGATCTTCCAGACGCGTGACCTCGACTGCCCATTTCACCAGCGGCTCGGCCATCCGCACCAGCGGGCCATAGAGCAACGGCTCCATCAGCCCATGGCCCTGCTCCTGCTGGCCGGCGGTCAGGATCATCGGCGTGCCGGTGAATTGCGCGTTGTAGAGCGAGCCCATCGCATTGCCCAATCCGGGTGCAACGTGCACGTTGCAGGCAACGAGCCGGCCCGAGGCGCGGCTAAAACCGTCGGCGATCGCGACGACGAGACTCTCCTGCATCGCCATCACATAGGTGAGGTCGGGATGATCCTTCAGCGCATGCATGATCGGCAGTTCGGTGGTGCCGGGATTGCCGAACAGGTGCGTGATGCCCTCGTCCTTCAGCAAGGCCAGGAACGCCGAACGTCCGGTAATGCGATTCTTCATGATTCCTCCCGCTCGCGGCTGTTGCCGCCGAAGCAGGCATCATGATCAACTTTGCTTGTCCGATGCAAGAAAGCGGCTTCATGGCTGCATTGCACAAGCTCCTTTTTAGGCGAGACCGCTATAATCAAGCGCATAACAGGAGGAATCGATGGCTTACGACGAGAAGACCGCAGAACGCGTGCGCCGGCTGCTTCGCGGCCGAAAAAGCGTGACCGAGCAACCGCTGATGGGCGGCATCTGCTTTATGGTGAACGGCAATATGTGCTGCGCTGTCTCCGGACGCGGCGGCCTGCTGGTCCGGGTCGGGCCCGACGCCCACGCGCAGATGGCCAGTGAACCACATAGCGAACCGATGGAGATGGGTGGCCGCATCATGAAGGGCTATGTGCGGGTCGCGCCGGAAGGTTACCGTACTGAAGGGACGCTGAAGAAGTGGCTGATGCGCGGAGCCGATTTCGCAGCTACGCTCGCGAGCAAACCAGCGAAGAAGGCCAAGCGTCCTGCGGCAAAGGCAAAGCGCGTCGAGACGCTCGCCAAGAAACACACCAAGGCACCGACGCAGATGAAACGAAAGTCCGCCTAGTGCGGCGAATTTGAAGTTCCTATCAGTGTTGCGGCGGGTTCGTCATAGGAACTTCAAATTCAAGGCCGCTACTCAAATCAATAAGTTACTAGAGCTAGAACATTCCTTCGCGATCATTGCGCGGTTTCTTTTTTCCGCGATGCCAGACCACGCCGGGAAAACCCTTCAGCGGCACCAGCGGTTCGCCGGCATAGGCCCATTCCTGCAACTCTTCGATGGCGATGTGATAGAGCGGTTGCCGGCCCGTGCGATCGGAAAACAGCGCGCGGGGAATATTCACCATGTGCGGCGAGCGCGGGCGTTCGTAGATCAGCGGCGTGCCGCAGCGCTTACAGAAGCTGCGCCTGGTTTTGGTCGTCGCATCGTCGAAACGCGCGATATCGTCTTCGCCGCTCGTAATGCGAAAGCGCTTTCGCCAGCTTCCGACATAGGTCGCATAGGCTGCGCCATGGGCCTGCCTGCTTGCCTTCGAGTGATCGTGCCAGGCCCAGCGCGCCGGCGCGTCGATCTCGAAAGTGACGCTGCCGCAGAGGCATTGGCCTCTGGCGATGCCTGCGGCTTTGGTTGGTTTTGCCATTGAGCTTTCTCTCTCTGGTCATTGCGAGCCAACCGGTCGCGCGAATGCGCGCCAGATGAAAGGGCTCAACGCACCATCCAGCCTCCCGCACAACTGGATTGCTTCGCCGCTTACGCTCCTCGCAATGACGACACTATCAAGCCGTCGCCATCCCGTCATAAACCGGGTAGTCCGTGTAACCCGCCGCCTCGCCGCCATAGAAGGTCGCGCGGTTATAGGGCGTGAGCGGGAAACCGTCCCGCAAGCGGCGCGGCAGGTCGGGATTGGAAATGAAGATGCGGCCGAACGCAATCGCGTCGGCATGACCCGCCGCGATCGCAGCTTCCGCCGTCTCGCCGGTGAAACCGCCGGCCGAAATCAAAACGCCGCGCCAGTGCGGCCGGAACAGCACCATCGCCGATGGCACGTTCTGCCAGTTGACTTCGGCACGGCCTGCCCCGCTCGAGCGCGGCTCGATGAAATGCAAATACGCAAGCCCGAGTTGATCGAGCGCCTTGATGACGTGGGTGTAGAGCGGCATCGGATCGTCCTCGCCGCTGCCGTTCGCAATGCCGTAAGGCGAAAGCCGCACGCCGACGCGATCCGCGCCCCACACGCGAGTCGCGGCCTCCGTGATCTCCAACAGCAACCGCGCGCGATTCTCGATTCCTCCACCGTACTTGTCGGTTCGCAAATTGGTATGCGATTGCAGGAATTGCTCCAGCAGATAGCCGTTGGCGCCATGGATTTCGACGCCGTCGAAACCCGCTTGTTTCGCATTGTCAGCGGCCTGCCGGAACGCCTCGACAATTTGTCCGACCTCGTCGGTCTCGAGCGCCCGTGGCGTCTCGTAGGGCACCATCTTGCCGCCGGCCGTCATCGCCAGCATGCCATTGCCGGCGATGGCCACCGCTGACGGCGCAACCGGCAGCGCTCCGCCGGGCTGGAACGACGAATGCGAGACCCGCCCGACATGCCAGAGCTGAAGAAAGATCAAGCCGCCCTTGGCATGCACCGCATCGACGACGCCGCGCCAGCCCGCGATCTGCGCCTCCGAATAAATGCCGGGGGTACCGGGATTGCCGCGCCCCGTCACCATGACGGGCGTGGCTTCCGCGATCAGCAACGCGCCGGGCGTGGCGCGCTGCGCGTAATATTCCGCATTCAGCGGACGCGGCGCAAAACTCGACCGGTCGGCGCGCATCCGTGTCAAGGGCGCCATAACGACGCGATGCTGGAGCCGGTAGGGTCCGACCTGAAGCGGTGAAAACAGGTGAGGAAAATTCATGTGCTGCGCCCCCGAAGACGTCTGCCGCAATTTTCTTTGATCAAGATTTTGTAATCACAAAACTGATCTCGCCGCGATAGCCTGACCTGAAGATCTCCCATGCCGTTTGGCGGTCCGTCACGTCGGCGTCATCGGATGAATCAGACCGGCGCGCTTCACAGGAAATAGGCCATGCCCCATCCCGTTATGTCACCCGATCAGGTTGCCGTTGTCACCGGAGGCGCGAGCGGAATTGGTTTGGCGGCCGCAAAGCGCTTTGCAGCTCTCGGCATGAAGGTGTGTGTCGCCGACCTGGGCCATGATCGTCTCGCAGCCGCCGAGGCTGAATTGGCGTCGGCTTCGCCCGGCGGCGCGGCCAATGTCATGATGATATCGGTAGACGTCGCCAAGGCCGACGAAGTGTCGAAGCTGGAAGCCGCGGTGCGGGCGCGCTTCGGCGGCACCGATTTGCTGATGAACAACGCCGGCATTCAGCCGGGCAGCGCGATGTTCGGACCAGCGGAAAACTGGCAGCGGATTCTGAGCGTCAATCTGTGGGGCGTGATTCATGGCTCGCAGACCTTTGCTCCGCGCATGATCGAACGTGGGCGACGGGGCCTCATCATCAATACCGGCTCCAAGCAGGGCATTACCACCCCGCCCGGCGATCCCGCCTACAACGTCTCCAAGGCCGGTGTGAAAGCTTTTACCGAGGCGCTGCAACACGAATTGCGCAACATCAAAGGCGGCCTCATCACGGCGCATCTGTTGATTCCGGGCTTCGTGTTTACGGGGCTTACCGCCAAGGGCCGCACCGAGAAACCGCCCGGAGCCTGGACGGCCGAACAAACCGTCGACTTCATGGTCGAACGGCTGGAAGCCGGTGATTTCTACATCCTCTGCCCGGATAACGACGTGCCGCGACGCCTCGACGAGCGGCGAATTCGCTGGGCTGCGGGAGATATTGTCGAGAACCGGCCGCCGCTGTCGCGCTGGCATCCGGATTATGCGGAGGCTTTCGCGAAATTCGTCAAGGAAAGTTGAGACTCGCTAATCTTTAGTTTCACGCGTTTTCTTCACGCGAACCGGCGCCCACTTCGCTTGAAAACGCTTTTACAGCGTCTCTTGCTTGTGCCCGCATTGCTTGCAGACGAATTTGGCCCGCGTGACGCCGCGTTCGGCGGAGACTCGATTCGGCGCGCCGCATTTTCCGCAAATAGCCTCGATGCGGGTGTTGCCCTCTTTGACGACCAGCGGTTTGCGCGCCATGGCCTCGCGGATCAGGCGTTCGGCCTCTTCGCGCATCGACTGTTTTGACATTGGCTCGAACTCGTCCTGACCGCAGATAGCGGCCTTATAGCATCGCCATCGCCTCTTGCGAGCAAAAGAGTCTGGTGGAGTGGATTTGACATTCGCAACCCAATTAGCCGCGAGTTCGCGATGCCAAGGTCAAATCCAAAACTCCACTAGAAACATATAATTGCCAGTGGTCCTCTGATTCTAACATTGGCAAAAAAGTGCCTGCTGAGACGGAACGCGAATGTTAGAATCGGACCTAGGTCTCGACGATCACGTAGTTGTCTTCGACGTGAACCTGGAAGGTCTCGGCGACGTAGGGTCCCTTTGCGAGCGTCTCGCCATCTTCGATGACGACCGGATAGGTTCTGATCTTCACGCGTTTCGGATCGAACCAGGACTGGCCGTTGCGCATGTCGAATTCCCAGCCATGCCAGGCGCAACGGAGCAATTCACCGACGCGCGAGCGCTGGTACACCCCGGGTTCCGGTGAGGTCAACCGCGCCACGCAGGCCGCCTGGTCGAGCGGCGCACCGGAATGCGGGCACCGATTGAGCAAGGCGAAGAACTCGCCATTGGCGTGGAACACGACCACGTCGCGGCCCTCCAGTGTAAGCACTTTGTTCCCGCCGGGCGGGATGTCAGTGGTGCGAGCGACGATATGGCGGGTCATGGCGATGATCAGGACCTGTGATCAGAGCTTGTAGACCGCGCGCGCATTGGTCTGGAAGATTTTCGTCCGTTCCGCATCCGTCAACGGCGTCTTGAAGGCGAAGCGCGGATCGTCGAAATCCCAATGCGGATAGTCCGACGAAAACAGCAGCCGATCGACACCGACCCATTCGATCAGCGAGCGCAGGTGTCTGGCTTCGTCGGGTTCGTCGATCGGTTGGGTCGTGAACCAGAAATGCTCCCTCACATATTCGGACGGCCTGCGCTTGAGATGTGGCACCTCGGCGCGGAAGCGATCGAAGTGCTGGTCCATCCGCCACATGGTCGATGAAATCCATCCGAACCCGCCTTCGATGAACACGATCTTGAGGTCCGGGAACTGTTCGGGCACGCCTTCGAGCACGAGACTCGTCAGCGTCGCCGCCATCGTATGCGCATTCGACTGGTGCTCTTCCGCATAATAGGACGGCCAGCCGCCCCCGGTCGGCGGATGACCGCCGTAACCGCCGACATGAATGCCGAGTGGCAGTCCCAGTTCCTCGGCGCGCGCGTAGATCGGCCAGTAGCGGCGGCGGCCGAGCGGCTCGTTGGCCCGCGGCGAAACATTGATCTGCACGTATTGGCCGACTTTGGCGCACCGCTCGATCTCGGCGACCGCGGCGGCCGTGTCGTCCTGGCCGACCAGAATGGCGGCCTTCAGCCGCGGATCGCGGCTCGTCCAGTGCGCGAGCTGCCATTCGTTGACGGCGCGCTGGATCGCGGCGCCGAATTCGAGGTTCTGCTGCGAGAAGATGAACATGTCGAGCACTTGCAACAGCCCGAACTCGACGTCGAGCGGATCGAGATACTGCTTGCGCATGAAATCGAGATCGGAACCGGGCGGGCCGCCGGTCGGGGGCCAGGCATCGCGGCGCGCGATCAGCGGCGACGAACGCGGGTAAGGCGTGGTGCCGAAATAAGGCGTGCGCAGGTGATCGCCGTAGGTCTTCATGTGTTCCTGCCAGCGCTTTGCGAGATACGGATTGAGGTCGCTGCGCGCATGCAGGCTCGGATGGATATCGCAGTCGATGATCCGGAACCGCGTCCTGGCGGAAGCTTCCCGTTCGAGCAGCGGGCGGTCGATGACATCACTCATGCGATCCTCCATTAAAAACTAGCCGGCAAGCGAAAGCCGCGGAAAGGTTTCAAGCGGGTTGTCAGCACACATGCGCGAAACAAGACTGGGCGGCAGATGCGGCGGGATGGCGTCGTCACCGTCGAACTGCCAGTGCGGATAATCGGACGAGAACAGGAACATCTTGTCCGAACCGATCATGTCGATGATGTCGGCAACGCCTTTGGCGTCGGGCGGACTGTCGAACGGCTGCGTGGTCAGGCGGATGTGATCGCGCATGATCGCCGCCGGCTCGCGGTCGACCCACGGCACTTCGACGCGGACGCCGCGCCAGGTCTTGTTGGCGCGCCACATGAAGGCCGGCAGCCAGGTGATGCCGGATTCCATCAGCACGGCCTTGAGCTTCGGAAATTTCAGGAACACACCCTCATAGATCAGGCTGAGCACCTGGGCCTGAAACGCCTGCGCCTCGGCCAGATAATATTCGTAGCGATAGGACGGCCAGCCGACCGAACTTGGCGCCTGCCGGTAGGCGCTGCCGGCATGGATCGCAATCGGCAGCTTGTGTTTCTCGGCGGCCTGCCACACCGGCCAGTGGTGCCGCCGGCCAAGCAGGCTTTCGCCTTGCGCCAGCACCAGAACGGAGACGAACCTGTTATCGCCGGCGCGGCGTTCGATTTCCTCGATCGCCAGATCCGGCGCCTGCAACGGAATTACGATCGAGGCGCGCAGGCGGGAGTCGCGATCCAGCCATTCCGCTGCGATCCAGTCGTTGATGGCCTTGCAGAAGGCGGAAGCCATGTAGGGATCGTAGACGGCCTGCGCGCCGTACAGCACGTTGCAGATCGCGTGGCTTGCGCCGAGTTGATCGAACGCGCCGCGCTGAACCATCGCGAGATCGCTGCCGGGTTTCCCGCCCTTGGGCCGCCAGTCGGCACGGCCCGAGAACGGCATGTTCGGCGGATAGCTGGTGAGGTCGAGGCCATCGATCGCCCGGCTCACCACCTGCTCTTTCCAGTGATCGTCGAGATAGGGCAGCAGCGTCGTGCGCGTGCCGCCAACGGCGGGATGGATATCGCAGTCGATCCGTGTCGCCGCCATGGTCCTTCCCTTGATGTCGTTTTGCAGATCGCTTTTGCGGCCTGCGCTTTGCCGTCAAATGTGCAGCCATGGCCGGGCCGGCGCAAGGGCCGAGAGTACCCCCCGCTATATCAAATACGCTGGGCAAACATGAGGCGATGGCCCTCGGGCGTCTCCACATGCATGTCGCGCCAGCCCCAGGGTTTGTCTGACGGCGTGGCACGAATGCGCGCACCGCGAGGACGCAAGCGTGAGGTTGAAGATCGGGTTGGTCATCGCATCACCCCGTCATAGCAGCGGACATTTGGGATAGCGAAAGCGCAGTCCCCGTGTGACGCTCAATTTTACCGAGGGGATGGTGGGCACGACAGGGATCGAACCTGTGACCCCTACCATGTCAAGGTAGTGCTCTCCCGCTGAGCTACGTGCCCTAAAGTCGTATTGGGTGGGGTCCGTATATCGGCTCCCACGCAGGCAGGCAAGGTTACTAGTGGAGTGGGTTTTGACATTCGCTATCGGCTTGGCCGCAAGTTCGCGAAAGCGAATGTCGAATCCCAAACTTCACTAAAAACATGGAGTTGCCAGTGGTCCTTTTGGTTCTAACAATCGCAAAAGTGCCCGCTGAGAAGGGATGCGAATGTTAGAATCGGACCACCGGGCCCGCGCTTTCGAGCCCTTTGGGCGGCCCGATCAGGCCGCCAGCATCTTGTTTACTTCGCTGACCAGTTCGCGCAGGTGCACCGGCTTCGACAGCACCTTGGCATTCTTGGGCGCCTCGGAGTCCGCATTCAGGGCGACTGCGGCAAAGCCGGTGATGAACATGATCTTGATGTCGGGATCGAGTTCCGACGCACGGCGCGCGAGTTCGATACCGTCCATTTCCGGCATCACGATATCGGTGAGCAGCATCTCGAACGGCTCCTCGCGCAGCCGCTGATAGGCCGACATGCCGTTGTCGTGCGACGAGACCTGAAAACCGGCGTTTTCCAGTGCCTTGACCAGAAAGCGGCGCATGTCGTTGTCGTCTTCGGCGAGGAGAATCTTGTGCATGGCTGGAATCGTCGAATCCGGATTTTGAGGATCAGTCCGTCCACTAAGCCCCCAGAGAGTAAATTTCGGGTGAAAGAGGCGGCATTGGCTAGGCCTTGTGCCCGTATTTGTGGACCCGATTGCGGCGCGAATCAATCGAGAGCGGCAATTGCTGGCGCGAGGAGACCTTTGGACTGGTTTGCGGTTTTTTTGCTTGGCAGCGCGGTCTTGATTAACGACAATGCAGCCTCAAAAGCCGCACTTTTTTGGCCGAAAATGATACTTCTTCCAAAAGGGCGGATTCGAGGAACGGCGCCGGACCATGACCGAGCTTGACGCAGAACTGCCTCCGCCGTTCGAGATTGTCGAACCGGCTGCCTGGCGGGGGCCCATCATCTTCAATTCGCCGCATTCCGGCTCGGTCTACCCGGACGATTTCCTGCAAGCCTCGCGGATTGATCTGGCGGCGTTGCGCCGCTCGGAAGACTCGTTCATGGACGAGTTGATCGCGGGGTTGAGCGCTCTCGGTTTTCCAACGGTCAGCGTCAACTTTCCACGCTCCTTTGTCGATGTGAACCGGGAGCCCTATGAACTCGATCCGAGGATGTTTTCCGGACGGTTGCCGAGCTTTGCCAACACGCGATCGATGCGGGTCGCCGGCGGCCTCGGCACCATCCCGCGCGTGGTCGGCGACGGGCAGGAAATCTACGGCGAACGCATCGCGGTCGATGACGCGCTGACGCGGATCGAAACGCTCTACAAGCCCTACCACCGCGCACTTCGCCGCCTGATCAACAAGGCCCATCGTACCTTCGGCACCGTGGTCGTCGTCGACTGCCACTCGATGCCTTCGGTCGGGGTGTCGCGCGAGGAGCCGCGGCGTCCGGACGTCGTGATCGGCGATCGCTACGGCACCAGTTGCGCCCCCATCCTGGCCGACACGGTCGAGGAAACCATGATCCGGCTCGGCTATTCGGTCGGACGTAACAAACCCTATGCCGGCGGCTTCATCACCGAGCATTACGGCAATCCAGCATCCGGACTGCACACGGTTCAGCTCGAACTCAATCGCGCCGTTTACATGGATGAGCGGCGGCGGGCGCGCGGAGAGCGGTTCGCGCAAGTGGCGAGCGATTTCAGCGTGCTCGCCGAAGTTCTCGCGTCGATTCCGCTCGACGGACTTGAGCCGTTCCAGACAGCCGCCGAGTGATCGCCATCGTCGCGACCCGATCGCGGCTGATGACACCATGACAATTTCAAGAAAAAAGGGCCGCCTGAATAAACAAGCGGCCCAAGTCTAGGGAGGAAACGCCCAAGGAGGGCAGCAGTAACGCAAGGCGCTACCGCACCGCAACAATATGCCGCCGCGCTGCACAAAGTGCAAGGGCTTTTGGATTATTTCGAGTGCATATTCGGTGCATGACGCAACCGCGCCACAGAGGTCAATCCAAAGAATTTCCAAAGTAAAATCAGTATTTTACTTAGGAATAAAAGCTACTCTTCGCGATCGAATAACGGGGATTGTCGATTTGCTCTCGAACTCGTGATCGACCTCGGTCATAGGAAATTTACGCCTTCGCCGAGACTGATTCACGAGACGAAAAGCCAGCTCATCTTGCGTCGGCAGTGCGCCATTCACAGGATTGCGCTACGTCAATTCTCAAAGACAATAGCTCATGCTTGGGAGCCTTCGTGACGGTCATCGATTTCACCGCCTTTATTGGCCGCCTTGCGACTGCCTCCGGCGAAACCATCCTGCCGTTCTTCAGGACTTCACTCGGCATCGACAACAAGGGCGCGCACGACTTCGATCCGGTGACGGAAGCCGACCGGGCGGCGGAAGCGGTGATGCGCCGGATGATTCAGGCGAGTTTTCCCCAGCACGGCATCGTCGGCGAAGAATTCGGCAATGAGCGTGAGGATGCCGAATATGTCTGGGTGCTGGATCCGATCGACGGCACCAAATCCTTTATTTCGGGGTTTCCGACCTGGGGTACGCTGATTGCGCTGATGCACAAGAAAATGCCGGTGTTCGGCATGATGCATCAGCCCTACATCGGCGAGCGCTTTTCCGGCGATAGCGGCTCGGCGCACTATTCCGGATCGGCCGGCGAGCGGCGTCTCGCGGTACGCCGCTGCGCATCATTGAAGGATGCGACGCTGCTCACGACCAGCCCGTTGTTGATGAACGAGGCCGACCGCGCCGCCTTCGGCCGCGTTGTCGAAACCGTGCGGCTGACACGTTATGGCGGCGACTGCTACTCTTACTGCATGCTCGCGGGCGGCCATCTCGATCTCGTCATCGAGACCGAACTGAAGCCCTACGACATCGCGGCGCTGATCCCGATCGTCACCGGCGCGGGCGGCGTCGTAACGACATGGGAAGGCAAGCCGGCGCAAGACGGCGGCCGCATCGTCGCTGCCGGCGATCCGCGCATTCACGAAGCGGCGCTGAAGCTGCTCAACGGTTAAGGATTACAGCCATGAAAATATCGCGCGCCCTTCTCGCGGGATTGTTCCTGCTGCTTCCGGCTGCGCCGGCGGCTGCGGAAGATTTTCCGGCACGCCAGGTCCGGCTGATCGTGCCGTTCCCGCCCGGCGGCCCCAACGACATCATCGCGCGCGTGATCGGTCAGCGCATGTCGGAAATCACCAAGCAGCCGGTCATCATCGATAACAGAGGCGGGCAAGGCGGCGTGCTTGGCACCGAAGCGCTCGCGAAGGCCGCGCCCGACGGCTATACGATCGCGATTTCGAGCGCCGGCGCACTCGCCATCAGCCCGACGATGGAAAGGGTCGCCTACGATCCGTTGAAGGACCTGCAAGCCATTACGCTGGTGGCCAAGGTGCCGGAGATGCTGGTGGTCGCAACCAACGTGCCGGCCAAAAACATGGCCGAGCTGGTGGCGCTGGCCAAGGCGCAGCCCGGAAAACTCAATTTCGCATCTTCCGGCCCCGGCAGCCTGCCGCATCTGGCCGGCGAATTGCTCAAGCTCACCGCCAGGATCGACATCGTGCATGTGCCCTATCGCGGGGCGGCGCCGGCCATGAACGATCTGCTCGGGCAGCAGGTGCAAATGGTGTTTCTCGATTTGCCGATCCTGTTGCCGCAGATCAGGTCCGGCGGGTTGCGCGCGATTGCGATCGGCGCGCCCGAGCGTGCGCCGACGGCGATGGACGTGCCGACCACGACCGAGCTCGGCATGCCGGAGCTGCAGGCCGAAAACTGGTACGGCATGGTGGCGCCCGCCGGTACGCCCGCGCCAATCGTCGAGCGGCTGAATCAGATCGCAACCGAAGCCATGCACGATCCGGACGTAAAGGAAAAGCTCGCCATTCAGGGCGCGACCCTGGCCGGCGACAGCCCTGCGCATTTTCATGCCTTCATCGAAAGCGAGATCGCGCGATGGGCGAAGGTGATCAAGGACGCCGGCGTCGTCACCGAGAAGTAATGAGGCTGGCGCAAACAGCCTCTATCGCGCCACCTTGCGCAAATGCTCGACAAGAAGCTTGGCCGGTTTTGGCAGGCCCTTGAAGCTGCGGGCGCAGATCACAAGCCGCCGGTTCGCCCATGAATCGCGAATCGCCACCAATGTGAGCGGCATCGACTGCGCGCACCGCCTGGCGGCGGCTTCCGGCACCACCGCAATCCCGACGCCGGCGGCCACCATCCGGCAGATCGCATCGAAGTCGCGCAACCGCGCGCGGACGTGCAGCCGCACCCCGAGCCGCGTGGCGTGTTTTGCGATGTGCGCGGCCAATGCGGTCGCGTTGGTCAGCCCGACAAAGTCGTGATTTCCCACATCGACAAAATCGATCTGGCGGCGGCCTGAAAATTCGCTGCGCCTGGGCGCGACCAGCATCAAGCGATCTTCGCCGAAGGAAAACCGTTCGAAATGCTCCGGAAGTGCGTGTTCGGCGGCAAAGCCGAGATCGGCCGCACCGCCGGCAACGGCGCCGACGATGTCGGTGCTCTCGCGCTCCTCGACGTCGAGACTGATGTCGGGATTTTCGCGCAGGAAAGCCGCCAGCGCCCTCGGCAGATGCTCCGACAGGCCGGACGTATTGGCGAGCAGGTGGACGCTTGCCTTGACGCCGCTGGCAAAGGCCGCAAGGTCGCCCTGCATCATCGCGACATTTTGCATGATGAGACGGGCGTGATCGCGAAGGCTTTCACCGGCCGCGGTCAGCTCGACGCCGCGGCGGCGGCGCCTGAACAGCGACACACCGAGGCCGGATTCGAGACCCTTGATCCGGGCGCTCGCCGACGCGAGAGCAAGATGAGCCCGCGTTGCGCCATGGGTGATGCTGCCGCTATCGGCCACGGCGACAAAAAGCTGAAGGTCGACCAGATCAAAACGCACGGCCAATCGCTCGATTATCTGCCTTCGCCGTTGCCGAAGGCTCGTTCAACAGCCTCCACATTGTGCCGACTACGCTGATCGGTCAATGTCATGCCATGAGCATTTCTCTGCTGATTTTCACGGCGGCGGCGTTCCTTCTGGCGGGCTTCGTCAAGGGCGTGCTCGGGCTCGGCCTGCCGACGGTGTCCATGGGATTGCTCGCGGTGGCGATGCCGCCGGTGCACGCGCTGGCCATCGTCATCGTGCCGGCGATTCTGACGAACATCTGGCAGACCTTCGTCGGTCCCTATTTGCGGGACATCCTTGTGCGGCTCTGGCCGCTGATGCTGGGCCTTGCGGTCGGCATCAGGCTCAACGCCGGCATGATGACCGGCCCCTATGCCCGTTACGGCTCGATCTTGCTCGGCATCCTGCTCGTGATCTATGCCGTCGTCAGCCTTCGGAAATTCGTCTTCACGATCAACCGGCGCGACGAAAAATGGACCGGCGCGATCGTCGGCCTCGTTACCGGCGTGATTTCGGCTGCGACCGGCGTGCAGGTCGTTCCGTCGATGCCATACTTTCAGGCGATCGGCATGGAAAAGGACGAACTGGTGCAGGCGCTCGGCGTGTTCTTCACCGTCGCCACGCTGGCGCTGGCCTTCAACCTTACTGCCGCGGGCGTGCTCGACGAATCGACGGCCCTGCCCGGCGTCATCGCGCTCGCCTGCTCGTTCACCGGCATGGCAACGGGCCAGGCGGTGCGCACGCGGCTTGAACCGGACGTTTTCCGCCGCTGGTTTTTGATTTCGATGATCCTGCTCGGGATCTATCTGGCGGGCGCTGCGAGTTACGAGATCTATTTCGCCTGAGAAAACGCGATGCGGACGCCGAGATAAATAAATAGCGCGCCAAGCCCGCGATTGATCCAGGCGATGGCGCCGCTGGAGCTTCGCACGCGGACCGCCGCCCGTGCGGCTGCGATTCCAATGGCAAGGCACCACAGCATGCCGTTGAAAACGAAGATCAGGCCAAGCGTGAGAAACGCCAACGGCTTGTGCGGTGCATCGGCGTCGACGAATTGCGGAAGGAAGGCGAGAAAGAACATCGCCACTTTCGGGTTGAGCATGTTCGTCAACGCGCCTTGCCAGAAAACCCGCGCGAGCGAGACCGCGATGGTCTCTTGCGGGGCGGTGACATCCGGTCTCGGGGCACGCGACAGCAGCATCGTCAGGCCGACGTAGCAGAGATAGGCCGCGCCCAGCCACTTCACCACGGTGAACGCCGTCACCGATGCCACCAGCAGCGCCGACAGTCCAAGTGCTGCCGCAAGAACGTGGGTGAGGCAGCCTGTGCTGATGCCGAGCGCGGCCGCGACCCCGCCGCGCCATCCCATCTGTACCCCGCGCCCGACCACGTAGGCGGAGTCAGGTCCGGGCGCGATGTTGAGTAAAAGCCCGGAGATCAGGAAGAGCCAAAAGTCGTGGATGCCAAACAATGCGTTTCACCCGAACAGCGGCGTGCCCGGCACGAAGGCGTCGAACGCCGCCCAGAATTGCGCGCGGTAGCGATCCTGCTCCTGCAGGATTTCGTGCTTGGAGCCGGCGATGACCAGATGCGATCCGGCCCGCAAATGATAGGCGAACTCCTCGATCGCGGACGTGGAAACAACGGAATCGTTGCTGGCCGCCAACATCAGGATCGGCTGACGAATTTCCAGCGGATAGGTGGTGGCGCGAAAGCCATGCATCGCGCGGAAGGCACTGTCGGCCCAGGCCACCGTCGGCGATCCCAGGCCGAGCGTCGGATCCTCCGCCAACACGGCGGCATTGCGCGCGTAACGAACGGGATCGCTGGTCAACGGATTGTTGACGAACGTCCCCGCGCCGGTCAGCCCGTCGCCGCCGCCGGGAACATAACGGCCGCCAAGTCCTGCAAACCGCATGGAACGCAGCAGCGCACGCATGGGAAACGACGTCAGACGCCCCGGCAGGTCGATCATCGGCGCCGACAACACCATGCGGTCGAACCAGCGTTTTCCCGCATGCGCGACCCGCAGCATCACCGCGCCTCCCATCGAATGGGCGAGCGCGAAGAACGGCGGCGGGCAATCGGGCAACACCACCTGCTGCACGAAGGTTTCGACATCGATATCGAAGTCGGCGAAATCGCGAACGTAGCCCCGGCGCGGATCGCGCAGCCGGCGCGACGAGTGCCCCTGCCCGCGCCAGTCGATCATGGCGACGGCAAAGCCGCGATCACGCAAGTCTCGCACCGTCTCGAAATATTTTTCGATGTATTCGCTTCGGCCGGTGAAGACGCAGACCGTCCCCTTCCGGCCCGCCGGCGGGGCCCAGCGCGCGAAACGCAATTCGGCGCCATCCGGCGTCTTGATGGTGCCGGAAACGACATCTTCAGGCACGGGATTGGCGGGAATCGAGACGAGCGTCATGCAAGCCAACCGATAGGCGAAAGGCGCTGAAAATCAAGGGTTACGGCGCATCAAAACGATCGCCGCAGGCGGCTTGAACGCATTCGACCCTCCTCCCATATCATTTTTCGTGCAGGCCGCTATCAGCATTTCCGACGAACCGGGAAAGGTTGAAGGCTGCACAGCAACTAGGCCCGGCCCGATGGCGGGCGGGTTCACTTCAACAGTCGCTCAATGGAGGACTAACCATGCGTACCTTTGACCTTGCCCCGTTTTATCGTTCCACCGTCGGCTTCGACCGCCTCTTCTCGCTGCTCGACCAGGCTACCCCCGACGGCAGCACCGGCTATCCGCCCTATAATATCGAACGCACCGGCGAGAACGCCTATCGCATCAGCGTGGCGGTTTCCGGCTTTGCCCAAGGTGAACTCTCGATCGTCGCAAAGGAAAACACCCTGACGATCAAGGGCGAGAAAGTCGCCAACGAGAACGACAAGCCAGCATCCGAAGTGCTTTACCGCGGGATCGCCGCGCGCGCCTTCGAGCGCGTATTCCAGTTGGCTGATTTCGTGATCGTGAAGAATGCTTCACTCGAGAATGGCCTGCTGCATGTCGATCTCGTGCGCGAGATTCCAGAGGCCAAGAAGCCCCGCAACGTTCCGATCGCAACGGGCGCGCCCGGCGCCCACGCCATCGAGGGCACGGCTGAGAAAGCCGCCGCCTGAGATCTGCGACGCAGAACTGAGTTGAGAAAACGCCCCGGCAAAACCGGGGCGTTTTTTGTTGGTTGTCGTCCTCGCGAACGCGAGGACCCATAACCACAGACGGCTACTTTTGCGGGGGATCGCGCTCCAGCGTCCGATGACCGCCGGTGGCTATGGGCCTCGGCTCAAGGCCGGGGCGACTGAAAAAAGCTATTCTAAATCCTGCACCTTCGGCATCGGCTGGGTCGGTTGAATGACTAGTGCGGCCTTGGCTTCCGTCGGACTTGCCGCGGAAGGGCTTGCGGCTGGCGGGCTAACCGCGGGCCTGGGCTGTACGGCGGCCGATTGCTGCATCGGCGCCGGCGCAGGCACGGGCTTCTCAGCCAACGGCTTCTCGTCGGCGGGCCTCCGCGGAGCAGCTCTCGGCACCGGAATGGTTGATGGCATCCGGCTTGCGACCTTTGGAGGCACCGCGCCCGGCGGCCGCGGTGGCGGACCCTCGAGACGAGTCCCATCAAGGCGGGTCATGGGCTCCAGCGGTCCGTACGAAGGCCGGGGCGCACCACCATAATAACCGTCGCCATAGCCGCCATAGCCACCAAAGTGCTCGGCAGGCACGAAGCGCACGATGCGCCCGTCACGCCCGTCGATCACCAGCCGGCCATCCTCTCCCCTGCGGTCGATTGCAGAGATCGAATAGAAAAGGCCACGCAGCCGCGGCGCGCCGAGCGGAGAAAACCCGTTCTCGCGGAGAACCGCATAGACCCCGCGCGGCGGCATCAGCGGCGGGCCATATTCGGCCGGGCCCGGAGCATATCCGGCTCCGGCCGGACCCGGTCCATAGAGCGGCCGGCCATAGGCCGGCGCGGGTGGGCCCGGCGGAACATCAACGTTAGGGCCGCTGAAATCGGACACCGCCACGTAGCCGGTGCGGCTCGCGCCCTGAGGCGGCGCTTCTTGCGCGTTCGCGGCCGTGGCCGCCAGCAGCAGTCCGAGCGAGATGGTCCACCCTCCTCTGAACGCCTTCATTTTTCAGCTCCTGTGACGCTCTCGCCTGGAGAGCCCTGTCGCCCGCGTCCCTAAGTGGGACCTTCAGCGGGGATTCCGGCGGTCCTTTGGCCGGATCGCGGCGTGCTTGCCTCAAATCTGGGGGTTGGCCGCTGAGCAGCTTGGCAAGCGACTTTCACGCGCTTGTGTGGTAGAAAAAAGTTTGGCAAGGTCTTAGTTAGGACAGTAGAGCTGTCTTAATTTTGGCCGCAGACCCGGCATGGGGTTTGCACCGCGAGTGGGGCGGCGTCGGACGCCCAAAGAATAAAGATTAAGGGCAAGGCCGTTCGTCGGGGATGCTGAACGCCCGTGCCTGAATCTGGACATTGCGGCTCGCTGAGGACGAGCGGTGGCCCGGCTAGCGGGTTCCGCAAACGCTCAAGGTGCGCCGTGACGGTTAGGGCGTTCGACTTATTTGATTGGTTGAGAGGACTTGAGATGAGCAGGCCGGAGATCGAGCACGAAAACATCGTGACGCAAGCGCTGTCGGCGGCTGCGGCCTCGAAACCGTCTGATCTTCCGTACGCCCCCGAAAAACACACGTTCCGGCCTGAGGCCTATGGTCTCTACGATCCCTCGCTGGAAAAGGATTCCTGCGGCGTCGGCTTCATCGCCAATATCAAGGGCAAGAAATCGCATCAGATCATTTCGGATGCGATCAGCATTCTCTGCAATCTCGAGCACCGCGGCGCGGTCGGCGCGGACCCGCGAGCGGGCGACGGCGCCGGCATACTGGTGCAGATTCCGCACGCCTTCTTTGCGCGCAAGGCGAAGGAGCTTGGTTTCAAGCTTCCGGAACCCGGCGCCTATGCGGTCGGCGCCCTGTTCATGCCGAAGGAAAAAGCCTGGCGGAAGGTGATCCAGAGCATCATCGCCGATCAGATCAAGGATGAAGGACTGAAGCTGCTCGGCTGGCGCGACGTGCCGACCGACAACTCGTCGCTGGGCGAGACCGTCAAGCCGACCGAGCCTGCCAACATGCAGGTGTTCATCGGCCGCGGCACGCAGATCAAGGACGATGTCGAGTTCGAACGGCGGCTCTACATTCTCCGCAAGTCGATTTCGCAGGCGATCTACCAGCGCCGCGACCGCGGCATGGCCGGCTATTATCCATGCTCGCTGTCTTGCCGCACCGTCATCTACAAGGGCATGTTCCTCGCCGACCAGCTCGGCAAGTATTATCCCGACCTGCACGAGCCGGACTTCGAGAGCGCGCTCGCGCTGGTGCATCAGCGTTTCTCGACCAATACGTTCCCGACGTGGTCGCTGGCGCATCCCTATCGCATGATCGCCCACAACGGGGAGATCAACACGCTGCGCGGCAACACCAACTGGATGGCGGCGCGGCAGGCTTCGGTGCATTCCGAACTCTACGGCAAGGACATCAGCCGGCTTTGGCCGATCTCCTATGAAGGCCAGTCCGACACCGCCTGCTTCGACAACGCGCTCGAATTCCTCGTGCAGGGCGGCTACTCGCTGCCGCATGCCGTGATGATGATGATTCCGGAAGCCTGGGCGGGCAATCCGTTGATGGATGAGCAACGCCGCGCTTTCTACGAATATCATGCCGCGATGATGGAGCCGTGGGACGGCCCCGCCGCGATTGCGTTTACCGACGGCCGGCAGATCGGCGCCACGCTCGACCGCAACGGCCTGCGCCCGGCGCGTTATCTCGTCACCAAGGACGATCGCATCGTCATGGCCTCCGAGATGGGCGTCTTGAGCATTCCGGAGGACCAGATCATCACCAAGTGGCGGTTGCAGCCGGGCAAGATGCTGCTGGTCGACCTCGAACAGGGCCGGCTGATCCCCGACGACGAGATCAAGGCGCAGCTTGCCAGGAGCCATCCCTATCGCGAGTGGCTCGACGGCTCGCAGATCGTGCTCGAAGAACTGCCGGAAGCGCCGACCAAGGGCATGCGTTCGAACCTGCCGCTGCTCGATCGGCAGCAGGCGTTCGGCTACAGCCAGGAAGACGTCACGATCCTGATGGCGCCGATGGCCTCCACCGGCGAAGAGGCCAATGGCTCGATGGGCAACGACACGCCGATCTCGGCGCTGTCGGACAGGCCCAAGCCGCTGTTCACCTACTTCAAGCAGAACTTCGCCCAGGTCACCAACCCGCCGATCGACCCGATCCGCGAAGAGCTGGTGATGAGCCTCGTCTCGATCATCGGGCCGCGGCCGAACCTGTTCGATCTTGAAGGGGCTGCCGGTAACAAGCGTCTCGAAGTGCGCCAGCCGATCCTGACCGATGCGGATCTCGAAAAGATCCGCTCGATCTCCGAAATTGCGGACACGCATTTCAAGTCGCGCACGCTCGACACCACCTTCCATGCCGGTCTCGGCGCGGCAGGGTTAGAGCAAGTGCTCGACGAACTCTGCGCGCGCGCCGAAGCAGCGGTGCGCGAAGGCATCAACATCGTCATTCTGTCCGACCGCATGGCGGGCACGGACCGGATTTCGATTCCCTCGCTGCTCGCCTGCGCCGCCGTGCATCACCACCTGATCCGCACCGGATTGCGTACGTCGGTCGGGCTCGTCGTCGAATCCGGCGAGCCACGCGAGGTTCACCATTTCGCATGTCTCGCCGGCTACGGCGCGGAGGCGATCAATCCGTATCTGGCGTTCGAGACCATCATCGCCATGAAGGATCGCCTGCCTGGCTCGCTCGACGACTACGAAATCGTCAAGCGCTACATCAAGTCGATCGGCAAGGGCCTGTTGAAGGTGATGTCGAAGATGGGCATCTCGACCTACCAGTCCTATTGCGGCGCGCAGATTTTCGATGCCGTTGGCCTCAAGGCGGATTTCGTCGCGAAATATTTCGCCGGCACCCACACCCGCATCGAGGGCGTGGGCCTCTCCGAGATTGCGGAAGAAACCGCGCGCCGCCATTCGGACGCGTTCGGCGACCAGCTGGTCTACAAGAATGCGCTGGATGTCGGCGGCGAATACGCCTACCGCACCCGCGGCGAGGATCACGCCTGGACGGCGGAGTCGGTCTCGACCCTGCAACACGCCGTGCGCGGCAATTCGCTGGAGCGCTATCGCGCCTTTGCGAAAATCCTTAACGAGCAGTCGGAACGGCTGTTGACGCTGCGCGGCCTGTTCAAGATCAAATCCGCCGAGGACGAGAAGCGCAAACCCGTTCCGCTCGACCAGGTCGAACCGGCCAGGGAAATCGTCAAGCGTTTTGCCACCGGCGCGATGTCGTTCGGCTCGATCTCGCGCGAGGCGCACACGACGCTTGCGATCGCGATGAACCGGATCGGCGGCAAGTCCAACACCGGCGAAGGCGGCGAGGAATCCGATCGCTTCAAGCCGATGCCGAATGGCGATTCCATGCGCTCGGCGATCAAGCAGGTCGCCTCGGGCCGCTTCGGCGTCACCACGGAATATCTCGTCAACTCCGACATGATGCAGATCAAGATGGCGCAAGGCGCCAAGCCCGGCGAAGGCGGACAACTGCCCGGCCACAAGGTCGATGCGACGATTGCCAAGGTGCGGCATTCGACGCCGGGCGTCGGCCTGATCTCGCCGCCGCCGCATCACGACATCTATTCGATCGAGGATCTGGCGCAGCTGATCTACGACCTGAAGAACGTCAATCCGGACGGACAGGTCTCGGTGAAGCTCGTTTCCGAAATCGGCGTCGGCACGGTGGCCGCGGGCGTGGCGAAAGCCCGCGCCGACCATGTCACCATCGCAGGCTTCGAAGGCGGCACCGGCGCGTCTCCCCTCACCTCGATCAAGCACGCCGGCAGCCCATGGGAAATTGGGCTCGCCGAAACCCACCAGACGCTGGTGCGCGAACGCCTGCGCAGCCGCATCGTGGTGCAGGTCGACGGCGGCTTCCGCACCGGACGTGACGTCGTGATCGGCGCGCTGCTCGGCGCGGACGAATTCGGCTTCGCCACCGCGCCCTTGATTGCTGCGGGGTGCATCATGATGCGCAAGTGCCACCTCAACACCTGCCCCGTTGGCGTCGCGACCCAGGACCCGGTGCTGCGCAAGCGCTTCACCGGCCAGGCCGAGCACGTCATCAACTATTTCTTCTTCGTCGCCGAGGAAGTCCGCGAGATCATGGCGGGTCTCGGCTATCGCAGCTTCAACGAGATGGTCGGCCAGACCCAGATGCTCGATCAGTCGCGGCTGGTCGCGCACTGGAAGGCCAAAGGGCTGGACTTCTCGAAGCTGTTTGTGCGGCAGAAGGAAGAAAAGGGTCAGAAGATCTATCACGCCGAGCCGCAGAAC
>NZ_JBAVCF010000335.1:0-3188 GCF_049586575.1 Bradyrhizobium sp.
GACCTCGCGGCACAGAATGCTTTTAAAAAACCCGCTTTCCTGATGCTGTAAGGAAGGCGCGGCGGGCCGCCGCTCGGCGTGGGCGGCGGCTGCGCATCATGTTTGCCGATGAAGCACGCTTCGGCCGCATGAACCGCATCCGGCCCTGCTGGGCGCCGCTCGGCACGCGGCCCGCAGTGGCCGCGCAGCTGATCCGCCAATACATCTATCTCTACGGCGCGGTCTCGCCCAAGGACGGCACTTGCGTCTACTTGATCATGCCGACCTCGAATACGGCAAGCTTCCAGGCCTTCCTCCAAGTGCTGGCGCGCAGGTTCGCCCGGCAAGACATCCTGCTGGTTCTCGATGGCGCGCCCAACCATCGCTGTGGCGCCCTTGCCGTTCCACGCAATATCAGGCTCCTGTATCTTCCGCCCTATTCACCGGAGCTCAATCCGAAAGAAAATCTCTGGGATGAAATCCGCGAAAAAATCTTCAAAAACTTTGCCCTTAAATCCATGGACGCCGTGCGCGCCAAGCTCAAGCAGGCCATCCTCTATCTCGAACGAAATCCAACACTCGTTCGCTCCATCACCTCCTTCCCCTATATCGTCAGCTCACTCTGATGTAGAAGTGGTATAACGTTGGCGTAGAAACGGTGGAACGGGATAGCGGAAAAATAGAAAACCCCAGCTCGCAAGCGAGGCTGGGGTTCATTGGTCGAGCACGGGGTCGGGGGGGCGACTGTGTGCCGATCAACACAGAGCAAAGTACTCCCCTATTTCGGACGGGCCGAATTACAAATCGGTAATGGCCAACTGACAAAGCGTCGCAGGGTTGAACGTATTAGAAAAGACGTACACCTACCCTGCGGAAGCTGCCTTTTGCTGCGCTCGCTTTGTCTCCAAATGGGAACGGGGTTTCGGAATCTTCTCGGCGATACCCAACGCGTCGGCACGGCGACGCATTTCAGCCCAGATATCGTCCGGAGCGATACCCGCACGACGCCAGAGCACAGTAAGGTGATAAAGTAGATCGGCGCTTTCGCGTACGACTCCTTGGTTCCTGCGCTTGACGGCTTCAAGCGCAACCTCTCCAGCTTCCTCGATCACCTTTTGCGCCACCTTCCGGGTACTCGACGCGAGCAGCCGCGCCGTACGCGGATAACGCTCCGGTGTCACCGTTTGCAGTGCTTCGTACAGCCGGTCGATTTCGGCATCGCCTGGGTGTACATTGCTCAGAGCGAGAGGTGAAAGCGAAATCTCAGCGGGGGGAACAAGCACCGCGTGCGCTGCGACCGGATTCTTTGCGGGTTTTGCGATCATCGCTCATCTCCGTTTCCGCGTGTGGCGGTTAGCGGGTGAGCGTTGGGAAGAGATCGCTAGCGGGGGTCTCTTGCCATCGCGCAGCGTCCGCCGCGCACCATCGTCATATCTGACGGTGAGGCCGCCACGACAGATGTCGTGGAAACGTCACCGAAGGTGGTACTGCCCATGGTGGTCCGTTGCTGTTCGTAAACCGTTCGACGCATTCTTAAGCGGCCCGCGCGACATAGGCTCCTATTCCCAATGGGTCAAGGGGATCATTGGGTATTCATGGCCGGCCGACGGGTTCCAGACGCCCGCTGTTATTGCTCAGTTGAGGTCGCTTGGGAGGTGGAGGTAGCATCGGTCGATGATGCATCGTCGATGGGGACGATCGAAGGGGGCTTCGGTGATGACAGTGCAGGAGCATGCGCTCACCTGGTACGGCGGGCCGTATGATCCGGATGATATTGACG
Organism: Bradyrhizobium sp.; assembly: GCF_049586575.1. Taxonomy (GTDB): domain Bacteria; phylum Pseudomonadota; class Alphaproteobacteria; order Rhizobiales; family Xanthobacteraceae; genus Bradyrhizobium. Next base: position 1,760 of record NZ_JBAVCF010000335.1, read on the forward strand.
AGGAAAAAATCGTCCTCGGGCGCAATGGTGGGAAGACGAATGGCAATAAATCGAAGACGGATGTTAGCAGGCGTTGCTGGCACGGCCGCGGCTCCGGTCCTCCCCGCTGTCGGGTTTGGGCTGGATTATCCGACCCGACCGGTGCGGATCGTTGTAGGCTTCGCGCCGGGCGGCGTGCCGGACCTGGTTGGACGGCTGATCGGCCAATGGCTCGCGGAGCAGCTAGGCAAGCCGTTTATCACTGAGAATCACCCCGGCGCCGCAAGCAATCTAGCGCTTCAGGACGTGGCAAAGGCCGCGGCCGATGGCTACACGCTGTTCGAGGTGTCGGTTGCGAATGCGATAAACGCAAGCATCTATCAGAGCGCGAACGTCGAACGTGACATTGCCCCAATCGCCAGCATCGCCAGCGCAGCTTTTGTGATTGTTGCTGCTGGTTCGTCCGATGCGCAATCGATCCCAGCGCTTATTGGCAATGCCAAATCCCATCCCGGAAAACTAAATTTCGGTTCTTCACCGACCGGAACGCCGCCGTTTTTGGCCGTATCGCTGTTTAAGAAGATGGCGAATGTCGATTTTGTGCAGGTGCCGTTCCGTAACTCGGTGCAGGCCGTGGAAGAATTGCTTGCAGATCGGCTTGATGTCGCGATCTCCGACATGTCAGCGATCGAATACGTGAAAGCGGGAAAGCTACGAGCGCTTGCCGTCACCACCGCCGCACGCCAGAAAGCGATTCCCGAGGTACCGAGCTTGGCCGAATTTCTCCCTGGTTATGAAGCGACCACTTGGTACGGTCTTGGCGCCGCCCCGAACACGCCTCCTCAAATCATCACGCTACTCGGTGCGGCAGTGGACAAGGCTCTGCGGGATCCCGCGCATGTGAGCCATTTGGCGGCCCTCGGGCTGACCGTCGCCGTACGTTCCCCGGCGGAGTTTAGAACATTCATCGCCGACGAGGTGAAGAAGTGGGGCGAGATCATCAAAACGGCCAACATCAAGCCGCAGTGAGTACAATTCGCGATGCCGAGCGGCAGGTGCAAAGCTCACTAATGCCGTGAAGATGGCTCGCGGAAGTGGGGCGTGCGGCAAGCGAGAAAATAGGCCGTGATCTATCAATCGATCATTACATGTCCGAATTGCGGAGCCGCAAAGACGGAGACGATGCCGGACGATGCCTGTCAGGTTCTGTATGAGTGCACTAGCTGCGGAGCGAGGCTGCGGCCGAAAGCAGGCGATTGCTGCGTGTTTTGTTCCTACGGCTCGGTCCCTTGTCCACCGATTCAGGCGGAGCGTAGCGGGAAGCCGGACAATGTGGTCTGCGGTCGCGATCATTGATGTCACCCTCGCCGTTATTTTTTTCGCGTCGGTTGGCTTTGGCGGGGCTGATTGGCTGAGAAACGGCGGAACGGGAGGCGGAATAAGAGAAAAC
>NZ_JBAVCF010000336.1:0-2710 GCF_049586575.1 Bradyrhizobium sp.
CCTTCCAAAAAATCGTCTGATGAGCGTTTGAATCGATCGCGCATCGATCAATCCCGACTGGATTTGCGTGGAGGCGACCTCGCCGAGAAAATTGGTGTCGCCTACGTCCGTCTTCGGCTTGCCTCCCAACGATATTTGGTTGAGGTTCGCGATCTCGTCCAGGAGGCGTTGGGTCGCTGCTTCACTCGAATATCCGCTCTTCTGATAAGAATCGGGCACGCTGATCGGGGTGATCAGGACCGGCGTGTGCAGCATCGCCTGCATGACGATGACGAAACCGATGACGGTTGGCAAGGCGACGGACATAACGACAACCGTCGTTTTCGCGATGCCGTATAGCTCGGAAGTCGTTCGACGCGATATATGCGAATGGACATGCCGCGGCACCGCAAAAATAACCGAGGTTATTTTTGCGCGCTTGGTGAGCGGATCTCTGTGGCTCGCTTCTAGCATTATCAATACGGCCGCTTTGACGGTTCGATGGCCGCTATTGCCGTGAGGGCACGTAACAGGCCTGTCCAATCAGGCTCGCGGGCAAATCGCAATCAAATAGCCGGGAACCGTCGTTGTCGTTCAATTGATTGAGGGCAGTAACTGGGTCGCCATATATCGCTGACCCTGCGCAGTCAGGTGAACCCCGTCAGGCAACACCATGCCCTTGCTTCGAGCCGCCACGTAATAGGGCGCCGCATTGATCACGCGTATCTTGCGCGCCTGCAGACGCGCGATGATTTCACCCGTCCCCGCCTTTGCCTGCCCAACGGTTGCACCGCGACGAACGTCGTTGCCTCCAATCAACAATATGACGACACGCGTGCCCTGCGGCACGGCGCTGTCCAGCCTGGCCAACACGCCTGCCGTAGTGTCTCCGTAGACGCCTTGATTGCTGACGGAATATTGTTTGCCCTTGGCGTGAAGCATGGCCTCCAATTGCTGCGGAAAGGCTTCCCCGGAACCGACACCATAACCCTGAACCACGCTGGCGCCGAGCGCAACGATTTGCGCACGAGACGACCCAACCCACGCGAATTGGACGGCGAAAAAAACAACGGCGCAGGCAAACGCCCTCATCCCCTTTGTCACGTAACGGCTCATGTTTCCCCTCCTTTTGAATTTTGCCAAGTCCGAAAGCCTTGTGCACCGCAATACGCCTGCATCGCTCAACTGCGACACAATCACAGCTCTTATGCCTTGAACAGGTTGTGTGAGAAGCGCTTCAAGCAACTAGCAATGTGGCATTGTGGACGCTCGCCGTTGGCACACTTGCTTGCAGTTCGTTCCGCCATGCAGATTGCAAAACGAGGCGCATCTTTGGGAATTGTAACACCCCGCTTGATAACCGCTCCTGGCATATGCGCCCTGTGCTGCCCAAGCGCCGGTAGTAACCCCTCCTATTAGCGTCAGTACGGCAAAGAATGCTGAGATCCGAAGCATACAAATCCTCCAAAAAAATTGCGAGCGGCCATGCGGCAAGAAGAACGGCGTGTGTGTGTTGCTGGATGGAATGCCTACCGCTGGCGCAGGCGCTGTCTATTGAGGTAGCGGCCACTACGGTAATCGGCCGCTTTGTGACAACGCGCGGGCGCATCGTGGTTTGCGCCCATTTCCCATCATGAGCAGCATTATGTTCAACCGCAAGAGCAAGTAGTGCGGATAGGCTGCCATAATCGGCTTTGGGGCATCGTCCTGAGGACGAAGCGCGTGGCATTGCATCGGCGCGTGAGATTGTGGACCCGCTCGCCGATACGCTCGGCGACCTTTACGCCTCGATCGCGCACATGATGGAGAGTAGGCTCACGCCGGACGGTGCGAACATCACGGTCGAGCCGGAGACCTAAACCAACCTCTCCAACCGCTGGTCGATTTCTTGGCGCAGCAAGCCGAAGTCGATGGGCTTGGGAAGCAATCCGGCTGCCCCGAGTTCGGTCGCCCTCTTTCTGGTCGCATCGTCCCCGTAGGCGGTAATCATGATGACTGGAACGTTTGGTCGTTCCGCTTTTACCATGGGAAGCATCTCAAGACCGGTCATCCCGGGCATGTTAATGTCTGAGAGGATCAAGATCAGCGACGGATCAGGGATCGCTTTCACCTGCTCCAGAGCGGCCGGCGCGGACAGAGCAAATTCCATCACGAAACGCCCCGATCGCAGATCCCGCCGAAAATGCTGACGGAACATGCTTTCGACATCCGGCTCGTCGTCGACGACGACAATGTACGTGCTCAATTTGTGCCCCGTTCTGGCTTTTGCGCGGACGTTGTTCGCGGCAGCGTGACGATGAATTCCGTGAATGCACCCGGCTCAGTGTCAACGTGGATACTGCCACCGTGTTGTTTGACGACGATGTCGTAGCTAATCGAGAGGCCAAGTCCGGTGCCTTCGCCGGCAGGTTTGGTCGTAAAGAACGGGTTGAACATCTTTTCCTTCACTTCGGCGGGGATTCCGGTGCCGTTGTCGCGAATACGGATTTCCACCGCATGGCCGAGATTTCTAGTGGTTGCGCGGACAGTCGGCTCGAAGCCGGAATTGCCGTTCTCGGTCCTGCGCTTGGTCACCGCATAAAATCCGTTCGAGATTAAATTCAGGAATACGCGGGTGATTTCTTGCGGGAAAACCTCGACCGAGCCGGCCGCCTCGTCGAAGTCCCGTTGCAAAGTGACATTGAATTGCGGTTTTTCGGCACGTGCGCCGTGATAGGCGAGGTTGAGGCTT
>NZ_JBAVCF010000337.1:0-8247 GCF_049586575.1 Bradyrhizobium sp.
CTGTTCGACCGATCGAGAAAATGGCTCAAAGAGGAACTCTCGTTCTTCACGGATGCGGTGATCGTTCCTATGGGAGACATGGTTTCGGAGGTGCTGATCCGCATTGGCCGGGACATGGCCATTTCCAACGACAGGATTCTTGCCGGAATGCCCCATGCAAGCGGGGCTAACAACGGACCGATTTCCAAATTCCTCGGGGCTGCTGAGGAAGAGGACGAGTGGCGCCGTCGCTTCGTGAGCATCACGGCCAAGGTCAGAAGCCTCTCAGGCTAAAATGGGAATGTTCGATTTGATTAGAGGGCTATGGCATAGACATAGTGCTCATCATCGTCGGCCATGGCCCGCCACGCGCGCCAAGCTCAATAAAATCAACAGGCCTGCTACTGGTCTCGGATAGTGTTCCAGACGATGTTCGCGAAGCCATAGGCAAGCGCGAACATCACTTCAGCCTCAGGTCGTCCGGTCTATCCAGCTAAAGACTGCAAAAGTTGATCAGCCTCGCGCAGATCCGAAGAGGTTTCGGTAGGGGCAAATTTTGTCCTCGTCGACATCAATAAATCTCGGGCTTCGGTGTGTCCGCGTCCGCCTTCGCTTCCACTCATGAGCAGCCGCGCAAAGCTGATCGCGGTTCGCAGTTCCCAACCGACCGCGCAGAGCTTTCTTGCGGACGCAAGAGATCGCCTGAACAGGCGCACGGCAGCGCGGTCGTCTCGACCCGGTTCGCGACAAAGCAGCGTTCCGTGGATCCGGTAAATTTCCGGAGCGGCCCAGAGCTCGCCAGTTTGCTCCATCTGAGATTCGGCCAAAGCAGCGAACGCCCGCGCCCTATCCATCTGCCCAATCCGTCCGAATTCCGCGGCGAGCATAATTCGGTAGAGAGGCATCTGGATGCATCGATTGTCAGCCGGTAACTTGGCGAGCAGGCCGCACAACTCGTCGAGTACGTCCGGCGCGGGGCCTCGTGCCGCCAGCGCAGAGGTTGCCCACAGCGGACCGATGACCCGGTACATCGGATAGCCGTAGTCCTTCGCAACCTTCAGGCCGCGCTCGACGCTGGCAAGGTTGGCCGCAAGGTCACCTTCGTACCAGTAATCGCCGACGCCAAGAACGGACACGAATGCCAGCATGAAAGGGTGCCCGATTTCATTCGCGAGCGTGCGCGCCGCATGACAGCACTCTCTGGCTCGGCTGGGCCGCCCCAACAGCCATTCGATGTGTCCCGAATAGACAAGCGACACGATCATCGGGTCGTGTTGATATACCTGGACAAGCTTGCCATGTCGGCGAGGATTGTAATGTGCGCTGATCAGGCCAGCCAGTTCGCGCGCCTCGTTCAGGCGACCTAGAAAGAAATTGGCAATCAGAGCCGCGGTGTATGCCATGAGCGTGGCCTCGTCGTCATGCCACCCCTCGGCCCGCCGAACGAAATCCTGCGCGTGTTCGAGTCCACTGGTGAGTTCGCAGTTGACCAGCTTGGCCAAGGCTGAGCCCCACAGGACCGTCGACTTCTCGCGAATGGTCCCGCAACTGGCGCAGAGCTCAAGCGCCCGGCTGTATGGTCCATAGACGTTCGGATCGGACCACCCTGCGTTGGCTGTGTACGCCATCGCGAGGTTGGCCTGCAGCGCGATTTCTACCTCGTCCCGTCGCCGTGAAGCGGGCAGCTTCGATATCAGCGAAATGCCCTCGCGAAGATGAGCCACGGCCTCCTTGGTGGCGGATCGCTGGAGTGCAGATTTGCCCGCGTGAAGCCAGGCTTCGACTGCTTCTGAAATGTATCCGGCCCGCGCGTAGTGATAGCCCAGAACGGCTGGATAGCTGCTCTCCCCGATCGAGGCCTCCTGAGCCAGCCACGAGGCTGCGCGCGCGTGCAACTCGCGTCTTTCCTCCTTGAGGAGCGAGGAGTAGGCAGCCTCCTGAATCATCGCGTGGTTGAATGCGAAGAGCAAACGCCGTGCTTCCTTGATGTGATAAATGATGCCGGCGTGCTCCAGCGCTCGCAACGCGTCTTGAAGCGTTTCGCCCTTGCCCGGAAGTATGCTGGAAATGCCGTTATAACTGAACTGCCGCCCGAAGACGGAGGCGATCTGGGCCACGCGCTTGGCGGGACCGAGACGGTCGAGGCGCTCCATCAGCGAGTCGTGGACGCTTGCGGGCACCAAGGGGTCGGGCAATATCCCGCTCGGCGCGGGGCCTTCAGCGGCGGACGGGATAGCTCCGGAATCGACCACGGACCGCGTGACCTCCTCGATGAAGAGTGGCACGCCGTCGGTTCTTTCCACGATCTGGCTGATAATACGGCGCGGCATGAAACCGGTGCCCGCGACGGCCGTCACGATCTGCTCGCATTCCTGTGTTGTCAGTTTCTGCAGGGCAATCGGCCGGTTCGCTGCGCCCGATAACCAGCTCGGCTGGTAGTCATCGCGGTGCGTGATCAAGATCAGAACCCGCTCGCAATAGCAGCGAGCTATCACGCGCTGGAGCAGTTCGATGCTCGTCGGATCAATCCACTGGACGTCCTCGATGATCATCAAGACAGGCCTCTTGCGCGAAGCCGCGATGAGGACCTCGGTGAGGACCTGAAAAAGACGCTCGCGCTCAGAGGGTGAACCAAGGTCGGCAGGCTCGTATTCGTCGCAGGCCGCTATCGACAGCAGAGCTCCGTAGTAGTGGAGAGCGTCCTCGACATCGGGGGCGGCTCTCGCCAACAGGGAGCGCAACTTTTTTAGCGATAGCGCGGCGTCGTCGGCTTCCTGAATGCGCGCTCCGCGCCTCAGCCGCTCGATTTCCGGGGCAAGCGGCGTATTAACGTGGAAGGGCGAGCACTGTAACGACAGAACTTCGACCGGAGATGTGGCAAGCGAACTACGGAGCTCGCGGATGAGGCGGGATTTGCCGATGCCGGGTTCGCCGGTTATGACGCCGACACGCCCTGAGCCCGCTGCACTCAGCTTCCACAATTCGGCAAGCAAAGCGCTCTCGCCGGCCCGGTTGATCATCGGCGGCAGCGGCGAAGCCCGCGCCCTGTCGAACCTGCTTTCGCTGGCCGCAACGGCGTCCACGCGCCAAGCCTCGACCGGCCCTTCCACTCCCTTCAGTCGTCGTCCACCGAGCGGTGTGCAGATGAACGTTCCACGCGTCAACTCGTATGTGCTCGATCCGACGACGACACCATTCTCGTCCGCAATCGTTTGAAGGCGAGCAGCAACATGCACCGAGCTTCCGAACACTTCCTGGCGATCGGGGGGCTCGCCGGGCACGCTACCGACCACGACCACTCCGGTGTTTACCCCGATGCGCACACCGAGGCGCACGAAGGTGCCATCCGATAGAGGGAACGTCTGTTCCTTGATCGCGGCGACGATTGCAAGGGAGGCGCGGACGGCGCGTTCGGGGTCATTTTCGTGCGCCTGAGGCACGCCGAAATATGCCAGCAATCCGTCGCCAATTATTCTGGCGATGTGGCCGCCGTATCGGCGAATTTCCTCGTTACAGATATCGCGATAATTTTTTATGACCGTGAAGAATTCCTCGGGGTCAATCCTCTCACTTAGAGGCGTCGAACCTACGATGTCGATAAATACGACGGTGAGTTGCCGGCGTTCGGGGTGCAGAGCGTCGCTCTCGACATCCGGCGGCGGCCGTCCAGGTTCGCTCGACCGATCCAGGTTGCTCACGTTTACACCATATTCAGTTTCTGCCGCACCTGCAGCGACGCAAGATAAACTGCAAGCCGCATCCGGTTGACGCTGCCCAGCGGCCTGTGCTGCGGCAAGCAGTTCCACGGATTGAACGTCATGTGCTGGCAGTCGTAAAGCCGATTGGGCATCAGGAACTTCTGCCTCGGAATTGCAATGTGTCCCAGCCGTACGGTTCGATCCAGCGGGGCGGTCCACCACCGGGACGCATCCTCGGCATCGTCCGAGTTGGCTGAGTGGCGCACCCGTATCGAGAAATCGAATACGACGTCATCGCCGGGCCTGGCTGGGTCCAGATCACTCACCATCGCATCCTGGAGAAAGTTCTCCGATTTTGGCCAGGAGAAAGGTGTCCACCACCGAAAGGAGTTGCTCCGGCGGCCGGCAGGTTCAACAACGTACCGCACAACGTTGTCCTCGCCGAACAAGAAGGGCGACATGCTATGGTAGGTGGCGGCAAGCGGATCGCGGATTGTCAGCAGGCTTTGCAGTCCAGTCAGGAGGAACAAGAAAAGTTGCCGAGGATACCGCGCGATGAATGCGAACCATCGCGTGACCAAACGAAACCGTTCCGGCCAGGTCGCGTGGGGCGCCATGATCGTATCCATGAATTCGGAATAATCGACCACGTTCTTGCAGAAGAACACCGGAAAGCTGCTGAGGGCAAAATCATGCTCGCCGTCGCGTGTTTTGCCGGGCGCCAGCGTGCGAAGAAGGGTCGGCTTATCGAGGCCGTGAAGCTTGATGGACATGCCGCGAGCGTCGAGTTTCCGGTCGCTTTGCTGCCTGCCGACTCCGTTGGAAAACCGGACAATGGCCTGATAGCGGACGCCTGGGCGAAACAGCTCTGTCGTGAACTCAACCGGCAAATCGTCGCGAACGATGAATTGCGCATCGACACACCCATGTGATTTGGCATGCTGATCGCGCATCGCGCTGGCGGAACGATCCGAGATCTTTGCCGCACAGTAGTTATCGATGACCATTTGCGCGGCGAGCAACGCCATCCGCCTGATCAAGGTTGCCTCGTCTGGCGCGGCATACTCAAATTTGGTCAGCGGCGGCCGGTCCGGCAGCTCCGGCAGCGAATTCGCAAGCTCCTTGTATCGTGCCTGCGTTTCCTCCGAGCTTACAGCAGTGCGCGGCGGAGCCGGCCGCACGATCTGGAAGAGCATTTGTCCGAATTGTCGCGCACGCCGCAGTCCGTGAAACAACAGACTGGCAGGCTGGTCTCCCAGCAGGCGCGTCGCGAATCTGGGCCGGCTTGCCGGATGGTCGAACGGCCGCTGGGTGCGTGGCCGGTTCATGATGTCTGGACCCGGCCGGAGGCCAAGAGGCTCAGTCCGGTCAGGCTTGGAGCAAAGAAATAATCGCCGCCCCTGGTTTCGACGAAGCTCGGAATGTCGAAACAAATAAATGGTTGTCGCCCCGTTTTTTCGTCGCCCGGGATCATCATCCTTCCCTCCTTACGACTGCCGGCAATGGGGTCGGTGTCATTGCCCTGTTGGAAATCATCGCCGAAGTTCATCCATACGCGCTGCACGAACTCGAATTGATCGAACCCGGAATTGAATGCGATGAAGATGATGCCGCGCCTTTCTTCATCCTGCTGGCCGGGCGGTAGATATTTGCCGTACGCGATTCCGCGTCGAATCAACCGGCGCCGGCTCATCGTTCGGCCGCCGAACCCCAGCGCGTCACGCGGGTTGGCGCGGCGCACGTGCGCTCCCAGCGGACATCGTGCCCCCGCGGGATCGCCGGCGTATCCGAATGTATTCCCGGTATCGTTTGCGGGTTCATTCGGATGTTTGACCAGCGACGATCCATCCTGCCACCGTCCCATCATCTTGGCAGCCAGAAATTCCCGCGCAGTAGCGCCGGCTGGGACACCGTCGGGAAGTGCCTGGGTAAACGAGGCCACTTGCTCGTCAAGATAGCGGCGATACGCCTGCACGTTCTGTTCGAGCTTCCGGAAGACGAGATAGGTCGCATCCTCCGCCAAAAGGCTCGGCTGCGGCATAGGAGCAAGCTCGCCACCTTCGCCTGGGTAACCGAGAATGAACTCGCCCACCGGAATTTTGCGAAATCCCCCCTTGCCATCGGGATTACCAATGTCTTCGCGTGCTCTCGCCTTTCCCTCGCCGTGCACTCCCTCGACGCTCGGGTTGCTCAACCCATCGACAAAGCCAAAGTGCTCCCTGCGCGTAGTCTCGCCGTCGATGCACAGAAGTCCGGCGGGTTGATGCCCCAATTCCTCGATCCCCGACGGCAACATCTCCCTGAACGCTTGGCAACGCGCCTCGAGCACATCCGCCGTCTTGCCGTAGATCATGACCAGGACGTGTACCTGGCTCGTCGTCCAGGGCTCATCCCATTTCTCGGGCGAACTCTCGCCGACGTCCCCGAGCAGCTTCGCACGAGCCTTCATTCCATCCTGGAATTCAGCCGGAAAAGTAGCGAGACTCTCCTCCGGCACTCCAAAGGCCCGCAGTCCGTTGAAAGTCAGGGCGAGATTGAGTGTGGTGTCCGGCTTTGCGTCCCACTGCGCCGGCGTGATCGAGTCTGTATTCAGAAGCCGCTGCACCAATGCCCGGGCATCGTCCGCGCTACGGATGCCGAGGTACAGAAACCGTGCATGTGGAAAGGAAGCGTAGCCCAGGAGAATATTGCCTTGAATGTTGGAAAGGTCGAGCATCGCAGGTCTCACTTTCATCGCGACGTGGTCACAACTCTCCCGGGCGCGGCATCTCCGTTTGCAGGGTTCGCCACATCTGCAAGAAGTCGCGCTGGAGCTGTGCCGGATCTGGCGGCCTGCTTTGAACCTGTTTTATGAAATCGCCCAAGCGGCGGCGGGATATCAGTCCCTTGAGAATGTCGCTTACGCTCGCCTCGGGCTGGTCAGCCAGAAGAAGGTTGGTCGTGAGCTGGCATTGTTCAAAATATGCCGAGAGTTGATCGCGGCTCCGGATGCCCGGAAAGCGAATGCAGTGATCCCAAATGGCGGTTACCTGGTCCGGAATATTCTCGACCATTGCCTGGACCAGAGCATCAATGCTTCGTCCATCGAAGTCGCACACGAACAGCAGATAGGGTGACTTGAGAGCATCGGCCTTCGCCGGCGTTCCCTGATAGGTCAGCCGGTCAATGATAACAAACCGCGCCATATGAACGATCGGCACGTCGCTCAACGGCGAGCCGCGAGGGTAGCGTTGCTTGTCGTCCAGCGAGCGCAGATGCGCGCGCAAGTCGGCCGATTGCCCTTTGCCGATGGGGAATAGACCCGTGAAGCCGTATTTCGAACCGTTTTGATTTGCCATCCGCACGCACTCCGCTCGACCAGCCTGCTACTCCGGCACGGGACCGAACGTTCCAAGCTTGTTCTGCACACCTACGAGAAGACGATTGAATTCGACCGCAAATCTTTCGGGCGACAGCTCGCGAGAGGCTTCCGCAAATTCGTCGAGCTGGCTGCGTAATTCGAGGCCCGCACGGACGTCTCGTACGGACGCGCCCGGATAGGCGCTATACGAATGATCCGACTCCACCTGGTTGCGCTGGATATAGGCCTTGAGCGGTCCGACCGGCCGGGCCAAGGGATACCCGATGCTCCAAAACCATACGATGTCGAGAGGTACGTAGAGCACGTCGGCGAACGCCTCGATGTACGGGCTCCACGGGCCGTTGAACGTGCTCAGAAAGAACAGATAATCGTAATTCAGTTTTTCCGTTGGCTGCTGGTCATCCAGATGCGGAAAGCAATTGCGCTTGACGACGACCCAGTGAACGAACGGCAGAAACGCCAGCGCCTTGGCGGTGTTTTGAGTCGATTTCCGGCGATCGAATATCCAGAGCACCAGGCTGACCACCCAGGTTCCGAAGCGGTTCATCGGCGTGATCACGTTAAACGCAACGGCTTTGCCCAGTCCGTCCTTATTGCGCGCGCGATCGGCCATGAAATCCTCGCGATGCCGGGCGAAGCGAAAGATGCCCGTGCTAAAAGACCATAAGTAAATTCCGAAATTCAGTAATGGGGAGTGCTCGCATCAATGTAACACCGCCGCGGGCAGATAATTCAGAGAATCCGGAAAGCACTTTGTCGCGGCGAGGGTCGATTGTGCAGCACGAGATGGTATATATCGCGTCCTCGGATTTCTAATAAGTATCTGATTATATTAGCCGTCTTGCGGCGGCACGGCAATCCCTCCCTCTCCGTCGGCCTGCGCCCTGACGGGCTTTGGGTGGCATGCCAGCCCCAGTTTCGCATATCAAACATCAGGCGTCACACCCAAGACGGTGTAACGCCGTGACTTAGCATTCCCGCCGCACGTTTTGTGTGCCCGAGCGATGCATCGTGTCGTCAAGAGGGCACACGGAATGCCGGACGCGCTTGAGTGGATTGCCCACGACCTCGGCCACCCCAACCTCACCTTCACAGCTTTGACACTTCGACCTCCGTCGAATGTTCCTGTCGAAACGGCTGCTATTGATCCGGTGTTGACCGTGATCAAACGAGCCAACGGAGAACATCATGAAGCGTTCGACCGAAGCG
>NZ_JBAVCF010000338.1:0-5967 GCF_049586575.1 Bradyrhizobium sp.
CTGCCCCTGCTGTGGTGGCTGTTGCGAGTGATGCCGCCGCGGCCGCGGCGCATCGAGTTTCCGCCGACGCGGCTGTTGTTCGATATTGCGCCGAAGGAGGAAACCCCTTCGCGTACGCCGTGGTGGCTGACGGCGCTCCGTCTCGCCGCGGCGGCGCTGATCATTCTGGCCGCGGCCGGTCCGATCTGGAATCCGCCCGCAGGCGCGTCGACCTCGCGTGCACCGCTCGCCATCATGATCGACGATGGCTGGAGTGCGGCCTCCAGTTGGGATGCGCGGGTAAAAGCCGCGGACGAATTGATTTCCAATGCCGACAATGATCGACGCGGCGTCGCCCTTATCCCGCTGTCCGAACCCACGCGCGACATTGCGATCATGCCGGGCGGCACGGCGCGGGTGGCGCTACGCCAACTTACGCCCAAGCCATATGCCATCGATCGGGTGGAAACCCTGAGCGCCATCGACCGGTTCCTCAAAGCGACCGGCGATTGCGACATCGCGTGGCTGTCGGACGGGGTCGATAGCGGGCGCGGCGCGGACTTCCTCGCGGGCCTGAGCAAGGTCGTAGGCGATCGCACGCTCACGGTTTTCGAAGGCGGCACGCCGCCTGCACTGGCGCTGGCGGCCGCCGAAAATGCCGCCGCCAAGATGACGGTGAAGGTGCTTCGCGCCAACGGCGATATTGGTAGCGGCACCGTCCGCGGGCTAGACCAGAAAGGCTCGCCGATTGGCGAGGCGCGCTTTGCCTTTGCGCCGGGCGAACGCGAGACCGAGGCTGCGTTCGACCTGCCGGTCGAACTGCGCAACGACATTGCCCGGCTCGAAATATCGGGCGAGCGCTCGGCGGGTGCGGTGCAATTGCTCGACAAACGATGGCGGCGGCGCGCCGTTGGCGTGGTCTCCGGATCGAGCAGCGATACCGCGCAGCCGCTACTCGCATCGACATTCTATCTCACCCGGGCCCTGGCGCCGTTTGCCGACGTCAGGCAGGGCGATCGCGGTGGCGCGCCACAGCAGGCGATCGCGCAATTTCTCGATCAGAAGCTGCCGATGATCGTGCTGGCCGATGTCGGCACCATGTCGCCGGAAATTCGCGAACGCATCAATGCGTGGATCGAACATGGCGGCGTCCTCGTGCGCTTTGCCGGGCCGCGGCTTGCGCAAGCCGACGACGACCTGGTGCCGGTGAAATTGCGTCGCGGCGGCCGCAGCCTTGGTGGCAGCCTGACATGGGAGAAGCCGCAGCACCTCGCAGCCTTCGCACCCGATGGACCGTTCGCCGGCCTTCCGGTGCCCAAGGACGTTACCATCAACCGCCAGGTGCTGGCCGAGCCCGACGCGGTATTGCCGACAAAGAGCTGGGCTTCGCTGGAAGACGGCACGCCGCTCGTCACGGGCGAGCGCCGCGGCAAGGGATTGCTGGTCCTGTTTCACGTCAGCGGCGATGTGCGCTGGTCCAATCTGCCGTTGTCGGGCTCCTTCGTCGAAATGCTGCAGCGGATCGTCGATACTTCCGGCTATGCATCGGGCCCGGCTCCGGACGCGGCAAGCGAAGCGAAGCCGGAAACGGTGGCGCCGCTGCGCATACTCGATGGCTTTGGCGTATTCGGGCCGCCGCCTTCGACCGCAAAACCGCTCGCCGCCGATTTCCGCGATCGCGCGACGCTCGATCACCCGCCCGGATTTTACGGTCCCGCCGATGGACCGCTCGCGGTGAATACGCTGGCCGTGTCGGACCGCATCGTCCCGCTCGATACGTCCGCCCTTCATGCGAGACGAGCGAACTACACCAATTCCGAACCGCGCGACCTGCGCGGCATCCTGCTCTCGTCTTCGCTCGCGCTGTTCCTGATCGATGCTGTGGTGGTCGCTCTTCTCGGCGGCGGCATCGCCACCCTGTTGCGACGGCGCGCGGCGCCGGCTGCATTGTTATTGGCGCTGTTGCTGCCGATGGGCTTGCCTTCACCGACCAAGGCCGAGAGTGCGGCCGACGAATTCGCCATCAAGGCCACAGCGCAAACTCATCTGGCCTATGTGGTGACGGGCAACGCTGACGTCGATTCCATCGTAAAGGCCGGAATGTCGGGCCTCACGCTGTTTCTCGCACAACGCACCGCGCTCGAGGCCGGCGACCCCGTCGGCATCGATCCGGCGCATGACGAACTCGCCTTCTTCCCGCTGATCTACTGGCCGGTGGTTCCGGGCGCGCCAAAACCGCCGCAGGCGGCGATCGACAAAATCGACGCCTACATGAAACAGGGCGGCACCGTGCTGTTCGATACACGCGACGCGATCGAGGCGCCGCCCGGCGACAATGGCGCGTCGCAAACGCCGGGCATGCGGACGCTGCGCGAGATTCTCTCCTCGCTCGACGTGCCCGAACTCGAACCGGTGCCGCGCGAGCATGTGCTGACCAAGACGTTTTATCTCTTGCGCGATTTTCCGGGCCGCTTTGATAGCGGCCAGACCTGGGTCGAAGCGCTGCCGCGCAACGAGGACGAAGACACCGCTTCGCATCCGGCACGCGGCGGCGACGGCGTCTCGCCCATCATCATCACTTCCAACGATCTGGCCGGCGCCTGGGCGATACGCCCCGACGGACAACCGATGCTGCCGCTGTCGCCTGGCGAACCGCGCCAGCGCGAATTTGCCTTCCGGGCGGGCGTCAACATCGTGATGTACACGCTGACCGGAAACTACAAGGCCGACCAGGTGCACGCACCGGCATTGATCGAACGGTTGGGACAATGACTAGTGCCCCCTTTCCGAAGCTCGTGCTCCATCGCAACGCCCACTTCCACGAACTTCGGAAGGTCCTGGGCACTGGCGAAGCCAGTAATTCCTGTGCCGTTTTTCTATTTGAAGCTCCCGGATCGAATTCGCCGCGTGTAATGCAGGAGCTTCAAACAGGCGGCGCTAGCGAGATCATTGACAGGCTCACGCCATGAACTACGGCATCGCGTTTACCCCGCTGATCCCCTCGGCTGTACTCTGGACGGCGCTGGCTGCGATCGTCGTAATTGCGGGATTGCTGTTGCTCGGACGCCCGCGTGGCGCGTGGCTGCGGCTATCGGCATTGGGTTTGCTTCTGCTGGCGCTCGCCAATCCGTCGTTCACCCGCGAAGAACGTGAACCGCTGTCGTCCGTAGCCGCCGTCGTCATCGATAAAAGTCCAAGCCAGAGTTTTGGCGATCGCACCGGCGAAACCGCGCGCGCGCAGCAAGCCCTGGTCGAGAGCCTCAAGAAAATCCCCGGCCTCGAAGTACGTGTGGTCGAAGCCGGCCAGGCCGATGGCGAGACCGATGGCACCAAACTGTTCGGCGCGGTGTCGTCGGCGCTCTCGGACGTCCCGGTCGATCGTGTCGCCGGCGCTTTCCTGATCACCGACGGACGGGTGCATGACATCCCGGCGAACGCTGCCGCGCTCGGCTTCCAGGCGCCGCTCCATGCGCTGATCACCGGCCGCAAGGATGAACGCGACCGCCGAATTGCGATTGCCGCTGCACCACGGTTTGGCATTGTCGGACAGGCGCAGACCATCACTTATCGGCTCGACGACCAGGGCGTCACGGGCCAGCGGGCCAAGGTCGTGGTGCGCGTCGACGGCGAAACGATCAACGAGCGCAACGTCGTCAGCGGCCAGACCGTCAATATCGATGTCGACATCAAGCACGCCGGACCCAATATCGTCGAGATCGAGGCTTCGCCCCTCGAAAATGAACTGACGCTCGTCAACAACCGCGCGGTGGTTGCAATCGACGGCGTGCGCGACAAGCTGCGCGTTCTGCTGGTCTCGGGCGAGCCGCATTCCGGAGAGCGCACCTGGCGCAATCTGCTGAAATCCGATCCCAGCGTCGATCTCGTGCATTTCACGATTCTACGCCCGCCGGAGAAACAGGACGGCACCCCGATCAACGAATTGTCGCTGATCGCGTTTCCGACCCGCGAGCTGTTCCAGCAGAAGATCAACGAATTCCAGCTGATCATCTTCGATCGCTATGCGCGTCAGGGCGTGCTGCCGATCGCCTATTTCGACAATATCGCGCGCTACGTGCGTTCGGGCGGCGCGGTGCTGGTCTCTGCCGGCCCCGACTACGCATCGTCCACCAGCATCTGGCGCACGCCGCTGGATTCGGTATTGCCGGCAGAACCCGTCGGCGTCACCGAGAAGCCGTTCTATGCCATGCTCAGCGATGTCGGCAAACGTCACCCCGTCACGCGCGGCCTCGAAGGCTCGAGCAGCGATCCACCACACTGGAGCCGCTTCTTCCGCACCGTGGACACACGTAACGCAACCAGCCCGCCGGTGATGACCGGCGCGGACGGCAAGCCGTTGCTGTTGCTGTCGCGATTTGGCGAGGGTCGCGTCGCGCTGCTGTTGTCGGATCACATCTGGCTGTGGGCGCGCGGTTATGAAGGCGGCGGCCCGCATCTCGACCTGTTGCGGCGCATGTCGCACTGGCTGATGAAACAGCCCGACCTCGACGAAGAGGCGCTGCATTTGCAGGTGCACGGCCACGACCTCGTCGTCGAGCGTCAGACCATGGCCGATAGCGTCGCGCCGGTGACGGTGACCTCGCCGTCGGGCGCCACGCGCGAGTTGACCTTGAGCGCCGGCGAGCCGGGAATGTGGACGGCGACCATGCCAGCCAATGAGCTCGGACTATGGCAGGCGACCGATGGCACGCTGAAAGCCTTGATCAATGTCGGCCCCACCAATCCAAAGGAATTTTCCGAAGTCACCTCGACCACCGAAACGTTGAGGCCGCTGGCGCAGGCAACCGGCGGCGACGTGCGGCGCATCGCCAACAGCTCGGGCATCGACCTGCCCCGTATCGTGCCGGTTCATTCATCCAGCATTTTCCGCGGTGACGGCTGGATGGGCGTGAAGATGCGCGATGCGAGCGTCGTCAGGGGCGTCGGCGTCTTGCCGATCTTCGCCGGCCTGGTCGGCTTGTTACTGCTGCTCGGCGCATTCGCGGCGACCTGGCTGCGCGAGGGACGCTGATCTCGCTTGGTTGCGCAGCTTTGGATCGCGTCGCCACCAACTCACAGATTGTTTTCCGGCGCTGACCACGATTGACATCCAGGCGTCGCGCTTGCGATGTTACACTATAACGTCGGAGCTACCGGGTGTTACCGGCTCCGGCGTGGGGCGCTAACGGCATGAAGTGGGTGCGGTCGAAGATCAAACTTGGTGCGCGGGCTGCGCTGTTTGCGCTCGCCGTCCAGCTTGCGTTTTCGTTCGGCCACTTCCATCCGATTGCAGCGCAGGCCGCGCCATCGATACAATCCACTCAACAGCTGCCGGCGCCTGCTCCCGATTCGGATCAGCACCCGGATGATTTCTGCGCCATCTGTGCCGTTATCGCTTTGGCGAGCACGGCCGTGGCCGCAGCCCCGCCGGCCTTGCCACTGCCGCAGGCCGTCGAACTGCCGCGCCGAACCATCGCTACGGCATTTCTTCATCTGCACGCGACGCGCGTCGCGTTTCAATCGCGCGCTCCTCCCCTCTCCTGATTTCGATCGTTCCGTGATCCGTGTTCGACGGCTGGTCGCTTGCAGCCGTGTTCGCGGATTGAATCGAAATAGCCCGTCACACTGACGGCTTGCGTCCGTTGGCAGCTTCAACAAGCCAGACCGACGGCGACGCGTTTCAGGATCAGGATATGGCATCTTCGCTCAAAGACATCCTTCTTCTTTCCGGTGCAATATTGCTGCTCGGTTCAAATGCCGCCGTTCTCGCGCAAACAGCGGACGCGCCGGTCGGCGGAAATGCCCCGATGGAGCTCCCTAGCGTCGAAGTGACGGCGCCGAAGCCAACCACCGTCGTGCGCAAAAAGCCGCCATCACACACGGCCGAGCGGCATCCAGCGTCCACGACGACGGCGCAGTCAACGTCGACCTCATCCGCCACACAGCCTTCCTCGCAGGCAGCGCAACTTGCGGCCAAAAATGGCGCATTCG
>NZ_JBAVCF010000339.1:0-11601 GCF_049586575.1 Bradyrhizobium sp.
GCCCGCCAATCATCAAGAGATGCTCGACGTTGTCGCGCCGTACCAGCACGAGGCGGCGGCGTCCATCCACGGCGGCAGCATCGATCACGGCCAGGCGGGGCATCCTTCCGCGATTGGTGTTGGTTCCGAGCCGGTTGGAGGCGAATCGGCGGATCAGCCAGGCCACGACGCCAATCAGCGCCAGGACCGCCACAAACATGATGATGAACGTAAGTGCCTGCATGCTCTGTCCCCGGCGAGGGAGGTCCAAGCAACCTCACGACGCTCAATTTAAAGTGTGGCCCCAGTTAATGTCCCGCGGCAAAAGCTGCCGCGCCCGCAATCTTAATAACCCATGAATCGGCAGGGCCAAAACGACTTCTCGCGATGCCGGTGAATTCGCTGGTTAACGCAGCATTCGTGGCGAAATTGCGCTCAAATCGATCGGCGAGCACCGCGGATATGAAATCTCTTCCGCTTGGCGGCCCAAATGGACCGATCTCGCACGATCGGCAATTTTAACCAGCCGTTAACCATACGCGCGGCAAATTCTGCCTACCTTGAGCGGCATTCGGGCCGCCGGCCGAGGGGGAGCGCGGCGATGGCTATCAACGATCTTCCGACCCTGTCGATCCTGCGAACGAAGATGCAGTGGCATCAGGAACGCCAGCACGTGCTGGCCGAAAACGTATCCAATTCCAATACGCCAAATTTCAAACCGCGCGATCTGGTCGAACCGAAGTTCGAAACCGGTAGCGGCGCGGTCGGCGGCGGAGCCGCATCGCTGCCGATGACGCGCACCAGCGCAAGCCATATCGCGCCTGACGGCGGCGATCCGACCTTCGCCCAGAATGGCCGGGCGGGATTTCTGACGCGGCCCGCGGGCAATTCTGTCAGCCTCGAAGACGAAATGCTCAAGGTTTCCGCCAACCAGATGGACTATGCGGCGGTGACCTCGCTCTACAGCAAGAGCCTGCACCTTCTCAAAACTGCGATCGGCAAGGGTTGAGCCGCATGACCCGTAGCGGAAGCGCCGGTTAAACAAAGGGGAAATGCATCATGGCAAGCGATGCGAATGATTTCGTCCGCTCAATGGGCATCGCGACGTCGGGCCTGCGCGCGCAGTCCGGCCGCATGCGGGTGATCTCGGAAAATATCGCCAACGCCGATTCGACGGCGTCGACCGCGGGCGGCGACCCGTACCGCCGCAAGGTGCCGACCTTCTCTTCTGCGCTCGACCGCGCGCTCGACGCGAAGGTGGTGACGCTCGGCAGGATCAGATCCGATCAATCGGCGTTTCACCTTAAATACGAGCCCACCAATCCGGCCGCGGACGCCACCGGCTACGTCAAATATCCGAACGTCAATCCGATGATCGAAATGACTGACATGCGCGAGGCGCAGCGATCCTATGAGGCCAACCTCAACATCATCAGCGCCACACGCCGCATGATCCAACGCACGCTCGATATTCTCAAGACCTGACAGGAAGGCTTAAACAATGGCTTCACCCGCAGTCGCCGCCAATGCCTATGCTTCCGCCGCCCGCATCCTGGACACCGGCGGCGCCGCCAAGGGCGCCGATTCGACCGGACCGTCGTTCGGCGAGGTGCTCAAGGACGCGATCGGGGGTGTGCTCGATACCGGGCGCAAGTCCGATGCGCAGACGGTCGCGATGGCGTCCGGCAAGGCCAATGTCATGGATGTCGTGACGGCGGTGGCTGAAACCGACGTGGCGGTCTCGACGCTGGTGTCGGTGCGCGACAAGGTCATCGCAGCCTACGAAGACATCATGAAGATGACGATTTGACCCTCGTCCTGAGGAGCCGGCAAAGCCGGCGTCTCGAAGGATGATGGATTACGGCCTCAAGGTTCACCTGGCGATGCGAAGCATCGTCCAGCGACGAGCACCGGACGGCGCAAGCCCGCCGGGGGCTCCTCACCACGAGGAAAACAGGGAAGTGAGTGCGAAAATGACCGGTGCTGAAACCCTCGACGTGGCGCGAGATGCAATCTGGACCATCGTCGTGGTGTCCTCACCATTGATGGTGGTCGGCCTCGTCGTCGGCGTCGTGGTGTCGCTGTTCCAGGCTTTGACCCAGATCCAGGAACAGACGCTGATCTTCGTGCCGAAGATTCTCGCGATTTTCGTCACATTACTGTTGGCGCTGCCGTTCATGGCCGACGAGCTACACGCCCATATGATGCGGATATCGTCGCGAATCATAGGCGGCTGATGGCAATATGGGCAGCGCGGTGGATTTGATCTTCGCCAAGTCGTCGCCGCGCTTTCTCGTGGAGCCGGAACACTCGGCGTATGCGCATCGATATCTCGCTTCTGCCGGTACTGGCGGCCGCCTTCATGCTGGTGTTCGCCCGCATCGGCGCCATGGTGATGCTGTTGCCGGGATTGGGCGAAACCAATATTCCGGTCCGCATCAAGCTTGCGATCGCGCTGCTGTTGACGCTGATCATTCTCCCGCTGCACCGCGCCGACTACCACATCGACCTCAACTCGATGGCCGCGCTGCTGGTGATGATGGTCTACGAAATCCTGATTGGCATCGTGCTCGGAGCGACCGCGCGGGTGACGTTGGCAGCACTTCAGGTCGCGGGCGCGGTGATCGCCCAGCAACTCGGCCTGGGTTTCGTCACCTCGATCGACCCGACGCAGGGTCAACAGGGCGTGCTGATCGGAAATTTCCTCACGCTGCTTGGCATCACCATGCTGTTTGCGACCGACAGTCATTATCTGGTGATTGCCGCGCTGAACGACAGCTATTCGATCTTTATGCCGGGCGAGGTGATGCCGGCTGGCGATGTGGCCGCGCTCGCCACCCGCGCGTTCTCCGCAGCCTTCAAGATCGGCATGCAACTGTCTGCGCCGTTTCTGGTTTTCGGCCTGGTCTTCAATGTCGGTCTTGGCGTGCTGGCGCGGCTGATGCCGCAGATGCAGGTCTATTTCGTGGGCGTACCGCTGTCGATCCTGTCGGGATTCCTGATCTTTGGCGTCGTGCTGGCGGCCATGATGGGAAGCTTCCTCGACTACTTCATCGCCGTGATGCACGAGCTGATTCCGCTAAAGTGAAGGTCGTTTGACATGGCTGATGAAGACGACGGCGGTGAACGCTCGGAAGACCCCACACAAAAACGCTTGGACGATGCACTCGAGCGCGGCGACGTTGCCAAGAGCCAGGAGGTCAACACCTGGTTCATGATTGCGGGCGCGACCCTTGTTCTGTCGACCTTTTCCGGTTCCATCGGCAGCATCCAGGTGCCGCTGCGCAATCTCGTCGCCAATTCGTGGATGATCCGGACCGACGGTCCGGGTCTCATGATGCTGGCGAAACATCTGGAATTCGCGGTGCTTGCCGCCGTCGGCGTCCCGATCCTGATGCTGATGCTGGCGGCGATCGCCGCCAATGTGCTGCAACACCGGCTGGTCTGGTCTGGCGAATCGCTCAAGCCCAAGCTCTCGAAGATCTCACCGATGGAAGGCGCCAAGCGCATCTTCGGCAAGCAGGCGGTAGCCAATTTCGCCAAGGGCATCTTCAAGCTGGTGGCGCTGGGCTCCGTGATGACGATGATCCTGTGGCCGGAGCGGCACCGCCTGGAGTCGATGCTGCGGTTCGATCCGTCGGCTTTGCTCGGCGTGGTCATTGCCATGGCGCTGCATCTGATGGGCGCGGTGGTGGCGATGCTCGCAGTGGTCGCGATCGCGGATTATTTCTTCCAGTACCGGCAATGGTACGAGCGGCAGAAGATGTCGCTGCGGGAAATGAAAGAGGAGTTCAAGCAGTCCGAAGGAGATCCGCACATCAAGGGCCGCATCAGGCAGTTGCGGCACGCGCGGATGAAGAAACGCATGATGGCCGCGGTGCCCAAGGCTTCCGTGATCATTACCAACCCGACCCACTACGCGGTTGCCCTGTCCTACGAACGCGGCATGGCGGCCCCGGTCTGCGTCGCCAAGGGCACGGACCGGATCGCGCTCAAGATCAGGGAGGTTGCCGGCGAGCACAATATCCCGGTCGTCGAGAACGTGCCGCTGGCCCGCGCCCTTTATGCCACCGTTGATATCGACGAGGAGATACCTGTGGAACACTATCACGCGGTTGCCGAAATCATCGGCTACGTGATGGGTCTCAAGCGCGGGGTTTCCGGCCGGCGGCGGGTATGATGCCGCGGCCGGTTCCTGGAGCTCCGATTCCAGGGTTGTCTGCGAAATAACCGCCGGATGGACTTGCCTTGGCGGGTCCGATTCAGGCACTCAAGAGCGGGCATGCCTCGGCATGTCCGATTCCCGTGCCCACTTTCCCAAGGTAATGACCGCCGAACCCGACCATTACGCATCGCAAGAGCCGGCCGCCGCCCAGGAGCCGATGCGGCGGGGCGGCAGCATCGTGCTGGTGCTTTTGGTGGCAGGCGCCATCGTTGCGGTCGCCGTTGCGCTGACCACCATCGGCCGCGCGCAGGCCCAGCCTTATATTCTCGGCCTCCTGGCGCTGCTCGCGATGGTCGGCCTGTTCAATCTGTTCGCCTTTGCAGCCGGCATCATTCGCTTTGCCGACCGTTCGACCGACGATCCCGTCGTCCGCCGCATCGCCGATCTCGCTTATGACGGGATCGCCGTCACCGACCCCTCCGGCCATGTGGCCTATTTCAATTCGGCTTATCTCGCGCTCACCGGTGCTGCGAGCCCGCAAGACGTTCGCCCGGTGGAGCGGGTCTTCATCGGCAATCCCGACGTGTCGGAAGCGGTATTCCGGCTGCTGAAAGCCGCACGCGAAGGCAAGCGCCAGCAGGAGGAGGTCCGTCTCGCCGGCACCGACGGCAGCCACGGCCGCTGGCTCCGGATGCGGGTCCGACCGCTCGGCCAGGGCAAGCGCGAGGTGAAATATGCGGTGTGGTCGATCGCCGATATCACCCGCGACCGCGAGCGTCAGGAGGACGTGTTTAAAGAGTTGCAGCACGCGATCGAATATCTTGATCACGCGCCATGCGGTTTCTTCTCGGTCAATGCGGCAGGCGACGTCGCCTATGTCAACGCGACGCTCGCCAACTGGCTTGACTATGACCTGGCGGAGATCGGATCGGGCGGGTTGAAGCTGACCGACATCGTGTCCGGTGACGGGGCTGCGCTTCTCACCTCGATTGCACCCGCGCCGGGCGAGGTCACGACCGAAGTGTTCGACATCGACCTGCGGATGCGGACCGGCAAGACCATGCCGGCGCGCCTCTATCACAAGCTCGCTTTCGGCGCCGATGGCGTCCCGGGCGCCTCGCGGACGCTCGTGATCAGCCGCGCGCGCGACGAACGCGCCGATCCGCAACGGGCGGCGGAAGTGCGCTTCATGCGGTTCTTCGACCATACGCCGATGGCGATTGCGACCGTCGATCGCGCGGGCGCGATCGTGCGCGCCAATGCACGCTTCGCCAAACTGGCGCAGGGCGTGAGCACCGACGGCGCCGCCAACAAATCGATTTTCAGCACCGTCAATGCGCGCGACCGCCATCTTCTGGTCGCAGCCATCAACCAGGCGGCGCTGGGGCAGGGCGATATAGCGCCCGTCGAGGTCATGCTCGACGGCACCAAGGAACGCTGGGGGCAGTTCTTCGTCACCGCCGTCGAAGAAGACGAACGCGAGGCCGAGGCCGCGATCGTCTACATGCTGGAGACGACCGAGCGCCGCGCGCTGGAAAACCAGATCAACCAGTCGCAGAAGATGGACATGGTCGGCCAGCTCGCCGGCGGCATCGCGCACGATTTCAACAACGTGCTGTCCGCGATCATGATGGCGAACGACTTCCTCCTGAACGCGCACAAGCCGACCGATCCGTCGTTCCAGGATATCATGCAGATCAAGCAGAACGCGACGCGGGCGGCGACGCTGGTGCGCCAGCTCCTGGCGTTCTCGCGCCGCCAGACGCTGCGGCCGCAGGTACTCGATCTCGGCGACGCACTGTCCGATCTCACCATGCTGCTGCGCCGGCTGATCGGCGAGAAGGTGAAGCTCGACCTGATCCACGGCCGCGACCTGTGGCCGGTGAAGGTCGACGTCTCGCAGTTCGAACAGGTGGTCGTCAATCTCGCGGTCAATGCGCGCGACGCGATGCCCGATGGCGGCAAGCTCACCGTGCGGACGGTCAATGTCACGGCGGAAGAATCCACGCAGCTTGCCTATAAGGGCATGCCGGCAGCCGAATATGTCAGGATCGATATCATCGACACCGGCACCGGTATTCCGCCCGAAATCGTCGACAAGATCTTCGAGCCGTTCTTCTCGACCAAGGAAGTCGGCAAGGGCACCGGTCTCGGGCTGTCGACGGTGTATGGCATCGTCAAGCAAACCGGCGGCTTCGTCTATGTGGATTCCGAACCCGGCAGGGGAACGTCATTCCGCATCTTCCTGCCGCGGCATCATGCCGAACCGGAGGTGGCGAGCGAACCCGCGGCCGCCAATGGCGCGGCCAGGGAGGCTTCCGCGGAAGCAAAACCCCGTACCGATCTGACCGGGCAGGGCACGATCCTGCTGGTCGAAGACGAGGAGGGCCTGCGCTCGCTCAACGCGCGGGGCCTGCGCTCGCGCGGCTACAGCGTGATCGAGGCCTCGAACGGCGTCGAGGCGATGGAAGCGCTGGAAGAAAAGAACGGCGCGGTCGATCTTGTCGTCTCCGACGTGGTGATGCCGGAGATGGACGGTCCTACGCTGCTCAAGACCATGCGCGGCAAGAATCCCGACCTGAAGATCATCTTCGTGTCGGGTTATGCGGAAGACGCCTTCGAGAAGAGCCTGCCCGCGAACCAGCAATTCGCTTTCCTGCCGAAACCCTTCACGCTGAGCCAGCTGGTGGCGGCGGTAAAGGAGACGATGACACCGCAATAAGGCTAATACCGCCCCTGCGACAATAGATGCCCGCGACGCCGCGCCGCAGTCCGTCCCCCTCGCTGCGGCTTCTCTTTTGAGCGACCCTTCCCACCTATGGGGGGCGCTTCCCCTGGTGAAGACCACGGAGAAGCGGTTTTAAGGAACATCGTCATGAATTTCAGGCCACGTGTTTTCGGTTTCGTGCAGGCGTTTGCCGTCATCCTTTCGCTTGCGTTGCCGCTGGTCGTTGCGGCCTCGACGGCCGACGCGCGGATTGGCGGCGGCGTCAGTTCGGGCTCGCGCGGAGGGCGGACGTTTTCGGCGCCGCCGTCGACCTCGACGGCGCCCAATGCAGCCCAGCCGTTCAATCGTACCATCACCCAGCCGGGTAGCCCCGGTCTCGGAACCCCCGGCGGTGGATTCTTCAATCGGCCGGGCATGGGCCTGTTCGGCGGGTTAGCAGCCGGGTTCCTTGGCGCCGGCCTTCTCGGCATGCTTTTTGGCGGCGGAATGTTCGGCGGCATCGGCGGATTTTCATCGATCATCGGTCTGATGTTGCAGATCGGTTTGATTGTGCTCCTGGTGCGGTTCGCGATGTCGTGGTGGCAGCGCCGTCACGAGAGTCAGACAGCCTATGCGGGCGGGCCTTCGCCGCTCAGCGCCCAGGCCTCTTACGGGTCGGGGATGGGTTTTGGCATGGGATCGGCCAGCGCGCCGGTCCAGATTCTTCCCGCCGACTATGAAAGCTTCGAGCGGTTGCTCGGTGAAACCCAGGATGCCTGGTCGAACGAGGATGTCGCGCGGCTTCATACGCTGGCAACGCCGGAGATGGTGTCGTATTTCGTCCGCGACCTCGATCAGAACAAGGCGCGCAATGTCGTCAACAAGGTTGCCGCCACAAAGCTTCTGCAAGGCGATCTCGCCGAAGCCTGGCGCGAAGGCGATACCGACTATGCGAGCGTTGCGATGCGCTACTCGCTGATCGATACCTACCTCGACCGCACCACGGGCCGCGTGGTCGAAGGCAACGGGCAGCCGGAGGAAGTCACCGAGGTTTGGACCTTCCTGCGGCCCCGCGGCGGCAATTGGGAATTGTCGGCGATCCAGCAGACCTGAAGGTATGCGAATAGGCTGATGTTGGAGGGCGCTGCGGTCGTTGCCGCGGCGCCTTTCATTTGCGCGTCGCCGAGGCGGAATAATTTTGCCCAGCGAGGGTTGCCTCATTGTTGATTGGCCCCAGGCCGTCAGCCATTGAATCAAGAAGCATGGGAGGATTTTGAATGCCCACACCTACCCGATACATTTCGCATCCCGGCCTCGTCTCGGCCGCGGCCTTGTTCGCAAGCCTTGCCGTCCAGCCGGCGCAGGCGCAATCCGCCAATATGACGTTCTTCGTCACGTCGGCAGGACCGGGCAAGGGAGCCGACCTCGGCGGCCTCGACGGCGCCGACAAGCACTGCCAGACGCTCGCCGCGGCTGCGGGCGCAGGAGCCAAGACCTGGCGCGCTTATCTTTCCACGCAAGCTGCCGACGGCAAGCCCGCGGTGAATGCGCGCGATCGCATCGGCAAGGGACCGTGGCAGAATTCGAAAGGCGTCGTGGTCGCCAAGGACGTGGCCGATCTGCACAGCGCTTCCAACAATCTCAGCAAGCAGACTTCACTGAGCGAAAAGGGCGAGGTGATCAACGGCCGCGGCGATACGCCGAACCGCCACGACGCGCTGACGGGCTCGCAGCCGGATGGCACCGCCTTCGCAGGCAGCGACGATCGTACCTGCAAGAACTGGACGAGCTCTACGCAAGGCGCGGCGATGCTCGGTCATATCGACCGCATCGGCTTGCGCGACGATGACGCCTCGAAATCCTGGAACTCTTCGCATCCTTCGCGCGGGCCGGACGGCGGATGCTCGCAGGCGGATCTGAAGAGCACCGGCGGCGACGGCCTGCTGTATTGTTTTGCGGCGAACTGATCCACGCTGGCGGGTTTCTCCGACCTCTCCCTTGTGTGGAGGGGTCGGCTTAACTCTCGTTAATAGCCGCTTAAAAATCAGGGTTATCCAATCCTCAATGCTCAGCCTTTTTTAAGCATTTCAACCCATCTTGGTTAGCGGTTGGTTCCGGTAACAAGTTCGGGTTGTGCCGATGAGAGTGGTTTCGGCGGCGGCATTCGCGTTGATGTTATCTCCGGTCGTCGCGGCCGACATGCCCGTTGTCTATCAGCCGCCGCCTGTGCTGTGGTCATGGACCGGCCTCTATCTCGGCGGCCACATCGGCGCCGGCTTTGGCAATTCGTCGTTTTCCGATCCGGCGGGTCCACCGATTTACGGCGGGACCGTCAGAAGCACTACGGCGTCGGGCGGCGGACAACTCGGCTATAACTGGCAAATTCCGAGTAGCGCCTTCGTACTCGGCATCGAGGCCGACGCCGATGTGATCAGCGCCAACGGCAGCGGCACCTGTTTCGCTTCATCGGGATTTTTCATTTCCGCGAACTGCCGGGTCAGGCCCGACGCCGGCGGCAGTTTCACCGGCCGGTTGGGTTATGCAACGGGCAATTCCGGACGCGCGCTGCTGTACGTCAAGGGCGGCCTGGCCTGGCTCGATGAAGGAATCGATATCACGACCAATGGCACCCTTCCTTACTCGACGACTAGTCTCGACGGCATGCGATGGGGCTGGACGGTTGGCGCCGGAATCGAGAGGGCACTGACTCCGGCCTGGTCGCTCCGGCTGGAATACGACTATGCGAATTTCGGCGACGTCAGCATGGCGACGCCGGCGAGCTTTTTCCAGGTGGCGCCGCCATCGCCTTTCGGCTACGTGGCGACAGCAGGCGGCACGACCAGCGTCAGCCAGAGCCTGCAAACCGTCAAGCTCGGCCTGAACTACAAATTCGGCGAGGACATCGATGCACGATGGCAGCCCTCCGAGTCCGATTATCACCTGAGGGGGACGACCGACACGCTCTTTATTCCGGAGGCTGAAGTCGAGGTCGGCGGCCGCGTCTGGTACAGCTCTGGCCGCTTCCAGAAAGACCTCAGCACAACCCAGTCCCAGACCATGCCGGGCCTTCTGGTGTCGCGGCTGACCTATGACACCACTGCCGCGACCGGAGAATTGTTCGGCCGCATCGATACGGCGTCCAGTATTTTCGTGAAGGGATTTGTCGGCGGCGGCAAGATTCTGTCGGGCACCATGCACGATGAAGACTGGGCGGCCTTCAATGCCGAGGTACCGTATTCGAACACGCAGTCGAGTGTCGCTGGAGATCTCGCCTATGGCACGTTCGACGTTGGCTATTCGCTGTTTCGCGGGCGAAGCACCAATGTCGGCGGTTTTATCGGATTCAACTATTACGAAGAGAACAAGTCAGCCTATGGCTGCAGCCAGATCGCCAACCCCTTTTCCGATTGCGTGCCGGCCCTTTCCAGCTCGACGCTTGGCATCACCGAAGACGATAAATGGTACTCGCTCAGAATCGGCGTGAACGGAACGGTACGCTTGCTGACCGGCTGAAACTGACCGCGGATGCCGCCTATCTGCCTTACGTGGCGTTTCGCGGCACCGACGATCATCTGCTGCGAACCGACGTCTCGAACACCTTCTCGCCGGAAACCGGCGCCGGCCAGGGCGTGCAAATCGAGGCGATCCTGTCCTACGCGCTTTCCGACGCCTTTAGCCTCGGTGCCGGCGGCCGGTATTGGGCCATGTGGGTGCCGAGCGCGAGCACCAATGCCTTTGGCACTCCGTGTCCCTGCCAGGGATTGCCGGTGAGTACGGAGCGCTACGGCGGTTTCGTCCAGGCGTCGTACAAGTTTGGTGGACAGCTTTAGCCAGTCGCGGCCCGCGGTTGTCGTAACCTTGGTTAAGAGACTGGCGACGCGTTGCGCGCCATGCGCTTGCGCAATTTATGATTTTGTACGAGCGAGTAAGCTTGTGTGTTCAGCTCGATAAACACTTGGTGGCCGCCCATAGGCTTTGGAAAAGCTTCGGGAAAAGTGAGCCGCGTCACTAAATGCCCAGGAAAAGGCAATAGCGGTGACAGAATGGTCGTACAGGCGCGGATCAAGCAAGTCGCGCCGAGCGGCGGCTAGCCTTTCTGACCAAATTGCACGTTCAATGGTGGTTCCGCGGTTTGCGAAAAGTCGGGCAAGGCTTCGCGTGGACATTTTAAGTTCGGAAGCAATCGCGGCAGGCTTGAGGTTCGGGTCGGCTAGGTGACGCCGTATGAAATGGCAGGCGTCTGAATAATGATCCAAGGCAGCGTCGTGCACGACTGTAGCCGTCGGACGGAGGAGTTCGATAAAAGCACGCTCTATTCCCACCTCTTCATCATTCGAAACTTCTGTTGGATCGTCGAGTGACGAAAGCGCGAGCTTACCCAGGAGGCGCGAAGGACCCGAGGTCAGTGAAATCGATCGCTGGTAATTTGGGGCGATGCGTTCTTCCGCCAACAGATGCTTCGGCAGCTTGAGAACGACCTGGCGAAACTGGTCTGGAAATTCAAAAATGTAAGAGTCGCTCGCCGAGACGATAGCACCGTCACCCGAACTCAATTTCAGCGCCATCGCCCTTTGCTCTGCATGACAGGTACCGTCGACGTGGAGGACCACGATCAGGTCGTCGCTCGGAGCATGAGAAATGGTCGCTCTGGTACGATGCGCCCGCATTGCCGATGCTCGCACATCCGAGATTCCAATCAGGCCGATCTGCCTGTGACGGATGCTGCCATGAAAATTAGCGCGGTCGGGAC
>NZ_JBAVCF010000340.1:0-4902 GCF_049586575.1 Bradyrhizobium sp.
TGATCTCGGCGATCGAGGCGCTGCTCCGCGGCGCGGGTATCGAGCATTTGATCGTCGATCAGAACATGAGCGTACTGGAAGGCTCCATTGGGATTTTCCCGCGCCGCATTCTGGTCGGCGAGGACGAAGTGCCCGCGGCGCGGCGCCTTTTGACGGATGCCGGCTTTGAAAAGGAGCTTCGGCAAGATAACTATTAAGGCCAACCGCGGAATCGAGCGTGGCTACGTCGCTAAACGTGGTGAATGGTTCTGCTTATGCTTCAGGCCCACTTTGCGCTAGGGGCTTGCTATTACGTGGGCCAACATCAAAGCCCGCTCACAACCTATATTTGCAAAAATTACAACCCATGTTATAGAAGCCCTAGCGGTTGAGCTGGGGTGGAAATGCGATTTTTGTGTGTGGTCGGGACTCGGCCCGAAGCCATCAAATTGGCCCCGGTCATCTTGCAACTCTCCAAGTATGCTCAAGTGACGACCATTTGCTCCGGCCAGCATTCCAAGCTGGCGCGGAAGCCGCTCGAATGGTTCGGCATAAAGCCTGACGGTCAGATCGCACTCAGATCAAAGGCGAGAACGTTGGCCAAGCTGACCGGCGCGATGTTTGTTCCGCTGGAGCGGATGATCTCCAAATACAGCCCGGATGTTATTATCGCGCAGGGCGATACGACAACGGTGCTCGTGGCTGCATTGACAGCGTTTTATGTTGGCGTGCCCTTTGCGCACGTGGAAGCGGGGCTGCGGACTGGCGATCTGAACGCACCTTTCCCGGAGGAATTCAACCGCATCACCGCAGATCGGCTGGCGCGCTGGCACTTCTGCCCTACTAAACGCGCCTGTGATAACTTGCGCGCGGAAGGGATTGAGCAGTCCCGGCTTTACATTACCGGCAATACGGGGATCGACGCCCTGCGGCTGACGCTGGATCGGGCAAATGAAGTCGAATCACATAAACCGTCGCTGCGGCGAATTCTGCTGACGGCACATCGTCGGGAAAATCAGGGAGAGTGCTTGGAAGAGATTTGCAGGGCCGTGATTGCACTTGTGGACGTCGTCAAAGACTTGGAAATCAGAATACCAATGCATCCCAGCCCGGGCGTAAGAGATACATTCGAACGTTTATGTGCCCACCGCGATCGGGTCACGTTACTGCCGCCGCTCAATTATGAACAGCTTGTATTTGAGATGTGTCATGCCGAGCTCATTCTCACGGATTCCGGAGGCATTCAAGAGGAAGCGCCCTACCTAAGAAAGCCTGTTCTGGTGCTTCGTGATAAAACCGAACGGCCGGAAGCTGTCGAGCTCGGTGTAGCACGGCTCGTGGGAGCGCGCAGAGCGGAAATCGTGAGAGCGACGCGCGAGCTTCTGGCGAACAAAATAGCTTACGCCAAAATGGCATCAGGGGCTTCGCCGTACGGAGATGGTTACGCGGCCGAACGCATTGGCGCGGCATTTGGTCTCTGTGCAACTCCGGTCAGCGCGAAATGACGGCAGCTGGCGCGGTATTTGTCGGCCTTCCAGCCTATAACGAAGAAATTGCGCTTCCCCGTTTGTTGGGGCGTTTTGAAGATTTTATCAATCGGTCCAACGACGATGTTATGATAATGATTTACAACGATGGCAGCAGCGATTTGACAGCACAAATAGCTATCGAATGGCAGCGACGGTTGCCAATCGCCATTATCGACTGTCCAATCAACAGAGGATTAGGAGCCGGCGTTCGCGAACTTGTAACACAATCGCTGTTGAGGAGTGAGAGCAACGTTCTTATCATCATGGATTGCGATGACACGCACGACCCCGCGCAAATCGTCGGCATGTTGAGGTGCATTGAAAGAGGAGCGGATGTTGTTGTTGCTTCTCGCTATGCGCGAGGTGCACGTGTGCATGGGGTGCCATGGCTTCGTAGGCTTATGGCAGTGGGCGCCATGGTCCTGTTTAAGACGATCCACCCAGTACGTGGAGTTTCTGACTATACGTGTGGATATCGCGCCTACCGGGTCTCAACGCTGAGGAGGGCGGCAGAGCACTTTGACGGCAAGCTAATAACGGAAAATGGATTTGCCTGTATGGTCGAGTTGCTGCTAAAATTGAACGCTATTGGCGCGCGATTTACTGAGGTCCCTCTGTATTTGCGATACGATCAGAAGCCGACCGCAACTAAGATGGATGTCGGTGACAACACTAGACGACTGCTGTCATTGCTGCTCCGTTGGCGGTGGTACGGTTTTGGGACCTGATCCTCGCTGGTATGACGAGTGCTTAGTCAAGATGTAGCAGCTGGTCGCTGTTTTCGTCTGCTGGCATCACAAAGTGCAAGCCTGTCCGTTCCGACTGCAGAATATTTGCTTCGGCGGGCGAAACAATGATCCAAGCAGGCCCTCGCACTATCTTTAGTTCGGACAGTGTTTTGCTGAAAATGCGGCCCGGAACATAAGGGAGTACATTAAGCGCAGCGGCGCCAGTCCGGTATACCGGAGCTGGAGCTGCTTGCATTAGTTTTGTGATCGTGGCGGCTTTAATCTCCGATCCTCGAAATCTCATCGGTAGCAGCGGCGCTGCCACTAGGGAGTAAACCAAGGCGTAGAGGATCAGCGCGGTGACTACCAACAAATTGGTCGCAGTTGCGAATTGCCGTTGTGTGCTTATTGCATCGTAGGCTAGGCCACCGAATACGCAGAGCGGCAGTATCGTTGGAAAAAAATAGCGTGCGGTCGAACCACCGGGCCAAAACAAGACGATAATTGCCGCGGTGAAAGCATAGCAGGCAAGCGCCAACGTGAACGTCGACTGCGTGGTTTGTTTTTCTTTCGACCAATTCGCAAACGGAAACATGATTGCGATCAATGCGGCGGGTAGTATATCAAAAAATAGTCTAATAACTTCCTCGACCGGCCCGGCTAGCTGTACTGCCGGTCTAAACCGCATGAACGCTGCCCATTGGCCCTCGTCTCCTGACAGATAGACATAATCGTACCAAGCTATAAGGGGAGCGATACAAATGGTCCCGGCCAGCAACAAGCCTGGAAGCAAGCTCCATTCGCGGCTGATGAGGGTAAATAGACCAAGCCCGAGAGCGAAGTATGCGATGGGTTCAGGTCCTTTCATCAGCCCAGCTAGAGCCAATACAATGCCGATCAATATCCAACGGCGCAGACTGACTCTGCTGTATGCAAAACCGTCCCACCAGAGTACGAAAGCAAGGAAAAGCAAAACAGAGAGCGGCATATCTGCAGTCGGCATCACATAAGAGCGCTGGACCAGAGGGCAGGCTAGGAACGCTCCAGTGGCAATGGCGCTAGCGGGAACGCTGGCGCCAACTTTGCGGAGAAGGGAGTAGATCAGCAGGCAGCCCAGCAGAAGGAATAGAGCGACTGGCAGGCGCGCGGTGACCTGGCTCACCTGACCGAACGGAAGACTAACGGCAGCAATAATCCAAGAAAGCAACGTCGGCCGTTCAATCCAACGAAGATTGAACATGTGTGGAGTTAGCCAATAACCATCTTCAAGGGCGGTCCTTGCAATCGATACGGCGAGCCCCTCATCGGAATTGTAGCCGCGGAGCCAGACCAGGGGCATGGTCGCTGCAGCCCATACCGTCACGATTGCGATGACCGGGTTCCATCGCGTCCAAAGTGAATTCCACATGACGATTATCTGTGTCGCAGCATCTGACAGGCGCTTCCTGTCGATATGAAACGTCATATTTTATCCCTCTAAGCGCGTTGACGCGGATATCGAGATTAGTGTTAGCCGTTTTCGCCGCGGATGTAGTAAGTCTGTAAGCCGAGAGGCCCAGGTAAGTCGAGAAAGCTGCCAGTCGCGCGCGGGCGAGGACGGAAGGGCATCACGAATTGCTATGTTGGGTCGCTTGGGTGCGGCGCGGCTCTCTAACCAAAAGATTCCGCGGACCTCACGAGAAATGTCGACGGAATCAGGACGCTACTTTACCGAGTAGTGATGGTTGCAAGCAACCACATTCGCAATGTCTATTGATTCCATCAGGTCGCGTTTCGATTGTATTCGAGCCTTTTGGCGGAATTCGAAATGAGTGTCAGCGTGATCGCTTAATAAGAAGACGATTTCTGCAGTGGTTCGGTGGCTCCGGAAAAGTAGTGAAAGGGCGTTGACTACGATCTGATTCGCAGTTCGCGTCAGGCCTCAGACCGGGTCAGCGGGAGTTCTTGCGGGCATAACTCTGCCGTCTAGACTAGCAGCTATTTCGACCGCTCCGGCAATGGTGCGCAAAACGGGAATGTCCCGAGCCGCAAATAATAGTGTGGCAACCCCGACTCGCACAGCACTTCAGGGCCGGCAGTCCTGAAAATGTGTTTCACCGGCTCGGCTTGGCTGACCACGATGGTCGCTGCGACGAGCGCGCCGCCCAGCGGGTACGTCCAGCGGTGACGTTGAAGGTCCGCAAGCCGCGCGATCAACAGGGCCGCGGCTACGATCGCCATCGGATCGGTGAAAAGGAAATAGGATTGCTGCAAATGCCGGCCCATGCCGAGCAGATCGACGCCCCAATCGGTCAGCATTAGCGCGGCGACTTCGACGACAAGATGCCACTCGCGTCGTCTGATGGCGATCACGGTTGCGGCGATAACGAACCATTCGAGAAAGATGGTCGGACGCGGCGACGGTTGCAGCACGAATGTTCGCCGCGCGATCACGCCGCCGATCGCCTGCAGCAGAAACTCGACGCTTGCGGCACTGAACAGCGGTCCGCCGGCCGATAGCTGCGGATTGGCCGCCGCCGCCCATGCATACATCGTCTCCAGCGGATGAAGCACGACGATCGCATCGTTCGGCTGAAAGCGAATGTCGAGCGCCAATAAGCCGATCATGCATCCGGCAAACACGGCGAACATGGCGGTCAGCGCCTCAAGGGCGGCGACCCGCCATA
>NZ_JBAVCF010000341.1:0-5286 GCF_049586575.1 Bradyrhizobium sp.
GCGCGATTCCTTGCGCGCGTTTCTCGCGCAATATCGCAACCAGAGCGCTAGCGGCTGTTCGCACAGGCGCGCGAATAGGAATCACGATCACCGGGACCAAGCCCGGCTGCAGCGCCCTCCTCCAGACAGGTCGTGATCTTGTCGCTGAACGACGGATGCGGCGTCGCATGAAAGCTCTGGCGTGGTGACGCATCCATTTGCGGGACCACCGGCACCTCGATCCTGGGTCCGGGCGGAGGTTTCGGCAACGGCGGATTGAATTGCGATCCACCGGGCGGAACAATCTGCACCTGAGCCAGCGCAACATCCGCGGGGGCGAATGCCGAGACAGTCAAACAGACCACCAGGAAAAATCGCTTCATCGGCGATATGTCGTGCGGCAACGGAAGAACCGCAAGATCACTCTTCCGGCGCGTGCTCGATCGGATCGAAGCGGTCGGCTTCAAGGCCAAGCAGGTTCCATGATTGCAACATATGCGGCGGTAACGGCGCCGTCGCATCGATCACGCCGCCGCGCGGATGGGGAATGACGATCCGGCGCGCCAGAAGGTGAAGCCGGTTCTGCAAGCCTCCCGGCAACTCCCAGTTTTCCTTGTTGAAATACTTGGGATCCCCGACGATGGCGTGGTCGATATGGGCCATATGCGCGCGCAATTGGTGGGTTCGCCCGGTCACCGGCTTCAGCGAAACCCAGGCGAGCTTTTGGGCCGAGGTTTCCACGACCGCATAATAGGTGACGGCGTGGCTTGCGCCCTCATCGCCATGCTCGGCGATCCGCATGATCGAATCTTCCTCGCTCTCGTCCTTGGCAAGGAAGGTCGAGATGCGGCCCTGCTTCGGCTTCGGCACGCCGGCCACCAGCGCCCAATAGATCTTGCGCGCCGAGCGATGGCGGAACGATCCGGTCAGTGCGCTCGCGGCAAATCGCGTCTTCGCAACCAGAAGACAGCCCGATGTTTCCTTGTCCAGCCGATGCACCAGACGCGGCTTTTGCCCTTTCGCGTCGCGCATCACTTCCAGCATCTGATCGAGGTGGCGCGTGGTGCCGGAGCCGCCCTGCACCGCCAGGCCCGCCGGCTTGTTCAGTACGAGCACGTCGTCGTCCTCGTAGATTATCATCTCTTTCAGCGCGGCCAGCGTCTTGGCGCCGGCTTCCGAGAGGTGCGCGGTCGCGCGCGGCGTCTCCAGTTTCAGCGGCGGAATGCGAACGCTTTGGCCTTCCTCCAGGCGATCCTTGCTGTCGGCGCGCTTGCCGTTGACGCGCAACTCGCCTTTACGAACGATGCGCTGGATGTGGGAGAACGACAGGCCGGGAAAGCGCGCCTCCAGGAAGCGATCGACACGCATGTTGTTCTCGTCCGCCGTCACGGTCACCGTCTGCACTTTAGTGGGCAACAGCGCCTCAGGGGGCGGTGCTGCCGCCACGAGCTTCGGCGCGCGCGGGACCGGGGCCGCAATACGCTGGGGCTTGCCGGCGGGTCGATGTCCCTGCGGCCGTCCCTCGGACCCACGAAAGGGCTTCGCGCCTTTCGGACGATCGCCCGCTCGGCGTTTCGGCAGCGGTTTTCGGGTGCGTCGGCTCATCTCAATTGTGGCTCCAAAGGGGACATTGGGTAACGCAAAAGCCGGGACTCGTCACGGCGAAATGAATACAAAAGCAGTGCCGGATCGGCCATGGTTCGCGGCTTGGAGACTTTTCAAGGAGTATTTCGGGTGCAGTTGGCAGCGAAGCGCGGTTTTACAAGGTCGGCGTTGGCCGGCGCTGCGGCTGCGATCGCTGCATCGGCATGGGCCGCGGAAGGTCCAATGCCCCCGGACATCGCAAAAAAGCTCGCCGAACTTGGCCGCGTCATCGACCCTCCGGCCACCGCCAGGCTCTATGCGCCCCTGCAGCCGAAAGAGCCCTATTTTGGCTTCAGGGTCGAGCGCGACCTCAAATATGGCCCTGCCGAGCGCAACTTGCTCGATATCTTCATGCCGCAGGTCACGACATCCGGCCGGCCCGTATTGATCTTCGTCCACGGCGGCGCGTTCATCGGCGGCAACAAGCGGCTGCCCGACAGCCCCTTCTACGACAACATCATGCTGTGGGCGGTCAAGAACGGCTTCATCGGCGTCAACATGACCTACCGTCTGGCGCCTCAGTTTCCCTGGCCCGCAGGCGCCGAAGACGTCGCCTCTGCCGTCCAATGGGTTTCGAAAGAAATCGGCGAACGCGGCGGCGATCCGTCACGCATCTACCTGATGGGACATTCGGCCGGCGCATTCCATGTTGCCAACTACGTGTCGCATCCGGAATTCTACAAGGTGAAGAACGGCGGCGTGAAAGGCGCGATCATGGTGTCCGCGACCTACGATCTGACCACCGGCGCTGTCGGCGCACCCGTACGGACTTATTATGGCGACGACGCGTCGCGCTACGCCAGTCAGTCATCCCTCCCGGGTCTCTTGAAAACGGACATTCCCCTGATGGCGGTGAGCTCGGAGCTCGATTTGCCTGTCTTTGTGAAGCAGCTCGAACTTTTCAAGGAAGCCACCTGCAAGCGCCCAAGCGGATGCGCGCGCGCCGTGATGTTGCCGCAGCACAGTCACATGTCGGAAGTGTATTCGATCAACACCGGCGATACCCGGCTGACCGA
This sequence comes from Bradyrhizobium sp., assembly GCF_049586575.1. Lineage (GTDB taxonomy): Bacteria > Pseudomonadota > Alphaproteobacteria > Rhizobiales > Xanthobacteraceae > Bradyrhizobium. The sequence goes on from NZ_JBAVCF010000341.1 coordinate 2,640, forward strand.
TCAGATCCTGGATTTCGTCAAGACAGGAAAATAAAGCGATCCCTGGGAAGCGCGGTCTGCGAAGCCATCGCCCCTATCTCGCGCTCCGCTCCCGCCTGAGCTTCTCCCAATAGTCGAGACGCTTGCGGATTTCGCGTTCAAAGCCGCGATCGGGCGGATCGTAAAAGGTCCGCCGGCCGAGTTTTTCCGGGAAATAATCCTGCCCGGAGAACGCGTCCGGCGCGTCGTGGTCGTAGTCGTAGCCTTCACCATAACCTTCCTGTTTCATCAGCTTGGTCGGCGAATTCAGGATGTGTTTCGGCGGCAGCAGCGAACCGGCCTCCTTCGCCGTCCGCATCGCGGCGCCGAACGCCTTGTAGGCGGCGTTGGATTTCGGCGCGGTCGCGAGATAGATCACGGCCTGCGCAATCGCGAGTTCGCCTTCCGGCGAGCCCAGAAAGTCGTAGGCGTCCTTGGCGGCATTGCAGATCACGAGCGCCTGTGGATCGGCAAGCCCGATGTCTTCCACCGCCATGCGCACCACGCGCCGCGCCAGAAACAGCGGGTCTTCGCCGGCATCCATCATGCGCGCGAGATAATAAAGCGCGGCGTCCGGATCGGAACCGCGCACCGACTTATGCAGCGCCGAAATCAGGTTGTAATGACCGTCGGCAGATTTGTCGTAGATCGGCGCGCGGCGCTGCAGGATCGCCTGCAACTGCGCCGCGTCGAAGACTTCGCCACCGCGCGCGGAGCGCCAGACTTCCTCGGCCAATGTCAACGCGGCGCGGCCATCGCCGTCGGCCATGCGCACCAGCACCGCGCGGGCTTCCGCATCCAGCGGCAGCTTTCGCCCCTCGATCGTCTCGGCATGAATGAACAGTCTTTCAATGGCCGCGGGATCGAGCGAATGAAACACCAAGACGCGCGCCCGCGACAACAGCGCCGCGTTGAGCTCGAATGATGGATTTTCGGTGGTGGCGCCGACCAGCACCACGGTGCCGTCTTCCATCACCGGAAGAAACGAGTCCTGCTGCGCTCGGTTAAACCTGTGCACCTCATCGACAAAGAGCAGCGTTCCCTTGCCGGTCTCGCGCCGTGCGCGCGCTGCATCGAAGACCTTCTTCAGGTCGGCGACGCCGGAAAACACCGCGGAAATCTGCTCGAAATGCAGCTCCGTTGCATCCGCCAATAGCCGCGCCACGGTGGTCTTGCCGGTACCCGGAGGTCCCCAGAAAATCAGCGAGCCAAGGGTTCGCGTCTCGAGCATGCGCGTCAGCGCGCCGTCCGGGCCCAGAATGTGATCCTGACCGACGACCTCGGCGAGCGTTCGCGGCCGCATCCGGTCGGGCAATGGATGCGGGGCGTCCTGCGATAGCCCCGCGGCGGCGAAGAGGTTTGTGCCTTGCTGTTTCTGGTTTCGGCTCATCCGCCGAGTGTAACGTTGATCTGCTGCCCGCCGCGCAACAATTTGATCCGCCAGAGCCGGGAACTGTCACGCGTCGCCTTCTCGAGGTCGCTGGTTTTGGCGATTTTCTGGTTGTTCACGGCAACGATAATATCGCCCTTCTGGAAACCGACATTGGCAGCGGTTGAGTCATCGGAGATATCGGTGACGACCACGCCTTCGGTATCGGCATCCAGATGCATCTCGTCCGCTACCGCCGGCGAGATATTGGCGACCTTCGCCCCCTGGAACGGCGAACGGGTCGTCAGCACGATTTCACTGCGTCCGCCGTCGGGTGCGGTCTCAAGCGGCACCGACAACTTGACCAGCCGGCCTGCGCGCTGCACATCGATCTCGGCCGCTCCGCCCAGCGGGCGCGTCGCGAAGCGGTAGTCGAAAGCGTTGGGATCGTCGACCGTCTGCCCTTCGATGGCGACGATCAGATCGGACAGTTTGAGCCCGGCTTTCGCTGCGGGGCTGCCGGGCACGACATTGGCGACGAGCGCCCCGGTTGGGCGACGCAAGCCGAGCGTCTCGGCGATTTCCGATGTCACCGCCTGCAGCCGCGCGCCGAGCCAGGGCCGCTTGACGGCCTTGCCGCCGCTCTTGGCGGATGCCACCACGATGCGCACCATGTTGGCCGGGATCGCAAAGCCGATGCCCTGTGAGCCGCCGGAGCGCGAGAAAATCGCGGTATTGATGCCCGCGAGCTTGCCGGTCATATCAACCAGCGCCCCACCCGAATTGCCGGGATTGATCGCCGCATCGGTCTGGATGAAGAACTGATAGTCGGTGATGCCGACCTGGGTGCGGGCGAGCGCCGAGATGATGCCGTGGGTGACGGTCTGCCCCACGCCGAATGGATTGCCGATCGCGAGCACGACATCGCCAACCTGCAATTCATCGGAATTGGCGAAGTCCAGCGTCGGGAATTTTTCGTTGGCCCCCTTCAGGCGCAGCACGGCCAGATCGCTCCTGGTGTCCTTGAGCACGATCTCGGCTTCGAATTCACGCTTGTCGGACAGCGAGACCTTGACCTGATCCGCCCCCTCGATGACGTGGTTGTTGGTCACCACGAGGCCGGACGGATCGACCATCACCCCCGAGCCGAGCGAACGCTGCATTTGCTCGGGGTGCTGGCCGGGTACTCCGAAGAAGCGGCGGAAAATCGGATCGTCAAGCAACGGATTATGATCCTGCACGATCTTGGCGGCGTAGACA
>NZ_JBAVCF010000342.1:0-8636 GCF_049586575.1 Bradyrhizobium sp.
CTTCTGGCACTCAATGCCACCATCGAGGCGGCGCGCGCCGGCGATGCCGGCCGAGGCTTCGCCGTTGTCGCTTCCGAGGTGAAGTCGCTGGCCAGCCAGACCGCCAGGGCAACCGACGAAATTTCCACGCACATTGCCGGCATGCAGGGCGCCACGCAGGAATCGGTAGCCGCCATCAAGGAAATCGGCGGGACCATCGGTCAGATATCGAGCATCGCTTCGACGATCGCGAGCGCAGTCGAGGAGCAAAGCGCGGCGACGCAGGAAATTGCACGGAGCGTGCAAAATGTAGCCGAGGGGACCGGAGAGGCCGCCGCGAATATCACGGAGGTCAACCGGGGCGCCGCCGAGACCGGCTCTGCATCGGCCAACGTCCTGGACGCGGCGCGGTCGCTGTCTGCCGAAAGCAGCCGGCTGCGCGAAGAGCTCAACCGCTTCATGTCCAATATTCGCGCGGCCTAAAATGTTCGGGTGATGGAGCTCGCGTCATAAAGCGAGCCCGGCCGTGCCCTAGTCTCTGCCGAATTGCCGTTTCAACTCGACCTTGGCCTGATTCAGGCGCATCCGTTGCGTCTTGGGCAACGTCTTTCCCGCTCTATTGATGTAGAACGTCAGCATCGAGAGCGCCGAGCGATAGGCGCCGGCCTTGCGGCGTGAGCTGTGCTCGGCAGAGCGTTTGAGCGAGGCCGCGATCCGCTTCGGATCCCGCAATGTGAAGACGCCGCGCTTGAGGTCGAGTGCGTCGCTGTGTTTTGTGACGCGTTGCGACCATCGCTTCGACGACGGTTTTGCCTCGCGGGTCTTACTAGCGGATTTCCTCGCCGTTTTGCGTCCGGTGCTCTTCTGTCTGGCTGGACGGCGCGAAGCCGTCGATTTGCGTGGCTGAGCCATGTTGAAAGTCCTCATGTTTCTGCGCCAACGAGCAGGATAGCGATGGGTTCCTCGTCTGCGAATACGGGAACCCCGACACCCGCACGGGCGTTAGGGTCTTGGCTAGTGGTCCTTCCGCGATGGTGGGAAAGGACGCTTTGCATTCCCGACAATTCCTGATTGGTTTGGCTCCATGGGTTTGCAGCAACGGCAGGGCAATTTGGACGCTGCACCACCAATCGACCGTGACGTTGTCGAGACCAGCATTCCCTTCCGTCTCGATGCGTTGCGCTGGAGCGGCTTCCATACCCGCGTCGTTCTGGCGCTTGGAATTACCTGGGTGCTTGACGGACTCGAGGTTACGCTCGCGGGCGCCTTGTCCGGTGCGCTCAAGCGAAGCCCGACGCTGCATTTTTCAAACTTCGAGGTCGGCCTTGCCAACAGCTGCTATCTTGCCGGTGCGGTGCTTGGCGCGTGCGGCTTTGGCTGGTTGACGGACCGCATCGGCCGCAAGAAGTTGTTCTTCATCACGCTCGCGCTCTATCTCGCCGCGACCGCCGCCACGGCTTTCTCATGGGGCGTCGCGAGCTATGCGGTATTTCGTTTTCTGACTGGAGCCGGTATCGGAGGTGAATACACCGCGATCAATTCCACCATCCAGGAATTGGTGCCGGCGCGCTATCGCGGCTGGACCGACCTGATTATCAACGGCAGCTTCTGGATCGGCGCGGCCCTCGGTGCAACGAGCGCCATCGTTTTGCTCGACCCCAACTGGTTCGATGTCGATCTGGGCTGGCGGCTCGCCTACTTCACGGGGGCGTGCCTCGGCCTCGTCGTGTTCGTGATGCGAATGTGGATCCCGGAAAGTCCGCGGTGGTTGATTACCCACGGCCGTCCCGATCAGGCCAATGCCATCATGTGCGATATCGAACGTTCGGTCACAGGGCACGCCCAGGACAAGTCTCCGCCGCCTGCCGGTTCCGGCGAAGACGGGCTTCGGCGGCCGTGGCCAAAATTGAAGCTGCGAATGCGGGATCATACGCCGCTATCGGAGGTCGCGCACACCTTGTTCAAGGTGTATCGGGAGCGCTCGCTGGTCGGGTTGGTGCTGATGATTGCCCAGGCGTTCTTCTATAACGCGATCTTCTTCACTTTTGCGCTCGTCTTGACCGATTTTTACGGGATACAAGCCGGCCAGGTCGGCTGGTATATTCTTCCTTTCGCGGCCGGCAATTTCCTGGGGCCGCTTGTTCTCGGGCGGTTGTTCGATACGCTCGGCCGCCGTCCGATGATCGCGCTCACCTATGGCGTTTCCGGCATCCTGCTCGCGGTCTCGGGCTATCTGTTTGCGATCGGGGCGTTAAGCGCGAACACCCAGACAATCGCCTGGATGGTAATCTTCTTTTGCGCTTCTCCGGCCGCAAGCGCTGCCTATCTTACGGTGAGTGAGACCTTTCCATTGGAGGTGCGTGCGTTGGCGATCGCCGTGTTCTACGCCGTGGGCACCGGGGTTGGCGGCGTCGCGGGTCCGGTCCTGTTCGGAGCGCTGATCGATACCGGCTCGCGCGACAGCGTTTTTGCGGGCTATCTGCTTGGCGCTGTGCTGATGTTAGTAGCTGCCGCCGTCGGCTGGCGCTATGCGGTTCCGGCCGAACGGCGCTCGCTGGAATCGATTGCTCAGCCGCTGGCATCTGTGGAGTGATTAGATGAATGAAGGTTTGGCAAATCGCATATTGCGCGGGCGGAAAGAGGCTGAGCCTGCAGAGGGTCCCTCGCTGGAGCTGATTGCGGAAAAACTGGTGAAGTGCCTCGACGGTTGCGCGATCCTGCTCGACATTGACGGCACGCTTCTCGATCTTGCGCGGACGCCGCGTGAGGTGTGGGTGCCGCCGGGGCTGGCTGCCACGCTGCATGCCCTGCGCGAGCGGACGCGCGGCGCGCTCGCTCTTGTCAGTGGCCGGTCGCTGAACGACATCGACCTGATTTTCGCGCCTGATCGATTTCCGGCGATCGGTGGCCATGGTGCGGAAATGCGGCTGTCGATCGACAGCGAAGCGGTCGCCACGCATGCTCCGCCGATGGACAAGGAGTTGAAAAGCCGTCTTGCGGCCATCGCGCGGCTCAGCCCGGGTATTCTTTTGGAAGACAAGGGCTACTCGCTCGCGCTGCACTACCGGCTGGCGCCGCATGCGGAGAAAGCGATTTACGAGGCCGTGTCGCTGATCCGCGCCGATTTGCCGAATGCGCCGATCGAGATTTTGCCCGGAAAATGCGTCTGCGAAATCAAGCAGGCGGGTTTTGACAAGGCAAGCGCCGTGCACGAACTGATGAGTCACGACCCGTTCCGCGGCCATTTCCCGATTTTCATCGGCGACGACGTCACAGATGAATCCGTCTTTGCAGCGATGCCTGGCCTTGGCGGTCTTGCCTTTTCAGTCGGCCGCCGCGCGGAGGGCGTCGCGGGCCATTTTGACGAGCCGCACGATGTCCGCGCCTGGCTTGCGCGCCTTATTGATGGCAAAGCTTCTGCGGCGTAATGACCGTTTAAGCGTCTTATTCGTGCACGGAGCGCGCGTGAACGAATTTTGGCTGCGGAGATGCGTATTCCCGACGCTGCATCGCCTGAATTCGGTTTCAATTCATTGAAAAAGTGACCAGGAACCATATTGATGAATGGTTGTTAACACGCGAGCGAACCATCAGGAGAGGAACCCGGTGAGCCTCGTCGTCGTTTCAAACCGGATCACGCGCGGCAACGCCAATGAGCCTGTTACGGGAGGCCTGGCAGCCGCATTGCTTCCAGTTGTAGAGAAATCGGGCGCGATTTGGGTAGGTTCCAGCGGTCGCGTTCGCGAGGGCGCCCAAAAGGAGCCGTTTGCTGAAATCGAGGCGCTTGGGGCTGGCGCGCTCGCGATGCTGGATTTGCCGGCCGCGCATTACGGCGGATATTACGAAGGGTTCGCCAATTCGGCACTGTGGCCGGCGCTGCATTCGCGCGCCGACCTGATCTGCGTTTCGCAAGGCGACTATCTGTCCTATCGCGAGGTCAACGCCTTCATGGCGCGGGCGCTGTTGCGATTCCGCAAGCCCGAGACCGCGTTCTGGATCCAAGACTATCACTTTCTGGCGCTCGGCGCCGAATTGCGCGACCTCGGCGTGAACGAGCCGATCGGTTTCTTCCTGCATACGCCCTGGCCCGCCCGCGATATCATTGAAGGCGTCCCCCATCATCGCGAGCTGGTGGAGGCCATGCTGGCCTATGATCTGATCGGGTTCCAGACCGAGGACGACTGCGAAAATTTCGCCAGTTATATTTCTTCCAGTCTTGGCCTTGTCGTCGATGACGGTGTTGTGACGTCAAAGCACGGCACGACCCGCATAGCGGTTTTCCCGATCGGCATCGACGTGGAAAAATTCGCACGCCAGGCCGCGAAAGCCATTTCGCATCCCGACGTGTCGCGGCTGCGCCGCAGCTTGAATGGCGAGAAGCTCGCCATCGGCGTCGATCGGCTCGATTACTCCAAGGGCCTCGTCAACCGCGTCAGCGCCTTCGACCGGATGTGGACCGTGCAGCCGTCGCTGGCGCGCACGGTGTCGCTGCTGCAGATCGCCACCCCCTCGCGCGGCGCGATCGAGGCCTACGGCAACCTGCAAAGCGAACTCGCAAAGCTCGTCAGCGACGTCAATGGCCGCCACGGCGAGGTCGACTGGACGCCGATCCGTTATCTCAACAAGGGTTTCAGCCAGACCGTGCTGGCCGGCCTTTATCGTACCGCCCAGGTTGGTGTCGTCACGCCCCTGCACGACGGGATGAATCTGGTGGCGAAGGAATATGTCGCGGCGCAAAACCCTGCCGATCCGGGCGTGCTCGTCTTGTCGAAATTTGCCGGCGCCGCCAACGAGCTCGACACGGCGCTTCTGGTCAATCCCCACGATATCGACGGCATGGCACGGGCGATCGCGACGGCGCTGTCGATGCCGCTGCTCGAGCGGCGGATGCGCTGGGAGGCGATGATGGCGAAGCTCCGGCGCCACTCCATCCAGCAATGGTTCACAAGCTTCTTCGAGACACTGCAGAACGCGCGAGCCGAACGAGAGGCGATGCAGCCGGTCGTCGAGCCGCCGGTCCAGTGGCCGCCCGCGGCATTCGGTCAACGCCTGATCGCTGGATAGATCCAGCCACCAGGTTCTCAATTGCAATATAGCACCCCGTCAAGGGTGACGCAGCGCGCCTTGTTGGGATCGTCGAGCGGCACCAAGCCCTTGCCTTGACCGACGGAGACGCCGGGCCCGATGGTGACCGACGATTTGTTGCCGATGACAACGCTCGGATGAGGCGACACCAGCGATCGGGTGCCGTCGGCCCAGGTGATCGCCTCGCTCGACCAGACGCCGCGATGCCCGTCATCGCAGACCACATCCGCGCCTTCGCGGTGACAGTGCTGGGCCTGCGCGCTCGTCGCGTAGCCGGCAATCGCCAGCACCATGAGAGCCTTTGTTACTTGGCGGATCGTCATTCTGTCCTCGTCGGTCACGCATGGTCGTCACGATCTGGAAGTCGCATATCGACTGTCTTTGGTTCAGGAGAATGGCGGCGACAATATCCTTGCGACACCTCGCGTCTTGATTATCGTGTTGTTTCAATATGTTGTTGAAATAATCCTCTGCCGCCGCCGGGGTCACTTGCAAAAGTCCGCGCGCGCCTTCAAGAGAAGGCCTCTTGGGAGAGATGGCCGAGTGGCTTAAGGCGCACGCTTGGAAAGCGTGTGTGCGGGAAACCGTACCGTGGGTTCGAATCCCACTCTCTCCGCCAGTCCAGTACAGAACTGCGAACGCCGCCAGTAGCCGATTTTGCGCCCGAAATCGCGGCGAGCGTGCTGAGCAAATTGCTTTTCGATCCCATGATGCGGACCTCGCGGTCGTCAACCTCGACCCTCTGGGCCAGAGCGCGCAGATGGTCCCGGCGATAGCCGCCGCCTTCGATCCGCATCCGCTTGCGGGCCGTGGCTGCAAACTTGCGGAGTACCGTTGTGGTGACGGGTTGCTGGGCCGCGCTGTCGAGTGCAGCCTGGGCGCGCATGGCGTCGGCTTGGGACTGATCCCGCATCGCCTTCAGCCCCTCGACACGTTCCTTCAGGCCGGGGTCGCCAAGATCGTCCATGACCGTGCAGTTGCGCGCCGCCCTGTACCTTCGCGTCTCGACGGCTCGACAGGCCGAGCACGATGTCTCGATCCCGGATCAGAGACGGCAACGCGAGAACTACTGCACCTCGCGCGGCTACCGGCTGGTCGAGACCTATGTCGAGCCCGGCGCCTCCGCCACCAACGACCGCCGTCCCGAATTTCAGCGCATGATCGAGGCCGGGACAGCCAAGCCCGCGTCCTTCCGCACGAGCACGACTCAGATGTCGTGCTCGTCCATTTGCCTGCCGAAATCTCGCAAGCCTTCGATGTCGAGCACCGTGATCACCCGGTATGCTCTCTTGATCAGCCCCGTTTTTTCTAGTTCGTGCAGAATCTGGTTGATGCTTTGCCGCGAGATGCCAACCAGATTGCCAAGCTCTTCATTGGAGATTTCGATCCGGCCCTCTTGCCTCTGATAGAGTCGCGGGTTCGAAATATCGGCGATGGCGAGAGCTACGCGTGATTTACGATGCTCCAGTCGGTCATGCTCGAATGCGCCGAGATACTGTCCGAGACGATCGTTGAGCTGGGTTATGACAAAGCGATTGAAGGGAATGCTCACGTCCAATAACCAAAAAAATGTGGCCGCTGGCATCAGGACCACTCGAGAGGCACGCATCGCAATTGCATCGTACTTGCGCATTTCTTTTTTGAGTACCGCGCCTTCGCCGAACCACGAATGGGCGGGGAAGGTGCCAAAGTTAACGAGCTTTCCCGCCTGAGATAGATTTTCGATCCTGACCAGTCCGTCCATCACACCGATCCACTCCTCGGACGGATCGCCCTTGCGACAGACATAATTTCCGGTTTGAAGCTCACGGACGAAGATCGAACTGCGCGTACGCTGGAATTGTTCGGCGGTCAGGCTGTTTGCCCAGTTACTCTTTGCCAAAAAATCGTCCAGCAAACCCGTCTCCTGATCAATTGTCGTGGCCGCGACAGTCTTTCGATCGACAAAATGATTTTCTATTTCGAAATTGGGTAATGCAAGCCCAGAACAAAAGTTAATGCGGCACTGCAAAAAAAGGCGATTGCGTGACGCGGAAAACTGAAAAGTTCACAACAGGGAGGCGTTCCATGAGGACTAATAGACCAGAGAGACGAGCGGCTACCAGGTATCTGCAATCAGCGGCGGCCGCAGCGGCGATTGGTTTCGCGGCATCGCCAGCGGCAGCGTCATCAAGCTGCGCTCAATTGGCCACCAATTTTCATCGGCCAAATACGACCATAACGATCGCGCAGGACGTTCCAGCAGGCACGTTTGTCACCCCCACCACGCCAGCCCAATCCATTACCGCCTTACCGGCATTTTGCCGGGTTGCCGGTTTTACGACGCCAACAAGCGACTCGCATATCCAATTTGAGGTTTGGTTGCCGGAGTCCGGATGGAACTTGAAGTATCTGCAAGTGGGCTGCGGCGGCTTCTGCGGAGCAATTAGCTACAGCAGCATGGGAGAACCTCTTCGCAGAGGTTACGCTGTGGCGGCAACGGACGATGGCCATCAGGCCAGCGGTGTTGACGCATCTTGGGCCGTAGGTCACCCGCAGAAGGTGATTGATTTCGGATATCGCTCCCTCAAGGAGACGACCGACGTTGCCAAAGACATCATCATGGCATTCAAGGCAAATAGCGCACGTCGGTCGTATTTCATGGGTTGCTCGGATGGAGGTCGCGAAGCCTTGATGGAGGCGCAGCGTTACCCCAATGATTTCGACGGCATCGTGGCTGGATCACCGGCGAATTATTGGACCCATCTGTTCACCGGGTTCGTCTGGAATCAGAACGCGCTTGCGGCTACCTCCACGGGCGATCTTTCTCAACCCGACCTGAACGCCGTCAGCAGTTCGATGCTCGCACAGTGCGCGGGACATGACGGCGGGTTGAGCACCGATCAATTCTTGAATAATCCGCTGGCCTGCCGCTTTAATCCGGCGAAGCTATCGCTGACACCGGATAAGGTCCAAGCTGTCGAAAAGATCTTCTCGGGGCCCCCCGGGATTTTCCCGGGTTACCGCGTGGGCGGTGACGAGGCCAGTAACGCGGCTAACTGGCCAGCCTGGCTGACCGACAGCGGCAACCCCGCCAACGGATTGGAAGGCCTGTTCGGCGATAGTTACTTCAAAAACATCGTGTTTCCGAACTCTGGATGGACGCCTACCACCAATAGCGCCGCTGTAAATGCCCATGAGGCGGACGTTCGCACGGCTGCGATCTTGAATTCGACTGATCCAAATCTGCGTCCCTTCGAGTGGCATGGGGGCAAGTTGATTCAGTATGTGGGCTGGGGCGACACCGCCATCTCACCTATCAATGACATCAACTACTATAATTCCGTGCGCGAGGAACTGGGCGGCCGTCACGAAAGCGTACAGAATTTCTATCGTCTCTTCATGGTCCCCGGAATGGCCCACTGTAGTGGTGGACCCGGCGCAACTGCATTTGGTCAAAGCGTTAATGGACCAAATCCCTCCGACCCGTCTGACGATATCCTTTCCGCTCTAGATCGTTGGGTGGAACGTGGGCCCGCGCCAGACCAAATAACAACCACGAAATATGTGAATGATGATCCCACACAGGGCAT
>NZ_JBAVCF010000343.1:0-2809 GCF_049586575.1 Bradyrhizobium sp.
TTTGATGGTCGAATTACGCGCGTCATTCATCTTGGGGCGGCGGTTGAGCCGTCTTCCGAAAGGAGGCAAATTCCCGTAGATTTCCGGGGGTTTGGGCAGAGATTGATGCATTCGAAGTGGGTCTGGAACCATATATAATGGGTGCCTCCGAACCCGGGTATCCAGGCGCTTCAGGAGCGAAGGACGGTAGAAGCAGTATGAATAAATCCATAGCAAAAAAGATGAAGCAACGCAGCGCCGGCAAGCCCGACATTGAGCTGGGCAAGCGGATTCGTTTGCGGCGCGTGGAGCAGAAGATTTCTCAGGCCGAGCTTGGGGAGCAATTGGGCGTCAGCTTCCAGCAGGTTCAGAAATACGAGAAGGGCGTCAATCGCGTCGGCGCCGCCCGCCTTCAGCAGATTGCAACCGCGCTCGATGTGCCCGTCACCTTCTTCTACGACGGCGACGGCAAGGCGCGTGAGGTGGAGAGCCTGCTGTTCCTCGACAGCGCATTCAGCCTGAGGCTGCTACGCGCCTACAGCAAGATCAAGGACCAGACCGTCCAGCGTCAGCTCGTATCCCTGATGGAATCGATCGCGGCGAACGAGGACTGATCGGGACCAACCCCGCGGCCGCGCGATACTCAAGCGCCGCGGATACGATCGATCAGGGCAAGCGGATCGGCCGGCGCGCAATGGCCGCGCCAGGCCACATGCTGGTCGGGCCGCGACAGCACCAGAACTCCTTGACGGGCAATCGCAGCCGGCGCCGTCACGTCGATCACCCTCAGCGGTAGTTTTCGTATCCCGGCCGCTTGCACCAGCGGCACGACATCAACCGCCGGGTCAAATCGCAGCAGCGTGAATTCCGGCCCCATGACATCGTAGAGCGAGGCGCCATCGGCGCACCACAGATGCGGCGTCCGGCACCCCGGCACGGTGGAAGGAGTATAGCTATTCATCGTATAGACGGGCGGCTCGGCGCCGTCATAGGCGACGATCGGCGAGCGATCGTAATAGCTGCCGAAGTTCAGACCCTCGCAGGCATATTGCTGAACATTGATCTCGTAAGTGAGCCGCCCGGTTTCCTGCCGGGCGCGCTCGCCCTCCTCGCTCGCATCTTCGATGGCGTCGGGCACGGCGCCGCGGCGGCGGATCTCGGCTTCGGCGTGCGACATCGCAAATCGCGACACCTGGCTCGTGATCGGTAGCCGCTCGGCCTCATAGGCATCGAGAATGGAAGCGGGCGCCCAGCCGTTGAGATACGCCGCCAGCATCCAGGACAGGTTCGTCGCGTCGGCAATTCCGGCGTTCATGCCGTAGCCCGCATAGGGCACCCAGATATGCGCGGCATCGCCGGCAATGAAAGCGCCGCGGTCGCGAAATCGGCTCGCGATCAGCCGCCGCCCGTACCAGTCTTCTTTGGAAATGACGTCGTATTTGAAATCCTGACCAACCCCGAGGATGGTGCGAAGACAGGCGTCGCGATCGACCGAATCGAAGTCGCCCTCGCCCGGCTTCATGTAGTTGTGCACCAGCCAAAGCTCGCGGCCGTCGATCGCATACACCATGCCGGAGCGGCGCGGATTGATGGCGCCGGTGCCCCATGCCGGCGCATAGCGCTGCCGACGAAGCAGATCGGACGCGCGGATATAGGTCGATTGCACGCGCTGCACGACCGCGTCACCGACAAACTCGGCGCCGATGGCCTTGCGGACGACCGAACGCGCGCCGTCGCACCCGATCAGGTAGCGGCAGCGCATCGATTTCACCGCTCCTGTCTCGAGATCGCGCAAGGTTAGGTCAGCGAATGCATCCCCTATCCTGATTTCTTCGGCCGAGGTGCGGTTGATGATGCGGATGTGCTTGTCGGCGACCGCATGCTCGAACAGAATCGGTTCGAGGAAAATCTGGTTGATGCGATGCGGCGGCTCCGGCGTCGGCCAGTTGCAATCCGGGCCGTCCTTGCGGGTGAAGCGGTCGCGGCGACAGGGAATCGAAATTCGCGTCAGCTCCTGTCCTGTAAAGGTGGTGCGGTAACTGATGTCGTGCGGATAATCCGCCGGCAGGCCTGAATTACGGACCTTCTCCGCCAGGCCCAGCCGCCGGAAAATCTCCATGGTGCGGGCGGCGACGTGGTTGCATTTCGGCTCCGGCGGCTCGGCCGGCGCGCGCGTCTCGACCACCGTAACGTCGATCCCGCGCCACGCGAGATCGATCGCCAGCGTCAGACCCACCGGCCCGGCGCCGACGATCAGCACTTCCACGTCGATGGCTTCGGACATCATTCCAACTCGGCGCCCGAATTGCGAACGATGATGCCCCAGCGGTCGACCTCGGTCCTGACGAAAGCCCTGAAGCGCTCCGGCGTCGAGCCAGAGACCGGCTCGAGCGCCAGCACGGTCAATCGCGCGATCGTCGCAGGATCGCTCGTCAGTTTCTCGATCTGCGCCGCGAGTTGCTCGACGATCGGTTGCGGCACGTGAGCCGGCGCCACCACGCCGACCCAGGCTACCAATTCGAAGCCATCGATACCCAGTTCGGCCAGCGTCGGAATGTCGGGTGCGACAGCTACCCTTTGCGGGGTCGTGACCCCGAGCACCCTTATCTTTCCCTCGCGGAATAGCGGCAGCGCCGGCTGGAGGTCCACCACCATGAAGGCGATGCGCCCGGCGATGAGGTCAAGCAGCGCCGCAGCGCTGCTGCGATACGACACGTGATGGACGTCGATGCCAAGTCTCTCCCGCAACATCTCAGCGCCGAGATGATGCGGACTGCCATTGCCGGCCGAGCCGTAGGCGAGCCCCGGATTGGCTTTGGCGTAAGCAGTC
>NZ_JBAVCF010000344.1:0-28440 GCF_049586575.1 Bradyrhizobium sp.
TGGCATGGCTGGCATCGCCACGTGTCTATGGTGATGCTCGCCTTTGCCATGATGGCGGTGATCCGCCATCATGCCAATCCGCCGCAGCCAAAAAAAACGCAGCGCAGAACCACGGCGAAAACAAAAGCATCGCAGCCGCGTCATTGATCCGATGGTCAATCCAGGAAGTTCGGCGCATCGCCATCAGGCTCGCTCGAGAGCGGATCCAACCCGCACACATCATCGCATGGTCCCTATGGCGCAGAGCTCACCAGGCGAGCGCTCAACGGGCGCACCTCAAAGCAAAACGACAACTGTAATGCTAGTCTCTTGCGCGGTAGTGGCCGGATTTGCCGCCGATCTTCTCGATCAGGCGGATTCCCTCGATCCGCACGCCGCGCTCCACCGCCTTGATCATGTCGTAGATCGTGAGGCAGGCGACCGAGACGGCGGTCAGGGCTTCCATCTCGACTCCGGTCGGGCCGGTCACCTTGACGGTGGCCTGCACCCGGCAGCCGGGCAATTTCGGGTCGGGCGAGATGTCGAGCGTCACCTTGGACAATGCCAACGGGTGGCATAGCGGAATGAGCTCGGAGGTGCGCTTGGCTGCCATGATTCCAGCGATCCGCGCGGTCGCCAGCACGTCGCCCTTCTTGGCGTTGCCGGACACGATCAGGGCCAACGTCGCCTTGGTCATAACGACACGCCCTTCGGCCACCGCGGTCCGCTCGGTCGCGTCCTTGGCCGATACATCGACCATCCGCGCGTCGCCTTTGGCGTCGATATGGGTGAGGGCGGCCTTGCGCTGACTGGATTTCGTCGGGGATGGCCGGTGCGCCATGTTCCAGAGCTCCGATTCCGAAATTCGCATGATATCGCAGCCACCTCTGATGCGAACTTCGGAATCAAAGGAGCACTAGTGGAGTGGATTTGACATTCGCTACCCACCTGGCCGCGAGTTCGTCAAGCGAATGTCAAATCCAAAACTCCACTAGAAACTTATATTTGCTAGTGGTCCTTTTGATTCTAACATTCGCAAAAGTGGCCACTGAGACGGGATGCGAATGTTAGAATCGGACCACTAGCAACATATTAATTCTAGTGCGGCCTGGAATTTGAAGTTCCTGTAACGAACTTGCGCCGACACTCGTAGGAATTTCAATTCGCCGCATTAGCCGGCCTTTGTCGTACTGAGGGCGCCAGTGCGCGCGATCAACGCGCGCGTGGCGGCGGCCACGTCGGTCTGCCGCATCAGGCTTTCGCCGACGAGGAACGTCGATATGCCGACGCGCGCCAGCCGGGCCAGATCGGCCGGGGTGAAGATGCCGCTTTCTCCCACCATCAGGCGATCTCCGGGGATCAGCGGCGCCAACGCCTCGCTGGTCTCGAGCTTGGTCTCGAAGCTGCGCAGGTTGCGGTTGTTGACCCCGATCATCGGCGAACGAAGCCTGAGGGCACGTTCGAGTTCGCTGCGGTCGTGGATTTCGATCAGCACGTCCATGCCGTGGCTGAGCGCGGCGGCTTCGATGTCCTGCGCGGCGCTGTCTTCGAGCGCGGCCATGATGATGAGGATGCAGTCGGCGCCGTGGGCGCGGGCTTCCGTTACTTGATAAGTGTCGTAGATGAAATCCTTGCGCAGAACCGGCAGGCTCACCGCGGCGCGCGCGGCGACCATAAAATCCAGATGCCCCTGGAATGAAGGTGCATCGGTCAGGACCGACAGGCAGGCGGCGCCGCCGGACTCGTATGCTTTCGCCAGCGCCGGAGGATCGAAATCGGCTCGAATAAGCCCCCTGGAAGGTGAGGCCTTCTTGATTTCGGCGATCAGAGCGTAGTCGCCTCGCGCGATCTTTTGGCGGATCGCGGTGACAAAGCCGCGCGGCGTCGAGGCAGCCTTGGCGCGCGCCTCAAGGCTTGCCAGCGGCTGCGTGCGTTTGGCGGCGGCGATCTCCTCCCGCTTGTAGGTCTCGATCCGTTTCAGGATATCGGACATTGCCGGGTCCTTAACTGTTGGAGACCGCGACGAGGCGCTTCAGCCGCTCGGCCGCCGCGCCATCGTCGATCGATCGGGCGCCAAGCGTCAGGCCTTCCTTCAAGTCCTTGGCGCGGCCGGCGACGACCAGCGCTGCCGCCGCGTTGAGCAAAGCGACATCCCGATAGGGGCTCGGCATGCCGTCAAGAACGCTTCGCAGCGCAACGGCGTTGGCGGCGGCATCGCCACCCTTCAATGCTTCGCCCGCGACCCGTTTGAGGCCGACGTCTTCCGGAGTCACCTCGAAGGAGCGGATCGCGCCGTCTTCAAGCGCGGCAACGAAGGTCGGACCGGTGAGGGTGATCTCGTCGAGACCATCGGAGCCATGCACGACCCAAACGGCTTCGGAGCCAAGGTTTTTCAGAACCTGCGCCAGCGGCAGCACCCATTGCTTCGAGAAGACACCGACCATCTGCCGTTTGACCCCGGCGGGATTGGCAAGCGGCCCCAGCAGATTGAAGATCGTGCGTGTGGCGAGTTCGACGCGCGTCGGCCCGACGTTCTTCCAGGCTGGATGGTGGGAGGGCGCGAACATGAAGCCTATTCCGGCCTCCGCGATGCAGCGGCCGACCTGTTCGGGCGTGATGTCGATCTTGACTCCGAGCGACGACAGCACATCGGCGGCTCCTGAGCGCGACGACAGCGCGCGGTTGCCGTGCTTGGCGACAGGGACGCCTGTTCCGGCGACGATGAAGGACGCGCAGGTCGACACGTTGACCGACCCGGAACCGTCGCCACCCGTCCCGACCACGTCGACGGCGTTGGCTGGCGCCTTGACCTTCAACATTTTCGCGCGGACGGCGGAAACCGCGCCGGTGATTTCATCGACGGTCTCGCCGCGGACGCGAAGCGCCATCAACAAACCGCCCAGCTGCGAGGGGGTGGCTTCTCCGGACATCATGCGGTCGAAGGCGGATGCGGCCTCCTCACGCGAAAGCGTGGCGCCGGTAGCTACCTTGGCGATGATAGATTTGAGATCGTCCATCACATGCTTTCAGGAAAACGCAACAACCGGGCTTCCAGGCATCGGCGCTTTCGTCAGGGGATCAGTTGTTGCTTGCTCCGGTCACCTGCGCGAAGGCGGTTTCGTTGACGCTGGTCCCGATCACCGACTCCAGTTTGGTGACGTACTGGGCGAGCAGTTCATCGACCTGGGCGCGCTCGATAGTATCCTTCATTTTCTTCATGCTATCGGAGGCAAGATCGACCGGCGGCACCGTGATGTCGGTGACCCGGAACACGATCCAGCCGTTCGCGGCCGCATCGGGCGTCTGCCCCGGGGCATCCTTGGCGGTACGAAATGCGGCGGCGACCACGCCCGCGTTCAGGCCGGGCAGGGAGGCGTCGCGCTTGAAACTGGCAGCGGTCTCGACGTTCAGTCCAGCCTGCGTCGCCTCGTCCGCGAGCTTGCCGCCCTGTTCAAGCTTCTTGACCATCTCCGTCGCCTTGTCGCGCAACCGGCTCGAAATCTGATCGGCGCGCCATCGCGCTTCGACCTGATCCTTGACCTCATCCAGGCTGCGTTCGTGCGTCGGGGTGATGCCGATGACATCGTACCAGACATACCCGCCGTTATAGGAAATGGGGTCGTTGTCGACGCCGACGTCGCTGTTGAAAGCCTGCGAAACCACATCCAGCCCGTGCGGAATGTTTGCCGCCGGCTGTCCATTGGGCATGCGGCCCGACCGATCTACCGCCTCGATGGTCACGGGTGTCAGGCCAAGCTTCTGCGCGGCTTCGACCACGCTTGCCCCGCCACCGCGCTCGTCTTCCATCTTGTCCCGTAACTCTCCGACCTTGGCGCGCGCCCGCTCCTTTGCGATGTCGCGCTTGATCTGGGTCGCGTAGTCCTCATAGGTCGGCGTCACGCCGGGCTCGATCTTGCCGACCTTGACAAGTGCAAAACCGAATTTGCCGTGCTCGGGCTGGCTCACCTCGCCGGACGGCAATGAGAATGCGGCATCTGCGATCGCCGGATCGCCGATCGCCGATTTTGCGATCAGGCCGAGGTCGGTGTCAGACGGACTGAGACCCCGTTCCTTGGCGAGGTCTTCAAACGACAAGCCCGAAGCGATGCGGCTGCGCGCCGCGGCAGCCTCGCCCTCATTCGGGAATACAATTTGCTGGATCTCTCGCCGCTCGGGCGTTCCGAGCTGGTCGCGGCGCTGCTCAAAGGCCTTCCGCGCGTCTTCGTCGGAGACGTTTTCCCACTTGCCGATTTCCTCCGGCGTAATGGCGACAAAGGAAATCTTGCGATATTCGGGCGCGCGGAACAGCGTCTTGCGCTCGTCGAAATAGCTCGCGAGCGCTTCCGGCGATGGCGGGTCGATCGTACCGGCTTGCGCCGCGGTCAGCTTGACGTATTCGATCGAGCGCTGCTCGCTCTGGAATCGCGCCAGGGCTTCCAGCAGCACTTTCGGAGGCTCAACGCCCGCCGCAATCGTTCCGGCGATCTGACGCCGCAACGAGATCCGCCGCTGCTCGGCGAGAAAACGCTGCTCGCTGTAACCGAGCTGGCGGATCACGGCCTGGAAGCGCGTCGGGTCGAAGGCGCCGTTGACACCCTTGAAGTTCGGATCGTCCATGATCGTCTTCAGGGTTTCTTCGGTGGATTGCCCGAGCCCAAGTCGTCGGCTTTCTTCGTCGAGCGTTGTTTCCGCGATGGTCTGCTGGAGCACCTGGCGGTCAAGGCCGAGCGCGCGGGCTTGCTCGGACGTCAGCGGACGTCCAAACTGGCGGCCGATCTGTTGCAGCCGATCGGTGTAGGTCTGGCGGAATTGTTCGGTCGATATCTCGGTGTGCCCGACCTTCGCCAGGGTCGATTGACCGAAGCCCCTGAAGATATCCGCGATGCCCCAAATGCCGAAACTGACGATCAGGATGCCCATCACGGTGGCCATAATAATTTTGCCGAGCCAGTTTGATGAGGCTTTGCGTATTCCTCGAAGCATAGGGTCCAACTTGTTGGCAGGAGGGAACCGGAGGCTGCCCGTCGGAATTCGTTCTCGAATGCCGTAAAAGGGTGTCACCGGATTGATAACGCATCATAAAGTGACGGCCTTCTACCCGCAACCAGCGTAGTAGGCCAATTGAAAGAGTTAACGGCCCCGCAGCGGCCGTTTGAGCCGATCTGGCCGGGGTTGCCAGGCTCTGCTAGTGGAGTGGATCTGACATTCGCTCCCCATGACCGCGAAACTCGCGATGCGGATGTCAAATCCAAAAATCCACTAGAAACCTATATTTGCTGGTGATCCTTTGATTCTAACATTTGCAAAAGTGTCTGCCACACCGGGATGCAAATGTTAGAATCGGACCACTAGCGATGGCCTGACATCTTCCTGAAGGAACCAGCGGAATGAATTCGACCGTACGGCCCCTGATCGCCGGCAACTGGAAAATGAACGGCCTGCGTTCGTCGATGGCCGAAATCGAGGCCATGCTTGCGGGCGCCTCCAAGGTCACGGGGAAGGCCGACCTGCTGGTGTGTCCGCCCGCAACGCTGATTGCCGCATTTGCTGCGAAACTGGCGGGCTCGAAAGCGCTGGCGCTGGGCGGCCAGGATTGTCATCCCAAGGCCTCTGGAGCCCATACCGGCGACATCTCGGCCGAAATGCTGGCAGACGCCGGCGCCAGCGCCGTCATTGTCGGCCATTCGGAGCGGCGTGCGGAACATGGCGAAGGCGATGGCCTGGTGCGGCGGAAGGCAGAGGCGGCCTGGCGCGCAGGCTTGACGGCCATTGTCTGCATTGGCGAAACCCAGAGCCACCGCGATGCGGGCCAAACGCTCGATGTTTGCGGCGGTCAGCTTCAAGGCTCATTGCCCGATGGGGCACGGGCCGACAAACTGGTGGTGGCCTACGAGCCGATTTGGGCGATCGGCACCGGGCTGACGCCGACGGCTAAAGATGTCGAGCAAATTCATCAGTTTATCCGTAAATCTCTCAGCGCCCGGTTTAGCGGGGAGGGTGCCAAAATGCGCATCCTCTATGGTGGGTCGGTCAAGCCCTCGAATGCGCGGGAACTGATGGGGGTTGCTAATGTCAACGGCGCCCTGATCGGTGGGGCGAGCCTCAAGGCCACCGATTTCCTTGCGATTGCAGCCGATTGTCCCTAACTGATCACCAACTCTGCCGGGGGTGACAATGCCCGGTGCAATCGTGTAACACCCGGCCAAATTCAAATCCCGCAAAACCAAACCGTTGCCTGGCAGCCTTGGTTTGCGATGGAAGGTCGAAATGCAGACTGTCGTTATCGTAATCCACCTGATGATCGTCGCGACCTTGATCGCTACGGTGTTGCTGCAAAAATCCGAGGGCGGCGGCCTGGGCATTGGCGGCGGCGCCGGGTTCATGTCGAGCCGGGGCACAGCCAATCTCTTGAGCCGGACGACGGCGATCCTGGCGGCCGGCTTCTTCGTGACGAGCCTGTTTCTTTCGTGGCTCGCAAGCTACGACCGCAAGCCGAGTTCGATCATCCTGCCGACCACGCAGTCGCAGCCGGCGGGCGGCGCTACGCCAACGGTGCCCTCGAGCGGCGGCGGCGTTCTGGATTCTCTGAAGAAATCCGAGGAACGGCAAAGCCCGCCTGCTCCATCCGGTCCGGAAGCGCCGCGCTCGCAATAGGTGGCGTTCGCAATAAAGCAGGAAGGGTATGCAGCAGGGCGATCTACCAGGTTGCATCAGAGATCTATATCAAGGCACTGATATCTCATTGAATTTGGCGTCACCCACAGGCCGGGAAAATTTCACGGCAATGAGCCGATTCGTTTTGGCGAATCGCCGCTGTGGCCTTAAAGGTTGAGTCCCATGGCGCGGTACATCTTCATCACCGGCGGCGTGGTCTCCTCGCTCGGAAAAGGCTTGGCATCGGCGGCTCTTGGCGCGCTGTTGCAGGCGCGTGGCTACAAGGTTCGGCTACGCAAACTCGACCCCTATCTCAATCTCGATCCCGGAACGATGTCGCCCTATCAGCATGGCGAAGTGTTCGTGACCGACGATGGCGCGGAGACCGACCTCGACCTCGGTCACTATGAACGCTTCACCGGGCGTCCCGCCACCAAGGCAGACAGCATCACCACGGGGCGGATCTATCAGGACATCATCACCAAGGAGCGGCGCGGCGATTATCTCGGCGCGACCATCCAGGTGATCCCGCACGTGACCAACGCGATCAAGGATTTCATCCTCGACAGCAACGACGATTTCGACTTCGTGCTGTGCGAGATCGGCGGCACCGTCGGCGACATCGAAGGCCTGCCGTTTTTCGAAGCCATCCGCCAGGTCAAGAACGACCTGCCGCGCGATCACGCGATCTACATTCACCTGACGCTGCTGCCGTTCATCCCGAGCGCCGGCGAGCTGAAGACCAAGCCGACCCAGCATTCCGTCAAGGAGCTGCGTTCGATCGGCATTCAGCCCGATATCCTGTTGTGCCGCACCGATCGCCCTATCCCGAAGGAAGAACGCCGCAAGCTCGGCCTGTTCTGCAATGTGCGCGAGAGCGCCGTGATCGAAGCGCGCGACGTCGACAACATCTACGCGGTGCCAGAGGCCTACCATGCCGCCGGTCTCGACGACGAAGTGCTGGCGGCGTTCGGCATCACCGCCAAGATTCCGCCCAGCTTGCAAAGCTGGAACCTCATCAACGAGCGGATCAGAAATCCGGAAGGCCAGGTGACTATCGCCATCGTCGGCAAGTACACCGGGATGAAGGACGCTTATAAATCGCTGATCGAGGCGCTGTCACATGGTGGTATCGCCAACAAGGTGAAGGTCAATCTCGACTGGATCGAGAGTGAAGTCTTCGAGAATGAAGATCCGGCACCGTTCCTCGAGCACGTCAATGGCATTCTGGTGCCGGGTGGTTTCGGCCAGCGCGGCGCCGAGGGGAAGATTCGCGCCGCCCAGTTCGCGCGCGAGCGTGACGTGCCCTATTTCGGCATCTGCTTTGGCATGCAGATGGCCGTGATCGAGGCCGCCCGCAATCTGGTTGGTATCGCGGACGCCAATTCCACCGAGTTCGGGCCGACACCGGAGCCGGTCGTCGGCTTGATGACCGAATGGCTGCGGGGCAATGAATTGGAGCGGCGTTCGAAGAACGGCGATCTCGGCGGCACGATGCGGCTTGGCGCCTTTCCCGCGATCCTGCGGCGCGGCAGTCGGGTCTCGGCGATCTATGGCGGCGCGACCGAGATCTCGGAACGCCATCGTCACCGATATGAGGTCAATACCGCCTACAAGGATCGGCTCGAGCAGCAGGGGTTGCGTTTCTCCGGGCTTTCTCCCGACGGTATCTTGCCGGAGATCGTCGAATATGAGGACCATCCCTGGTTCATCGGCGTGCAATTCCACCCCGAGCTGAAGTCGCGGCCGTTCGAGCCGCACCCGCTGTTTGCCTCGTTCATCGAGGCCGCGATGGCGCAGTCGCGGCTGGTCTGATGCCACAAATGTCAGAATTGGAACGCTAGCGGCCTTTGACGGGCGCGCCGATACTTGCGACATAGCACTCCCCAAACACCGTCAAGAAGAGATCAGGGAGTACACCAATGATCTACGAAACCCGCGTCTATCGCTGCGTGCCGGGCCGGCTGCCCGCGCTGTTGAAGCGCTTTGAAACCATCACGCTGAAACTCTGGGAAAAGCACGGCATCCGCCAAGCCGGGTTTTTCACCACGCTGGTTGGTGAATCCAACCAGGAACTGACCTATCTGCTCGCCTGGGAATCGCTGGCCGACCGCGAGAAGAAATGGGCGGCGTTCCAGAGCGATCCCGCATGGATCGAGGCGCGGGCCAAGACGGAAGCCGACGGACAGATCGTCGACAACATCGTCAACCAGTTGCTGGTGCCGACCGCATTCTCATCCGTGAAGTAGCGCTCACGGGGACGGCCTAAGGTCCCGTAATGCCCCACGGTCTCGATCATGTCGTGCACGCGGTCCGCGACGTGGACGCGGCGGCGGATTTCTATGTCCGCGCCGGGTTCACGGTGGGCGGCCGCAACCGCCACCCCTGGGGCACGCACAACCGCATTGTGCAGTTGAAAAACTGTTTCGTCGAAATCCTGGAAGTCGCTGAGCAAGGGAAGATCGTCCCGCACGGCACGCGCTTTTTCTCGTTTGGCGCTTTCAATCGTGATTTCCTCGCCCGCCGCGAAGGCTTTTCGATGCTGCTGCTCAATAGCCGCGACGCTGCGCAGGACGCGCGCGCATTCGAAGCGGCAGGCATCGGAGCATTCGACGTGTTCGACTTCGCCCGCGAAGGCAAAAGGCCGGACGGCAGTGCGGTCAAGCTCGCTTTCTCTTTGGCCTTCGCGGCTGAGGCGAACTCGCCTGACGTGCGCTTTGCCG
This sequence comes from Bradyrhizobium sp., assembly GCF_049586575.1. Lineage (GTDB taxonomy): Bacteria > Pseudomonadota > Alphaproteobacteria > Rhizobiales > Xanthobacteraceae > Bradyrhizobium. Next base: position 9,357 of record NZ_JBAVCF010000344.1, read on the forward strand.
TCTGCCAGCATCATTTTCCGGAAAATTTCTGGAATCCAGCGTTTCAGAACCACGCCAATGGGGCGCAACGAGTGGCGGGCGTGTTGATGATCGCCAATCATCCCTCTAGCCATCGGGATTTTCTCAAAGCCTATACCGGCGCCAGCAAGGTCACCTCGGATGCGGCCGGCGTTAGCGCGCAAACCGAGAACGGCGACATCGAAATCCTGGAGCCTTCGGCTGCGAGCAATCTCTTGGGCATCCCCTTCAAGTCAGGCGGCGAGGGGATGACGTTCCGCGCCATGCGCTTCGCCGTTGCCGATCTGGCGCGAACGGAGGCCTTGCATCGGCAAAACGGGCTTGCCGTTCGGCGTCACGGCGAGAGGCTTGTCGTTCCGCCGGAAGAGGCCTTTGGCGCAACCCTGATATTCGAAGCACCAGAATTGAGTTGATCGGAGCGCTAGTGCCCGGCATGGTCGCGCCCGAACAGGACCCAGACCATTGAGCCCCGCCGTTTCCGCCGCAGAGATCGTCGATATTGGCCCGGTCAAATTCGGCAACGACTTGCCGATTTCGATCATCGCCGGTCCGTGCCAGCTCGAGAGCCGCGCGCATGCGCTTGAGGTGGCCTCTGCGCTGAAGGAGATCGCCGCGCGGCTTAAGATCGGGCTCATCTACAAGACCTCCTTCGACAAGGCCAATCGCACCAGCGCTTCCGCGGCGAGGGGAATTGGCCTTGCTCAGGCTTTGCCGATCTTTGCCGAGATCCGTTCGTCGATCGGATTGCCCGTTCTCACCGACGTGCACGAAGCCGCGCAGTGCGCGGAAGCAGCAAAAGCCGTCGATGTCTTGCAGATTCCGGCGTTCTTGTGCCGGCAGACCGATCTGCTATTGGCCGCGGCCGCCACCGGCAAGGCCGTCAACGTCAAAAAGGGGCAATTCCTGGCGCCGTGGGATATGGCCAACGTCGTCGCCAAGATCACCGGCGCCGGCAACTCGAAGGTGCTTGTCACCGAGCGCGGCGCGTCGTTCGGCTACAACACGCTGGTGTCCGACATGCGCGCACTGCCGATTTTGGCGCGCACCACCGGCGCACCCGTGATCTTCGATGCTACCCATTCGGTGCAGCAGCCCGGCGGCAAGGGCACGTCCTCAGGCGGCGAGCGTGAATTTGTCCCCGTGCTGGCGCGTGCTGCCGTTGCGGTCGGCGTCGCCGGAGTCTTTATCGAAACCCACCCCGATCCCGATCGTGCGCCGTCCGATGGCCCCAACATGGTGCCGCTGCGCGATTTCGAAGGTCTGCTGCGGACCTTGATGGCCTTCGATGCGGTAGCCAAGAAGGTTGACGCGAAGCATGTGACACGCTGATACCGCAGACCGCATTGCGGCCGCATGATCATATGCCGCACGCGATCAACGTCATCGCGAGGTCAGCCTCGGCCGCGATAGGGCGCAACACCCTGATCGGGAATCCACATTCCCTTGGGCAGCTTTCCCGTCTGCCAGAACACGTCGATCGGAATGCCGCCGCGCGGATACCAGTAACCGCCAATCCGCAAGAATTTCGGCTTGATCTCTGCCGCGATCCGTTTGCCGATCGCAACTGTGCAGTCCTCGTGGAAGGCGCCGTGATTGCGGAAGCTTGCGACATAGAGCTTGAGCGATTTCGATTCCAGCAGCCATTGGCCCGGGACATAATCAATCACGAGATGCGCAAAATCGGGCTGGCCGGTGACCGGGCAAAGCGATGTGAACTCGGGCGCCGTAAAGCGCACGACATAGTTGGTTTCTTTCTGCGGATTGGGAACACGGTCGAGCTTTGCGGTGTCTGGCGTTGCAGGCCATGCGACCGCGCGTCCGAGTTGCAAGCCGGACGGCAGTGACGTGGATTTTGACGCCTTTCGAGGCTTCGTCGCCATATTCGGTCTCCGTTGCGCACGTTATTAGCAACGCAACCTTTTCCGGGATAGGGGCTTGCTGTAGAAGCAGCGCACCTGCTTCCGACCACCCTTTCCAAATGAGGTACCCATGACTGCCATCGTCGACATCATCGGCCGCGAAATTCTCGATAGCCGCGGTAATCCCACCGTTGAAGTTGACGTGGTGCTGGAAGATGGTTCCGTCGGCCGCGCGGCGGTGCCGTCCGGCGCCTCGACGGGAGCGCATGAGGCGGTCGAACTGCGCGACGGCGACAAGGCGCGTTATCTTGGCAAGGGCGTGCAAAAGGCGGTCGCGGCCGTCAATGGCGAAATCTACGACGCGCTGAGCGATATCGCCGTCGAGCAGCAGGTCCAGATCGACCAGATCATGATCGATCTCGATGGGGCCGCGAACAAGAGCCGGCTGGGGGCCAATGCGATCCTGGGCGTTTCGCTCGCCTGCGCCAAAGCCGCAGCGGAGTCCTTTGACATGCCGCTCTATCGGTATGTCGGCGGCACTTCGGCGCGGACCTTGCCGGTGCCGATGATGAACATCATCAACGGCGGCGTGCACGCCGACAACCCGATCGACTTCCAGGAATTCATGATCATGCCGGTCGGTGCTGCGACCTTTGCCGATGCGTTGCGCTGTGGCTCGGAAATCTTCCACACCTTGCGATCGGAACTGAAGAAGGCCGGTCACAACACCAATGTCGGCGACGAAGGCGGATTTGCGCCGAACCTGCCATCGGCGGATGCAGCGCTCGAGTTCGTCATGGGTGCGATCGGCAAGGCCGGTTACAAAGCGGGCCACGACGTCATGCTGGCGCTCGACTGCGCCGCGACCGAGTTCTTCAAGGACGGCGCCTACGTCTATGGCGGCGAGAAGAAAACCCGCTCGCGCTCCGAACAGGCGAAATACCTGGCCGATCTGGCCGCGCGTTATCCGATCGTCTCGATCGAGGACGGCATGTCGGAAGATGACATGGATGGCTGGAAGGAATTGACCGATCTGATCGGCACGAAGTGCCAGCTCGTCGGCGACGACCTCTTTGTCACCAACGTGACGCGGCTGGCGGACGGCATCAAGAACGGCCGGGCCAATTCGATCCTGATCAAGGTCAACCAGATCGGCACGTTGACGGAGACGCTGAGCGCGGTCGAGATGGCCTACAAAGCCGGCTACACCGCCGTGATGTCGCACCGCTCGGGCGAGACCGAGGATTCCACGATTGCCGATCTCGCCGTCGCCACCAATTGCGGGCAGATCAAGACCGGCTCGCTGGCGCGGTCCGATCGCACCGCCAAATACAATCAGTTGCTGCGGATTGAGCAGCAATTGGGCAGCCAGGCAAAGTATGCAGGCCGGGCAGCCCTGAAGGCGCTCGCCTAAACCAGCTGCGTCGGAGACCAGCCGCGGGGCCGGGGGACTTGCGTTTCCCGGCCAATGGCAGATCATCTTTCGCAACAAAATATCGAACGGGAGGACTGAATGAGCGCCGATGGCAAAAGCGGGCTGCAACTGCGTTCGCTGATCAAGAAGAGCGGCGAACTGGAAATTTCGCTGCTTGAGATACCAACTCCCGAGCCTTCGGTGGATGAAGTGGTGGTTCGGGTTGAGGCGAGCCCGATCAACCCGTCTGACCTCGGCCTTTTGACAGGCGCCGCAGATATGACCACCGCCAAGGCGGCCGGCAGCAAGGATGCGCCTGTCATCACGGCGCGCGTTCCGGAAGCGGCGATGCGGGCGATGGCGGGGCGGCTCGATCAATCCATGCCGGTTGGAAATGAAGGCGCCGGCGTCGTCGTTCGGACTGGATCGTCGGACGCGGCCAAAGCGCTGATGGGAAAGACCGTCTCGGTGATCGGCGGTGCGATGTATTCCCAGTATCGCACCGTCAAGGCGTCCGACTGCATGGAGCTGCCGGCGGGGACGACCGCGGCCGATGGCGCGTCCTGGTTCGTCAATCCCTTCACTGCGCTCGGCATGGTCGAGACCATGCGGCGCGAGGGCCACAAGGCGCTGGTGCATACGGCAGCCGCCTCAAACCTTGGCCAGATGCTGAACAAGATCTGCATCAAGGACGGCATCGCTCTGGTCAATATCGTGCGCAAGCCCGAGCAAGCGGAAATCCTGCACAAGATCGGCGCGAAATATGTCGTGGATTCATCCTCGCCCACCTTCATGAACGACCTGACCAATGCGTTGGCCGAGACCGGCGCGACCATTGCTTTCGATGCGATCGGCGGCGGCAAGCTTGCTGGACAGATTCTCACGTGCATGGAGGCGGCGATCAACCGCGACGCCAAGGTTTACAGCCGCTACGGCTCCAATGTGCACAAGCAGGTCTATATTTATGGCGGCCTGGATCCCGGGCCGATCGAATTGAATCGCGCCTTCGGCATGATCTGGGGAGTCGGCGGCTGGCTCCTGTTTCCGTTCCTGATGAAGATCAGCGCGGACGACCGCCAGCGGCTTCGCGAGCGCGTGGCGAGCGAACTCAAGACGACCTTTGCGAGCCACTACACGCGGGTGGTTTCTTTGACTGAGGCGCTTCAGCTGTCGCATCTTGCGGTCTACGGCAAGCGCGCCACCGGTGAGAAATATCTGATCAACCCGAACAAGGCCTGATCGCGTCGGAAGCGATCGGAAGACACCCGCGTCGGTAGTCGTCCGGCGGATCAAGCCCAGGGAGTTGCTAGAAGAGATCTTTCAAAGGGGGGAAATCGATGTCTACAGACCTCAAGTATCTCGCCTTCACCGCCATGCTAACCGCGTCGCTATGGATTCCCTACATCGTCTGCCAGGTCATGACGAATGGAAACCTGGCGCCTCAAAACTATGTCGATCCCGCACCCCGGCCGGTGCCGCTGTGGGGCAAGCGAGCCGACCGGGCTCACTTGAACGCGGTCGAGAGTTTCGCCCCGTTCGCGGCACTGGTGATCGTGGTTCATCTGGCCGGCAAGGCCGATGCGATGACCGCATTCTGGGCGATGGCCTTCTTCTGGCTCCGCCTCGCCCATGCCGTGGTCTACTGGTTTGGGCTTCCGTTCCTGCGGACGCTGATCTTTACGCTCGGCTACATCGCAGTGATCGGTATTTTCTGGGAATTGGTCAAGTAAGTCTTGAGCCCACCTGCGCTGGAAGCTTTCGGCGTCGGTTTGGGTTTCTTGACCCCGGAAAGTCGTATGCGCGTCACCCGGAAAGTTACTTGCGTTTGCCGCGCAGGGAGGGAACATTTGCGCCGAAATTCGAGGCGCGAAAAGCGCATAACGTCAAGCCTGGGGAGAGACGACCATGAATGATCTGAACCGCCGTGACTTGTTGGCTGGTGCAGCCGCTATCGGCGCCGCATCCGTCCTTTTGCCGATCACCTCACAGAAGGCGAGCGCTGCCGCGCCGGCCGCCACAGCGCAGGCTCCCGGTTTCTATCGCTACAAGGTCGGCACCATCGAATGCACCTCGATCAATGACGGCGCCCGCACGTTTCCGCTGCCGGACAACTGGGTGACCAATGTCAGCAAGGATGCGGCGATCGCCGCCGCCGAAGCCGCCTATATGCCGAAAGGCATGGTGACGGTGCCGTTCAATCCGCAGCTGATCAACACCGGCGGCAAGCTGGTCCTTCTCGATTGCGGCAACGGAATCTCGGCCTTTGATGCGACCAAAGGTCAAGCTGGCCGTCTGACACAAAACCTTGCCGCTGCGGGCGTCGATCCCAAGAGCATCGATATGGTCATCGTGTCTCACCTGCATCCGGATCACACCAACGGCATCCGCGCCGCTGACAATTCAATGGCGTTCCCGAATGCCGAGATCATGGTGCCGGCGAAGGATTGGGATTTCTGGATGAGCGAGGAAAACGCCGCCAAGGCGCAATCGAACCCGATGATGAAGAACTATTTCGCCAACGTGAAAAAGATCTACACCGGCATCGAAAAGAAGGTGACCAAATACGATTGGGACAAGGAAGTTGTGCCGGGTCTCACGTCGATCGGCACGCCCGGTCATACGCCGGGGCATACCTCCTTCGCCCTGGCTTCCGGCAACTCGAAAATCCTCATCTCGGTTGACGTCACCAACATCCCCGAGTTCTTCCTGCGCAACCCGGATTGGCACGTTGCCTATGACGCCGAACCGGAGCTCGCGCAGAAGACCCGGCACAAGTTCTATGACATGGCATCCGCGGAGAAGGCGACCGTGGTCGGCTTCCACTTCCCGTTCCCCGCTGTCGGCCATGTCGAGAAGGACGGCAACGGCTACCGGTTGATTCCGGTCGCCTTCAACCCGGTGCTCTGAGCGCGGGTATATTAGTTTGGAGGAACAGGCCGCCTGTAAGGGCGGCCTGTTGTCGTTCAGGAACGGTTTCTTGATCGAATTGACGGCTGAACCCATTTCATGCACTTACATCTTTTGCCGGCGCCGCTAGTGTCCCGATTCCGAAGTTCGCAGCAATTGCGGGGGCCACGTTTCGAACTTCGGAATCGAAAGGACACTAGCTAACTCATCGATCTAGCGTGGCTTTGGTTCAGAAGTCCGCATGACGAGTTCGCAGCAACAATGATGTAGACTTCTGAACCGCTCACCAGGTTAGCGTCGAAATTCGGTCCCGCGCGTGCATCGAGAGGAAATCATATGTCAAGTCCGCACCACATCGTCGTGATCGTCGGCAGCCTCCGCAAGGAGAGCTTCACTCTGAAGATCGCCAATGCGCTGGCCAAGCTGGCTCCGCCGACGCTCAAGCTTGACGTCGTCACGTTGCACGGCATTTCATTTTTCAATCAGGACCTGGAAGCGAACCCGCCGGCCGACTGGGTCGCCTTCCGGGAAAGGATTCAGAAGTCCGCCGGCGTCATCTTCATCACGCCGGAGTACAACCGTGCGATTTCCGGTGTGCTCAAGAACGCCATCGATGTCGCGTCGCGTCCCTATGGCAAAAGCTCATTCCTCGGCAAGCCGGTCGGCATCATCTCCAATTCGCCCGGGCCGCTGGGGGGCGTCAACGCGGCAAAGACTCTTCAGAACGTCCTGCCGGGTATTTCCGGTCCGATCATGGGGCAGCCGGAGACCTATCTGAACTTGGTTGGGGACGCCTTTGACGAAAAGGGCAATCTGACCAAGGAGTCCCTGCAAAAGGTGCTCCAGCAATATATCGACGCCTTTGCCGTCTTCGTCGAAAAGCAGAACAGTTAGAGCGGCTCTGAGGCACGTTTTGCTGGAGGGGCTGGGCCGGGTTTAGCATTCCCTTAACCTGGCGAGGGCATCTTTCCCTCATGGTTTCCCGCAGACGCCTCAAGTCATTTCTTACTGGCGTTGCCCTCTATACGATGGCGGCAGGCATGGTTGGCTATTTCGGTGTCAACGCCTATACCGGAAAGTACGGGCTGAACGCGCGGCAGGAGCTTGATCAGGAAATCATCGCGCTCACGTCCGAACTGGCGCGCCTGAAGAAAGAACGGAGCGAGGGCGAACAGCGCGTCTCGCTGCTGCGGTCCGATCGGCTGGACCCGGATATGCTCGACGAGCGCGCGCGCTACCAGCTCGAATATGCCAATCCGCATGACCTCATTCGGATGACCAATCCGAATTGATCGTCAAATTACAATTTCGCTTCAAATAGATTTCGAAAATGTCGCGCCGCATTGCAGTGCGGGATGATGACTTTTCGTGAAGTGATGCAAATCCTTTCATGGCGGTTTGAGTTAAGCTAGAGAAAGCAAATTCGCTCTCTCATTCGGAAACGCCATGGCCTCACCCAAAAAAAGCGCCGCCACCGACACCGCTCAAGAGCAGGGGGCGCCGCCGCCCTTCAGCAGGGAACAAGAGCTGAAGGCGCTACGTGACATGCTGCTGATCCGCCGGTTCGAGGAAAAGGCTGGCCAGCTTTACGGAATGGGTGCCATCGGCGGATTCTGCCATCTCTACATCGGTCAGGAAGCCGTCGTCGTCGGGATGCAGATGGCCCTGAAAAAGGGCGACCAGGTCATAACGGGATACCGCGATCATGGGCATATGCTCGCCTGTGGAATGGATGCCAAGGGCGTGATGGCCGAATTGACCGGACGCCGCGGCGGCTATTCCAAGGGCAAGGGCGGGTCGATGCACATGTTCAGCAAGGCCGAGAACTTCTACGGCGGCCATGGCATCGTCGGCGCGCAGGTCTCGCTCGGTACGGGCCTGGCTTTCGCCAACCGCTACCGCGGCAACGATTCTGTCAGCCTGGCCTATTTCGGTGACGGCGCCTCGAACCAGGGGCAGGTCTATGAGAGTTTCAACATGGCGGAGCTCTGGAAGCTGCCGGTGATCTACGTCATCGAGAACAATCGCTACGCCATGGGCACGTCCGTGACGCGTTCCTCGGCGCAGACCGATTTCTCCAAGCGCGGCGTCTCCTTCAACATCCCGGGCGAGCAGGTCGACGGGATGGACGTACGCGCCGTCAAGGCTGCCGCCGACAAGGCTGTCGCCTGGTGCCGCGCCGGCAAAGGGCCGTACATCCTGGAAATGCAAACCTATCGCTATCGCGGCCACTCGATGTCAGATCCAGCGAAGTACCGTACCCGTGAGGAGGTCGAAAAGGTCCGCCATGACCAGGACCCGATCGAACAGGTCCGCAATCGTTTGCTCGCCGCAAAAATGAGCGAAGACGAGTTGAAGAAAATCGATGCGGAGGTTCGCGAGGTCGTCAACGCGGCGGCGGATTTCGCCCAACACGACCCCGAACCGGAGGTGTCCGAGCTCTATACCGACGTCTATCGATAAGCGTTCGGGGCGCGGTTTAAAATTGCGGAGTTGATATGCCCATTCAAGTACTGATGCCTGCGCTCTCGCCGACGATGGAGAAAGGCAATCTCGCCAAGTGGCTGAAGAAGGAAGGCGAGACGATCAAGTCGGGCGATGTCATCGCGGAAATCGAGACGGACAAGGCCACGATGGAAGTCGAGGCGACCGATGAGGGTACGCTCGGCAAGATCCTGATTCCCGAAGGCACCGCCGACGTCGCCGTCAACACGCCGATCGCCACCATCCTGGCCGACGGCGAAAGCGCGGCCGATCTCGCCAAGGCGCCTGCGCCAGCGAAGCAGGAGAAGGCCGCTGAAGCAGCAGCTCCGGCAGCCGAGGCAAAATCGGAGCCGGCCCCGAAGAACGAACCCGCGCCTGCTGCGCCAAGCGCCGTTGCTCCTCCCGATCCGGAAATACCTGAAGGCACTGAAATGGTGACCATGACCATCCGCGACGCACTGCGCGATGCGATGGCCGAGGAAATGCGCCGGGATCCGGACGTGTTTCTGATGGGCGAGGAGGTCGCCGAGTATCAGGGCGCCTACAAAGTCAGCCAGGGGTTGCTGCAGGAATTCAGCGCTCGGCGCGTCATCGATACGCCGATCACCGAGCATGGCTTCGCCGGCATTGGCGTCGGCGCCGCGATGGCCGGTCTGAAGCCGATTGTCGAGTTCATGACCTTCAACTTCGCCATGCAGGCGATTGACCAGATCATCAATTCGGCGGCGAAGACGCTTTACATGTCGGGCGGTCAGATGGGTTGTTCGATTGTGTTCCGCGGCCCGAACGGTGCGGCCGCACGTGTCGCGGCGCAGCACAGCCAGGATTATTCGGCGTGGTACTCACAGATTCCGGGCTTGAAGGTGATCGCGCCGTTCTCGGCGGCCGACTACAAGGGTTTGCTGAAGGCCGCGATCCGCGATCCCAATCCGGTGATCTTCCTCGAGAACGAAATGCTCTACGGACATTCCGGTGAAGTGCCGAAGCTCGACGACTACGTGATCCCGATTGGCAAGGCGCGCGTGGTGCGAAGTGGCGGCCACGTCTCGATCATCTCCTGGTCCAACGGCATGTCTTACGCGCTGAAGGCCGCCGATGAACTCGCCAAGGAAGGCATCGAAGTCGACCTGATCGACCTCCGGACATTGAAGCCGCTCGATACCGACACCATCGTCGCATCCGTGAAGAAGACCGGGCGCGCCGTCACCGTCGAGGAAGGCTGGCAGCAAAACGGCGTCGGCGCCGAAATCGCGGCTCGGATCATGGAGTATGCCTTCGACTATCTGGATGCGCCGGTGGCGCGGGTGTCTGGCAAAGATGTTCCGATGCCGTACGCCGCCAATCTGGAAAAGCTCGCGCTGCCGTCCGTGGCCGAAGTGGTCGCGGCTGCCAAAGCTGTTTGTTATCGGTGACAGAGCGGGGCTAAAGCACATGCCAATCAATATTCTGATGCCCGCATTGTCGCCGACGATGGAGAAGGGCAACCTCGCCAAGTGGCTCAAGAAAGAGGGCGACAAGGTCAAGTCCGGCGATGTGATCGCGGAGATCGAGACCGACAAGGCGACCATGGAGGTCGAGGCGGTCGACGAAGGCACGATTGCCAAAATCCTTGTTCCCGAGGGCACCCAGGACGTCTCCGTCAACGATGTGATTGCCGTGCTCGCAGGCGACGGCGAGGATGTGGAAACCGCCGGCGCGTCAGCGGCCGCAAAACCGAGCGCTGGGCCCGCGTCTGTGAAGACGGAAGCCCCACCGGCGCCAAAGCCCGCGTCGCCTCCCCCTGCGGCTGCTCCCAAACCGGCTACGGCCGCTGCGCCTCAGGCGGCATCATCAGCGCCGCAGGCCGACGGCCATGCGCGCACTTTCTCATCGCCACTGGCGCGGCGCCTGGCCAAGGAAGCCGGCATTGACGTCGCCCGCGTCACCGGGACCGGGCCGCACGGCCGCGTCATCGCCCGCGACGTGGCGGAGGCCAAGTCCGGCAAGGGATTGAAGGCACCCCCCGCAGGGGCCCCGGGTGCCGCACCTGCGCTCTCACCCTCGATGTCGGACAAGCAGATACTCGCGCTGTTCGAACCGGGCAGCTACGAGATCGTGCCGCATGACGGCATGCGCCGCACGATTGCGCAGCGACTCACGGCTTCGGTGCAAACCGTCCCGCATTTCTATCTCACGATCGACTGCGATATCGGCAAGCTGCTTGCCGCGCGTGAGGAGATCAACGCCGCGGCACCCAAGGACAAGGAGAAGAAGCCGCTCTACAAGCTCTCGGTCAACGACTTCGTCATCAAGGCGATGGCGGTCGCGCTGCAGCGCAAACCGGATTGCAACGTGAGCTGGACCGAAGGCGGCATGGTCAAGCACAAGCACTCCGACATCGGGGTTGCGGTCGCGATGCCGGGCGGCTTGATCACGCCGATCATCCGCAAGGCCGAAACCAAGTCGTTGTCGACGATCTCGGGCGAGATGAAGGATTTCGCAGCGCGTGCCCGCGCCCGCAAGCTCAAGCCCGAGGAGTATCAGGGCGGCACCACGGCCGTGTCCAATCTCGGCATGTACGGCATCAATCACTTCACGGCGGTGATCAATCCGCCGCACGCGACGATTTTGGCGGTCGGCACCAGCGAGGAACGTCCGGTGGTGCGTAACGGCAAGATCGAAATCGCCCAGATCATGAGCGTGACCCTGTCGTGCGATCATCGGGCCATTGACGGCGCGCTCGGCGCCGAACTGATCGGCGCGTTCAAGCTATTGATCGAAAATCCCGTGATGATGATGGTTTGAGAAGACAACGATTCTTTCTTCTCTCTCCCCTTGTGGGAGAGGGAAGGAAATAAAGAGCGAGTAATCATGGCCGATACATCCTTCGACGTCATCATCATCGGCTCCGGCCCCGGCGGCTACGTCACGGCTATCAGAGCCGCCCAGCTCGGCTTCAAAACCGCGATCGTCGAGAAATCTTACCTGGGCGGCATCTGTCTGAACTGGGGCTGCATCCCGACCAAGGCGCTGCTCCGCTCAGCCGAAATCTACCACTACATGCAGCATGCCAAGGAATACGGCCTGTCTGCCGAGAAAGTCGCCTACGATCCGACGGCGGTGGTGCAGCGTTCGCGCGGCGTTTCAAAACGCCTGAGCGATGGCGTTGGCTTCCTGATGAAGAAGAACAAGGTGACTATTATCTGGGGCGAGGCGTCGATCGATGCCCCCGGCAAGATCACCGTGAAGAAGTCCGCGGCCGAAGGCCCGAAGGGCGCGCTCGGTGAGGGCACCTATCAGGCCAAGCATATCATCATCGCGACCGGTGCGCGGCCGCGCGTATTGCCGGGACTGGAGCCCGACAAGAACCTGATCTGGACCTATTTCGAGGCGATGGTGCCGGAGAAAATGCCGAAGTCGCTGCTGGTCGTCGGCTCCGGCGCGATCGGGATCGAGTTCGCTTCGTTCTTCCACACCATGGGCTCCAAAGTGACGGTGGTAGAAGTGCTGCCCCAAATTCTTCCCGTCGAGGACGCGGAGATCGCGGGCCTTGCACGCAAGCGGTTCGAAAAGCAGGGCATCAAGATTCTGACGACCACCAAGGTGACGAAGCTCGAAAAGAAAAGCGACAGTGTTGTTGCCACCATCGACGACGGCAAGAATCCGCAAGCGATCGAATTTGACCGCGTGATCTCGGCGGTCGGTGTTGTCGGCAATATCGAGAATCTCGGACTTGAGAAGCTCGGCGTCAAAACCGATCGCGGCTGCGTCGTGATCGATGGCTACGGCAAAACCAATGTGCCCGGCATCTATGCCATCGGCGATGTCGCGGGGCCGCCGATGCTGGCCCACAAGGCGGAGCATGAGGGCGTCATCTGCGTCGAGACCATCAAGGGGCTGCACACCCACGCCATGGACAAGAACCTGATTCCGGGCTGCACCTATTGCCAGCCGCAGGTGGCGTCCGTTGGTCTCACGGAGGCGCGGGCGAAGGAGGGCGGACGTGAAATTCGTGTCGGCCGCTTTCCTTTTGTCGGCAATGGCAAGGCGATCGCACTCGGCGAGGATCAAGGTCTCGTCAAGGTGATCTTTGACAAGAAGACCGGACAATTGCTCGGCGCCCACATGATCGGCGCGGAAGTGACGGAGTTGATCCAGGGCTATGTGGTCGCAATGAACCTAGAGACCACGGAAGAAGAGTTGATGCACACCGTCTTCCCGCACCCGACGTTGTCGGAGATGATGAAGGAAGCGGTGCTGGATGCCTACGGCCGCGTGCTGAATATTTAGCCGAAGTTAGAGCCGGAGCGATCCCGATCCAGCGACGGCTGTTCGGGAGTGTCGGCCATTGATTCACCCTCATTGCAGCGCGAAGGCCGAGACCGCGCGGCTTGGCTTCCAATGATACCTAAAAGGGTGACTTTAGCGCAACGAATGTGTCGTGGTGGCAACACTTCGCGAAGATTTAACCCTCATCCCGGCTCGTGCGTGCCTACGCCGCTTTTTAGCCACACCCCTCCATGAGATCATAATGCTTGAGATTTTGAGGCCTCGGTAGTCGCCGCGGCGATGGCAATGGTCCATCGGCCGACCTGAAGCGAGAGGGCCGGGGAAACAGGTTCGCGATGGACGCCAAAACCAACATCAAGAAAAGGTTGCCGAGCCGTCACGTGACCGAGGGGCCGGAGCGGGCGCCGCATCGCTCCTACCTTTACGCCATGGGATTGACGACCGAGCAGATCCACCAGCCGTTTGTCGGCGTGGCTTCGTGCTGGAATGAGGCCGCGCCCTGCAATATCTCACTGATGCGTCAGGCCCAGGCTGTCAAAAAGGGCGTCGCTTCGGCGGGCGGCACGCCCCGCGAATTCTGCACCATCACCGTGACCGACGGCATCGCCATGGGCCACGACGGAATGCGCTCGTCATTGCCGTCACGCGAATGCATCGCCGATTCCGTCGAACTGACGATACGCGGCCACGCTTATGATGGGCTGGTAGGTCTGGCCGGCTGCGACAAGTCGCTCCCGGGAATGATGATGGCGATGGTGCGGCTGAACGTGCCGTCGATCTTCATCTATGGCGGCTCGATCTTGCCTGGCAATTTCCGTGGCCAACAGGTCACAGTGCAGGACATGTTCGAGGCGGTCGGCAAGCACTCGGTCGGCGAGATGTCGGACGCCGATCTCGATGAAATCGAGCGGGTTGCCTGTCCTTCGGCCGGGGCGTGCGGCGCGCAATTCACCGCCAACACCATGGCAACGGTATCAGAGGCCATTGGGCTCGCATTGCCGTATTCGGCCGGCGCGCCCGCGCCTTATGAAATTCGCGACGCTTTCTGCATGACGGCTGGCGAAAAGATCATGGACCTGATCGCCCGGAACCTTCGGCCGCGCGACATTGTCACGCGGAAGTCGCTGGAGAACGCCGCCGCGGTCGTTGCCGCTTCCGGTGGCTCAACCAATGCGGCGCTGCATTTGCCGGCGATCGCGAACGAATGCGGCATCAAATTCGATCTGTTCGATGTCGCCGAAATCTTCAAGAAGACGCCTTATGTCGCGGATTTGAAGCCAGGTGGCCGTTATGTCGCCAAAGATATGTTTGAGGCTGGTGGCATACCGCTGTTGATGAAGACATTGCTCGATAATGGTCACTTGCACGGCGACTGCATCACGGTCACCGGGCGGACGATTGCCGAAAACCTCAAGAGCGTGAAGTGGAACCCGCATCAGGACGTGGTGCGGCCCGCCGACAAGCCGATCACCGTCACCGGCGGAGTGGTCGGTTTGAAGGGGAACCTTGCGCCCGAGGGAGCGATCGTGAAGGTCGCCGGCATGTCGAACCTGAAGTTCTCCGGCCCTGCCCGTTGCTTCGATCGGGAAGAGGATGCCTTCGAGGCGGTACAGAAGAAGACCTACAAGGAAGGCGAGGTCATCGTCATCCGTTACGAGGGGCCGCGCGGCGGTCCCGGAATGCGCGAAATGCTTTCGACGACCGCAGCGCTGACGGGGCAGGGGATGGGCGGCAAGATCGCCCTGATCACCGACGGCCGGTTTTCAGGCGCGACACGGGGCTTTTGTATCGGCCATGTCGGCCCGGAGGCTGCGGTTGGCGGTCCCATCGCGCTGTTGCGGGACGGCGACATGATCCAGATCGACGCGGTTGTCGGGACTCTTAACGTAAAATTGACCGACGCCGAGCTCGCCCAGCGCAAGACCGAATGGAGGCCTCGCGCGACTAACCATACGTCGGGTGCATTGTGGAAGTACGCCCAGCAGGTGGGACCGGCAGTGTCAGGCGCCGTTACCCATCCGGGCGGAGCGCACGAGAAGTTGTGTTATGCGGACATCTGAGCGCATCATTTTTGCTTTGATTTTGGCTGCCGCGCCTGTGGCCACTCCCGGATTCGCCTTTGACGGCGCGCCGGTGAATCAGGATTCGACGCTTCCCGGTGTTTCGGCCCAGCCGAGTTCACCCGGTGCCCTGAAGAAAGCGGTTCCATCGACACTGGACACGTCGTCCTTTACCTCGCTGCAATATGCGGCCGAAAGCGGCCATCCGATCGCGCAATTCAAGTTGGGCCGGATGTATGCCGATGGCGACGGTGTCGCGCAGGACGACCTGCGGGCGTTCGAATATTTCAGCCGCATCGCCAATGCCCATGCGGAGGACAGCCCCTCGGCGCCGCAGGCCACGATTGTCGCCAACGCCTTTGTGGCGCTCGGGCGGTATTATCTCAGCGGCATTCCGAATTCGAAGATCACGGCCGATCCGGATCGCGCGCGAGAGATGTTCTCCTATGCGGCGTCCTATTTCGGCAATGCCGACGCCCAATACGATCTCGCCCGGCTCTATCTGAAGAGCGCGGGTTCTTCCCGCGACGATTTCCGCTACGGCGCACGCTGGCTTGGGCTCGCCGCCCAGAAGGGCCAGCATCAGGCTCAGGCTCTGCTCGGTCAGATGCTGTTCAACGGCGATCAGTTGCCGCGGCAGGCGGCGCGCGGATTGATGTGGCTGACGCTGGCGCGTGAAGGCGCAACGCCGGACGAAGCCTGGATCAAGGACAGCTACAACAAGGCCATGGCAAAAGCCTCAGAAGACGATCGTGCGATGGCGTTCCAGATGCTCGAGCACTGGATTCAGGGCCGCAAGGACTAAAACCTTCGGCGCGTGAAGAGAGGGGCAGGGCCTCTCTACGCCGCTTCCAGGTCGAGATCGATCCAGACCGGCACGTGATCCGACGGCTTTTCCCAAGCGCGCACGTAACTGTCGACGCCGACATCGACCAGCCGGTCGCTGGCCTGCGGCGACAGCAACAGATGGTCGATGCGCAGGCCCTGGTTTTTCTGCCAGGCGCCCGCTTGATAGTCCCAGAAGGTGTATTGGCCGGGTGCGTCGGTGACGGCGCGTAGCGCATCTGTCAGCCCAAGACCGAGCAAGGATTGAAAACTCTCGCGCGTTGCCGGGCGAAACAGAGCGTCGCCGACCCAAGCGGACGGATTGTGCACGTCTTCCGCCTTCGGGATCACGTTGAAGTCGCCGGCCAAAACAAGCGGCTCTTCTGCTTTAAGACGCTGCCGTGAATACTCAAGAAGCCGCGACATCCATTTGAGTTTGTAGGGGTATTTATCCGTATCGGGTGGATTGCCGTTGGGTAAATAAAGGCAGGCTATCCGCAGCACGCCGCTTTTGAGCGTCACGACGCCTTCGATGAACCGTGCATGGGAATCTTCATCGTCGCCGGCAAGCCCCGACTTCGTCTCGTCGAACGGAAGCTTGGATAACAGCGCAACGCCGTTGAAGGTCTTCTGGCCATGCGTGACGACGTTGTAGCCGAGGCTCTCGATCTCAAGCCGCGGAAACGCGTCGTCGGTGCATTTGATTTCCTGAAGGCAGACGATGTCGGGCGAACATTCCTTCAGCCAGCTCATCAAATTTTCGATTCGTTGTCGAACCGAGTTGACGTTCCAGGTCGCAATGCGCATCGGGGTGAATTCGCGTTAGATCGAGAAGCTGGTGCCGCAGCCGCAGGAGGCGGTCGCATTCGGATTGACCACGCGGAACGAAGCGCCGATGAGGTCATCGACGAAATCAACTTCGGAGCCCGCCAGGAACGGTACCGAGGCGGGATCGACCAGCACCACGGCGCTATCACGGGCGATCACCAAATCGTCTTCAGCGCGCGAACGCTCGACGTCGAATTTATACTGGAAGCCAGAGCAGCCGCCGCCTTCGACGCTGATCCGCAGCATGGCGCCATCGCCCTCGCTTTTGAGAATCTCTCCAATGCGGCGGGCGGCCCGCTCGCTGATGGTGACGGCTGTTGTCATTTTCAAAAACCCCGATCGGTATTTATCTCGTAACCGGCCTATCATAGTTAAGTACGGCGAGCATCGGAATCAAACCCGTTTGCCGGTTAAGAGATAGGATATCCCGTGTCAGTTGGAATGGCTGCCCCTCGCTCGGTCTATGCCTGCGATCCCGATCGCAGCCGCGGACGCCAGTTCGTGGAGCCGCCGAGCCGGACCCGCAGCCCGTTCCGGCGCGACTGTGACCGGGTGATCCATTCCACGGCGTTCCGGCGCTTGAAGCACAAAACCCAGGTCTTTGTGTTCCACGAAGGCGATCACTACCGTACCCGCCTGACCCACACCCTGGAAGTTGCCCAGATCGCCCGCGCGCTCGCCCGCCAGCTTGGGCTCGATGAGGATTTGACCGAGACGCTGGCGCTGGCCCACGACCTCGGCCATCCGCCGTTTGGTCATGCCGGCGAGCGCGCGCTCGATGTGTGCCTGCACGCCCATGGCGGCTTCGATCACAATGCGCAGACCTTGCGGGTGGTGACCTCGCTCGAGCATCGCTATCCCGAATTCAACGGGCTCAACCTGAGTTGGGAATCGCTGGAAGGCATCGTCAAGCACAACGGCCCGCTGATGTTGCGCGATGGCAGTCCCGTCGGGCGCTATCGCGAGCACGGCGTCCCGGTGGGCATCGCTGAATTTGTCAGGGCCTATGAACTCGAATTGTGGAATTTTGCCTCGCTCGAAGCACAGGTTGCCGCGATAGCCGACGACATCGCCTACGACGCGCATGACATTGACGACGGCTTGCGTGCGGAGCTGTTCCGCATCGACGATCTCAAGGAAATTCCGTTGATGGCCGGCATCATCGCGGAAATCGATGCCCAGTATCCCGGTCTCGACGAAAGCCGGCGCGGCGCCGAACTGGTGCGCGAACTGATTTCCCATTTCATCGGCGCGGTCTTTTCGGAAGCGCATCGCCGCCTCGAACTGATAAAGCCGGCCTCGGCCGATGACGTCCGCAACCAAAGCGAGGCATTGATTGCCTTTCCGGGCGAGACAGCGGCAGCGGAAGCAGCGATCAAGGCATTCCTGAAGGTCAGAATGTACCGGCACGCGCGCGTGATGCGGGTGATGCGGGATGCCGAACAGCTCGTGTTCGATCTTTTCGCGCGGTATCAGAACGATTCTGCTGCCATGCCCGCCGAATGGCTGCCTCCCGAAAGCCAGCTTGAGCCGGACGCCGTGCGGGCACGGCGGATCGGCAACTTCATCGCCGGCATGACCGACCGTTTTGCGTTGACCGAACATCAGCGGCTTTTTGACTCGACCCCGGATTTACGTTAGGCGGCGGCCATGGCCGACATAGCTACGACACAGCATCTCTTTGCCCACGTGCTTACGCGCGTGCACGCCGTCTGCGCCGCGGAACTCGGCGCGGGCGCGGACCTGTCGCGCGTAGTGATCGAGCCGCCTAAGGACCCGACCCATGGCGACATGGCGAGCAACGCCGCCATGGTGCTCGCCAAGGAGGCGAAGGCCAAACCCCGTGATTTGGCCGAAAGGATCGCGGCGCGACTGCGCAGCGAGGATCTGATTGCCTCGGTCGATATCGCCGGTCCCGGCTTCATCAATCTCACTTTGAAGGCGACGGCCTGGACCGACACGCTGCGGTCAGTGCTGCGCGAGGCCAACGCTTTCGGGCAAAGCGCGATCGGGGCGGGCGAGAAGGTCAACGTCGAATATGTCTCGGCCAATCCGACCGGCCCGATGCATGTCGGACACTGCCGGGGCGCTGTCTTTGGCGATGCGCTTGCAAGCCTGCTCCAGCTCGCGGGCTTTGCTGTTGTCAGGGAATATTACATCAACGATGCGGGCGCCCAGGTTGACGTGCTCGCGCGCTCGGCCTTCCTGCGCTACCGCGAGGCACTTGGCGAAAACATCGGCGAAATCCCCGAAGGGCTTTATCCCGGCGATTATCTGAAGCCGGTTGGGGAGGCGCTGGCAGCCGAACACGGCAAGGCGCTGCTCGCCATGCCGGAGTTCGAGTGGCTGCCCGTGGCGCGTGCGAAAGCCATCGCCATGATGATGGAGATGATCAAGGGCGATCTCGCCGCGCTCAACAT
>NZ_JBAVCF010000345.1:0-1916 GCF_049586575.1 Bradyrhizobium sp.
TCCCGAAGCGGTGCGCGCTGAACTTTACAAGATTCTTGCCGAAGCCCGCGCCGCGCAGCGGCTTCCCTGGGAGCCCAAGACCGTTCTTCTTTACCGCACGATCTTTCCGCAAATGACCAACTGGCTGCCGGACGACGAAGGCGCGCAACTGCGCTTTGAGTTCGAAGCGGAAATCAAGCGGCTGGAGGCTGCCTGAACGGCTTACCGGTTCTTGTTGACCGGCTTTCGCTTTTCGATGAAGGCCGCCATGCCTTCGGAGCGATCTTCCAGCGCGAAGGTCGAGCGAAACAGGTCGCGCTCGACATTGAGCCCTTCGGAGAGCGGCGTCTCGAAGGCCCGGTTGATGGCGGTCTTGGCCATTTCCGCCGCGGGATACGACATCCCGGCGATTTTTTCCGCCATCGTCATGACTTCAGTCATGAGTCTGTCAGCGGGCACAATGCGGCTCACAAGGCCAGACCGCTCGGCTTCCGCTGCGTCCATCATGCGTCCGGTGAGGCAGAGATCCATCGCCTTGGATTTGCCGACCGCGCGCGTCAGCCGCTGCGTGCCGCCGATGCCTGGAATGGTGCCGAGCGTGATTTCCGGCTGGCCGAATTTCGCGGTGTCGGACGCGACAATGATGTCGCACATCATCGCCAGTTCGCAGCCGCCGCCGAGCGCGTAGCCGCTGACGGCGGCAATCGTCGGTTTGCGGCATCTGGCGACACGGTCGCCCCGGATCGCGACGAAGTCGCTGGCAAACATGTCAATGAAGCCTTTCGGCTGCATCTCCTTGATGTCGGCGCCGGCCGCGAAGGCCTTTTCGTTGCCCGTGACGACGATGCATCCGATATTGCCGTCGGCTTCGAGATCATCGACGGCGTTGGCGATTTCCCGGAATACGCCGAAAGACAGCGCGTTGAGCATCTTCGGGCGATTGAGCGTGATGACGCCAACCTTGCCTCTGGTTTCGACAATGATGTGCTCGAATGTCTTCATGATCGGCCCCGTGTTTCACGTTGCCGGTAATGTGCCCGCTCACGGGGTGGGCTTCAAGTGGCGTCGGCAGGCCGGACGGCAGTCGCCTCCAGCCAGCAATCAGGCACCACCGACGCCGCGATGTCAGGTGATGAACATGCGCGCGGCCGACGCCATCGTCAGCAGCGCGCCAAACCCGATGAAGATTTTCCCGATCAGCGAGGTCTGGTTCCAGACCGTGCTTTCGCCGGTCGTCGTGGCCGCGGTGGCGGGCGGCGAGCTGATGGGTGCGGCCGGCGTTGAACTTCCTTCTTGCAGTGTCCGGTCGACGTCGTTGAGCTGGTCTGCCGCGACCACCAGGGTCCGGTCGTCCGCATCCGCGCGATCGGACGCGATTGCCGTAACGCCGGCTCCCGGCGGAATTGCCGTGGCGGCATTGATCCGGGCGCCGGCGAGCAGCATCTGCGCATTTGCGTTGGCGATCGATGGTGGAATCGTCGCCGGCGCGTTGCTGTTGTCGGTCACAGCGTCGGTCACGACAGCCTTTTTGTCGTCGTTGTCGGCGTCGGCCTTCGCGACCGCGTGAACTGTGTGGCGCGCGTAGTGCCTTCGATGGTGAGAAGCGTGCCGGTAGATGCTGTGAGTGACCGGCGCCGCAGTCGAATTGTCCGATTTCGCATCCGCTGCCGAACCGTCACCATCCGTTGCTGCCGCGGCCGGGCTTGCGAACAGCACGAAGAGCGCGGCAGCTAAAATCAAGGCCGAGCACCCGCTGGCTTTGATGATCATTTGGCAATCTCCCCGTTTGCCAGTCCCCGGGGTGGGAAAAAGAACTCCGGGGATGTCCACAGCGGGGCAAAAAAAGGGAATCTTCTGACAAGTCCCGGCCAAAACGCGGCAGGCGGATCGTGACTCAATCCTGAATTGGCCGTGACCCATCAGGCGGGTATCAGCGG
>NZ_JBAVCF010000346.1:0-4672 GCF_049586575.1 Bradyrhizobium sp.
GTAAATCCGGCGGTTGCTATCGGGTATGGTCAGCTCACAGCCACGGTCTCCGACGATACCGTGTTCCAGGTCGGCGCCCGTTACACCATCGGACCGTGGAAGCTGTTCGGTGGTTACGAGCACATCAACTATTCCAACCCGAACAATCCGCTGTTGCCTGGCGCCTTCCTGCAAGGGGGCTTCATTGCCGGAGCTGTGAGCAACGCAGCGTTCCCGTCTGACAAGATCCTTCAGACGGCCTGGTTCGGCGCGCGGTATGCGATCACGCCGGCTCTCGATATCACCGGCGCCTATTACCACGAGTGGGATAACACCTTCGCCACAGCCCCCGGCACTCTCGCTGCTTGTGCTGTGTTGGGATCGGCATCCTCACAGTGCGCAGGCACGCTGGATGCGGTCTCGCTGGTGGTCGATTGGCGCTTCGCCCGTCACGTCGACGTCTACGCCGGTATGATGTACTCGCAGGTGACCGGTGGTCTTGCGAGCAACTTCATCGTCAACAACGCTGGTACGACAGTCCAGGCCGTTGGCGGCAACAGGTCGTCCAACTTCGATCCCGGTATCGGTCTCCGCTACCAGTTCTAAGTTCGAACACGTAGACCTGATCAAGGTCACCCATCTGGGGGAAGCGGAATTTCCGCTTCCCCCTTTTCTTTTTCCGTTGTTAACCCTCGTGCCTGTCCTTCCGGCCGAACGGCCGCTCCCGGGAATAAAGCCCAAAAACCCCGAGTCTCCCTCGCATGGCGCAATCCTGCGCCCATCTGGAGCCGCCTGGCTTCATAGGGAGAACATGACATGGCTAAAAAGGGCCTTGACGATCAAAAGGGGTTAGGCCGCCGCGAAGTGCTTGAATGCATGGTCTGGGCGGGAACCGGAGTGCTCTGGACGGTCAGTGGTGGCGTTCCGCACTCTATCGGATTGATTGGCGAAGCCGCTGCCGCCGAGCCCACGACGGGATTTACCTTCCTTCAAATGAGCGACAGCCACATTGGCTTCGACAAGAAAGCCAATCCGGATGCGCTCGGCACGCTGCGCGAAGCGGTTGCCAAAGTGAAGGCGATGTCGACCAAGCCGTCCTTCATCATCCATACCGGCGACATCACTCACCTCTCCAAGCCCACCGAATTCGACGATGCCGACAAGGTATTCGGCGAAACTGGCGTTCAGGTCCACTGGGTGCCCGGCGAGCATGATCTCATCGACGAGGATCGCGGCAAGACCTATCTCGATCGTTACGGCAAGGGCTCAAAGGGTGCCGGCTGGTACTCCTTCGATGATCGCGGCATCCACTTCATCGGCCTTGTCAACGTCGTCGATCTGAAGGCCGGCGGCCTGGGTAACTTCGGCCCCGAGCAGCTTGCCTGGCTTGAGGCCGACCTGAAGGACAAGTCGAACAGCACGCCGATCGTCGTGTTTGCCCATATCCCGCTCCAGATCATCTACAAGGAATGGGGCTGGGGTACCGACGATGGCATGCGCGCGCTCGAGCTGCTCAAGCGCTTCGGCTCAGTGACCATCCTCAACGGCCACATCCACCAGCTGGCTCAGAAGGTAGAGGGCAACATGAGCTTCCACACCGCCTTGTCGACCGCGTTTCCGCAACCAGCTCCCGGTACCGCGCCTTCGCCGGGGCCGATGGTGGTTCCCGCCGACCAGCTCCGCAGCAAGCTCGGCCTTGCGACCGTGACTGTCGTCCAGGGCAACAAGCCGCTCGCCATCGTCGACAAGACACTGGCCAGCTGATCGAGGAGCCGACATGCAAACGTTCTTGAGTAACCTCCGCCTCGCCGCGGCGCGATTCACTCCCGGTCGCGCCGTGATCATTGCGATGCTCCTGGGGCCGCTCGTCGGCGCAATGCTGGCGCTAGGCGCGGTCGCGGCGGAGGAGCCCACTGCCGTTGCGATAGACAATTTTACCTTCGGGCCGAAGGAGCTGACTGTTCCCGTGGGCACGACGGTGAAGTGGACCAATCGCGACGACATTCCTCATACGGTGGTCGAAACCGGCAGCAGAGTCTTCCGGTCGAAGGCGCTCGATACTGACGATACGTTCTCCTACACGTTCGCCAATGCCGGCACCTTTACCTATTTCTGCAGCCTGCATCCGCAGATGACTGGAAAGATCATCGTGAAGTAATCGCGTCATGAGCTCTGCCGTGACGAAAACCCTATCGGTACACCGGACGGGTTTCCGGTGTACCGAACTTAAAAACCACATGCTAAAAGACCGGCAGGAAGGCTCCGATCGAATGTCGGACCAGAAGCAAATGTCGGTCTCCGTAGTGCAAGACAAGGACGAACGAAGCGCGTTTGATGAAGTCTTCCTGCCGCATTTGCCAGAGGCCTATCGTCTCGCGCAGTGGCTTGCCGGCAATGCATCGGATGCGGAAGATATCGTGCAGGAAGCCGCCATACGGGCGTTTCGGGGTATCAAAGGCTTTGGCGCCATCAATCCCCGTGCCTGGTCCCTGACGATCGTGCGCAACACGGCAATGAGCTGGCTGACGAAGAACAGGCCAAAAACGGTCACTTACATCAACGACCTCAATGCGGCGGAGCAACAAGAACTTGAATATGAAGGTCTGCACGGGACGAAAATAGAGACGCCGGAGGAGGCCGCGCTCCTCAAGGCGGACGCCGGGGAGATCCAGAAAGCCCTGGCGCAATTGCCGGCGCAGTTTCGCGAAGTGATCGTCTTGCGGGAAATCAATCAGATGAATTATCGCGATATCGCCGAGATCACCAATGTTCCTATCGGCACGGTCATGTCCCGACTGTCGCGTGGCAGGCAGCTCCTGATGGCGCTCCTCGGAGGTCGAAAGCAATTATGATTGCGTCCCTGCGAGACAACGACGAATTGCTGTTGACCGCCTATTGCGACGGTGAACTCGATCCGGCTACGGAGGCCGAATTCGAGCGGCGGCTGGAGACCGACGAATCGTTGAAAGCCCGCTATTCGCGCCTGATGGCGCTGCGGCAGGCGGTTCGCGCGCTCCCGCTGGCCGATGTGCCTCCGGATTTGCAGGCGCGCATTCAGGCGAGGCTGAAAGCCGAGATCGAGCCTTCGAACGCCAACCGGCCGAGCAACGTCACGGTTCTTCGCCGTCGGAGCTGGTCGTTCCAGGCGCTGGCGGCGTCGGCCGTATTGGGCGCCGTGATCTCGGGCTCCGTGATGAAGACGGTCTATCACTTCGGCCAGAGGGACACCGTCGCAAGCGAGGTCGTTGCCGGCCATATCCGTGGTTTGCTGGCGCCACAGCCGTTCGATATCGCATCCTCCGACCGCCACACGGTCAAGCCATGGTTCACGGCGCGGCTGCCTGAATCGCCTCAGGTGCCGGACCTCGCTGCACGGGGCTTCGTGCTGCTCGGCGGCCGGGTGGATGTCATCGGCAATAATCCGGTGGCGACGATCGTCTACAAGCATGCCGCGCACACCGTCAGCCTCACGACATTGCGAGCTGGCCAGGCGGTTCCCGATCAGACCATCGCAGGCTACAACGTTCGAAGCTGGAGCGACGGCAATTTCACCTACGTGGCGGTGTGCGATTTGCCGAGCGCGGATCTGGCGGTGTTTGAGAGCGCATTTTCCGCCGCCGAGTCGGCGGCTCCGGAGATCAAGCAATAAAATAAACGTCCGATCCGCCGCTGTGAGCGCCACCCGCCCGGAGCATGGCGCGAAGCTTGGACGCAGCCGGCCAATTTGTGCTAGCAATGCCTCCCAAAGCAACAAGAGCTTGGGACGAATGCCAAAGCCGGGAATTATCGGGGGAGCCGCCATAGTCGCGCTGATCGGCGGGGCGATCGCGGCCTTTGCCGTCACCTGGCGGCCGGCGATCGACACGATCGAACCTCCCGCACCGCAGTCCTTTGATCCAGCGCTTGTCAAACGCGGCCGGGTTCTCGCCGCCATCGGCAATTGCAGCGATTGCCATACCGCGCCGGGCGGCAAGTCCTTTGCCGGCGGCCGGGCGGTGCCGACGCCGTTTGGCGCTATCTATTCGTCGAATATCACGCCCGATCCCGACACCGGTATCGGCCGCTGGCCGGAAGCGGCTTTCCAGCGCGCGATGCGCTCCGGCGTCGATCGCGCCGGACATCATCTTTATCCGACGTTTCCGTACGACCATTTCACCAACGTGACCGGCGAGGACGATCGCGCACTTTACGCGTTCCTCATGACACGGCCGGCGGTCCGCGCGCCTGCCCGCGCCAACGATCTTTCTTTCCCGTTCAATCAGCGCTTCGTCGTCGCAGGCTGGAAGCTGCTCTTTTTGAAGAAGGGCACTTACCAGGTCGACAGCACGCAAAGCGCGGAATGGAATCGGGGCGCCTATCTGGTCGAAGGTCTGGCCCATTGCGGCGCCTGCCATACGCCGCGCAATGCGCTTGGCGCGGAAAAGGCGACCGCGTCATTTTCCGGCGGGGATGTCGACAATTGGCATGCCTATGCCATCAATGCGCAATCGCGTTCGCCCTTGCTGTGGACCACCGACGCGCTGTTTCACTATCTGCGTCAGGGCTGGGATTCCGATCATGGTGTGGCACGCGGCCCGATGGCTGAGGTCGTGGCCAATCTCTCGTCGGTGCCGGAAGGCGATGTCCGTGCGATCGCTCTCTACATGACGAGCGTGTTCGGACCTCCGACACAGGATCGCCTTAACCAGGCCAA
>NZ_JBAVCF010000347.1:0-2609 GCF_049586575.1 Bradyrhizobium sp.
GCCTTGTGCCGCGCACTCGTTCATCAGCCGAAATTACTTTTAATGGACGAGCCATTCGGCGCGCTCGACGAACTGACACGGATGGAGATGCAAGACCTGCTGCTGAATGTCCGCGCCAAAACCGGCGCGACGGTGATGCTGGTCACGCACAGTATCAGCGAGGCGGTTTATCTCTCCGACAGGGTCGCTGTGTTCAGTCCGCGTCCCGCCAGGATCGCCGATGTCATTGCGGTCGATCTTTCGTACCCGAGGCGGCCGGAGACGCGTTACGCGCCCGAGTTCACCGAGCTTGAACATCGAGCCGGCCGGGCGCTTGGGATCACACGATGACTGCGCAAAACCTTGCACGCTCGCTCTACCCCCTGCTTGGCGTCATGGTGATCCTGACGCTATGGCAGCTCTACACCTCGCTGTCCGGTATCAGCCCCTTGGTGTTGCCGAGCCCCATCGAAATCGCCTCCGTTTGCATCGAGCGTTACGATCTGCTGCTGCAGCAGACCTGGCCGACTTTTGTCGAGACGGTTCTAGGCTTCGCCTTGGCGCTAGTGATCGGTATTCCGCTGGCGGTGTTCGTCGCCAATTCACGGCTGTTCAATCTCGTGCTCTATCCAATTCTGGTCGCGACCCAGTCGATTCCGAAAGTTGCGATCGCGCCGATTATTTTGGTGTGGTTCGGCCTGGGCATAAGCTCGAAGTTGGCATTGGCATTCCTGGTGGCATTCTTCCCCATTGTCGTGGATACGGCCGCCGGGCTGCAGGCGACGCCGCCAGGTTTGTTGGAGCTTGCCCACGCCCTATGTGCTTCGCGGCGGCAGGTTTTCGTCAAGGTTCAGATGCCGGCGGCGCTGCCGTTCATATTCGCCGGATCGAAAGTCGCCATAACTCTCGCGGTGATCGGCGCGGTCATCGGTGAATTTGTCGGTTCGGTGACCGGCCTCGGCAATCTCGTTCTGGCGGCAAACTCACAGCTCGATGGGCCACTGGCGTGGGCGGCTCTGGTTTGGCTGAGCGTGCTCGGAATACTGTTGTTTGCCGCGGTCGCACTCGTCGAGTGGCTGATGATGCCGTGGGAACGTGCAGGCCAGCATTGATTTTTCTTCCACCTTGCAAACCACATCATGAGAAAAGAAGGTGTATACGTGACTCACGGCCCACTCATCGACACCCACCAGCATCCGATTCCGGAGTTTTACAAACGTGCCCTTGAAACCGTCGGCATTCACGGTAGCGGCGAGAATCCATGGGCCGACTGGAGTGAGGCGGCGCAGCTCGAACTGATGGACCGGAACGGCATTGCTGCCGCCGTCAATTCCATCGCTTCACCCGGCGTTTATTTCGGCGACGCGAATTTCGCCAGCCGCCTGGCGCGCGAGTGCAACGAAGACTCCGCCCGAATGGTCTCGGACCATGCGGATCGTTTCGGCGCGTTTGCAATCTTGCCGCTGCCCGACGTCGGAGCCGCGGTCCGTGAGGCCGAATACGCGCTCGATACGCTCAAGCTCGAAGGCGTCTGCCTGCTCACACATGTCAGCGACCGCCACCTTGGCCAACCGGAAGAGGACGAGCTTTACGCGGAACTCGATCGCCGCAAGGCGGTTGTATTCGTTCATCCCCTGCGTAACCAGGCCAAGAACATGCCGGCATATAATTATCCGTCCGGCATGACCGAGCTTGTGCTGGATACAACGCGGGCGATCCACAATCTGCTGTGGAACGGCACCTTTGGAAAATACCCCAACATCCGCTGGATCATGCCCCACGGTGGAGGAACGGTTCCGTTCCTGGTCTATCGGATGAGCGCCATGAACAATCGTCCGCGCGTTGCGGAAAATCTGGAAGGCGGCACGGTCGCCGATACCTTGCGGCGCCTCTATTATGATGTCGCAGAAATCTGCGCGCCAGCCCCTCTGAAATGTCTCATGGAAATAGCCGAGCCTTCTCACATCGTGTTCGGCAGCGATTTTCCGTTTTCGCGACATCTCACCCCGGCCAAGGATGTCGAATCGACGATCGCCGCCTTCGAGGCGTTTGGCGACTGGGATGCGTCTACGCGGCGAGCAATTGAGAGCGATAACGCGTTGAAGCTCTTTCCGAGATTCGGAAAATCGCTAACACCAATGGCGTGAGGAAGCTTGCCGAGGATGTGGTTTCCCCCGCTCGATAGTTTCTACTGGGAGTGACGATCTCGGATTTGGAGCGTAGGTGATGACATCTTGGCAATTCAGGGGTGCTCGACACTACCGCCGGGGCGAACTCCGCTCCCTTTCTCAAAACGTTACGGTTCTGGCCCGCTGTGCGATCATCTTTGCCTTCAGCTTGCTCGGGGGGTTGGTCGAATCGACAAATGCAAGAGAGAGTTATCCGTCTCGGCCGGTTACAATTATCGTGCCGTTCTCTACGGGTGCCGTGGGGCGCACTATCGCTTCAAGGTGTGGTACGGCAATTCAACCTTTTCGAGGAAGCTCCTGAGGTAGCTCCCTCGACCGGGTGGGATGGTTGAGCTTTCGCATCGCCTCGGCCTCGATCTGCCGAATCCGCTCGCGCGTCACTGAGAATTGCTGCCCAACCTCCTCCAGGGCGTGATCGCTGTTCATGCCGAGGCCGAAGCG
>NZ_JBAVCF010000348.1:0-2496 GCF_049586575.1 Bradyrhizobium sp.
CGGCGCTGTTCTCCGTCATATCGCTCTGGTACCCTGTCGCTCGTATAAGGCAGGAGGGATTTGATGCGCAAATTATTGACGGTGCTCGCGGCGTTGGCGACGCTGAGCCTCACCAATTGCGGCTATAACGCGATCCAGACCAACGATGAGCAGGTCAAGTCGGCCTGGTCGGAGGTCCTGAACCAGTATCAGCGCCGCGCCGATCTCGTGCCCAACCTCGTCAATTCGGTGAAGGGCTTTGCGCAACAGGAAAAGGACGTGCTGCTGGGCGTGACAAATGCGCGCGCCAAGGTCGGCAGCATCCAGGCAACGCCGGAACTCGTCAACGATCCCGGCGCCTTTGCCAAGTTCCAGGCCGCGCAAGGCGAACTCACCAGCGCATTGTCGAAGCTGTTGGTGGTGACCGAGAATTATCCGCAACTCAAATCGGATGCATTGTTTCACGACCTGATGTCGCAGCTCGAAGGCACCGAGAACCGGATCACGGTGGCGCGTAACCGCTACATCAAGGCGGTGCAGGACTATAATGTCGGCATCCGCACCTTTCCGACCAACCTGACGGCGATGGCGTTTGGTTACAAGGAAAAGGCCAACTTCACGGTCGACAACGAAAAGGAAATCTCATCCGCGCCGAAAGTGGATTTCAACGTGGCGCCGGCGAAGTAGCCTCGCGCCGATGATCGCAAGAGCTCTTCTCCTTGCGTTTGTGCTGAGCTGGCCGTTCGCGGCCGCAGCCGATGTCGCGGTGCCGCAGCTATCGGGGCGCGTGGTCGATCAGACCGGCACCTTGTCGGCCAGCGATGCGGCTGCGCTGACGCAACGGCTGAAAGACCTCGAGACCCGCAAGGGCAGCCAGGTTGCGGTGCTGATCGTGCCGACCACCCAGCCCGAGACGATCGAGCAGTTCTCGATCCGGGTCGCGGAAGCCTGGAAGATCGGGCGCAAGAAGATCGACGACGGTGCGCTGTTGGTTGTCGCGAAGGACGACCACAAGCTGCGAATCGAAGTCGGCTACGGCCTTGAGGGCCCGCTCACCGACGTGACCTCGCGGCGCATCATCGACGAGATCATCGTGCCGCGCTTCAAGACCGGCGACTTTACCGGCGGGATTTCGGCCGGCGTCGACCGTATCATCCGCATCATCGACGGTGAGCCTTTGCCGGTCCCGAAGCCCGAGGTATCGCATAGCGTCGATCCCAACATGTTCTTCGACATCGTTTTCAGTCCGTTCGGCTTTCTCGGTTATGCGGCGATCGCGGCCATCATGCGAGGTCTGATGGGCCGGCTGGTCGGTTCCGGCGTCACCGCCGGTGTGGTCGGCGTTATCGTCTGGCTTCTGCTGGGTTCAATCGTCGTCTCCGGCATCTTCGGGGTCATCGCATTCTTTCTCACGATGTTCGGCGACAGCATCTTGGCGGCAAGCCAGCAGGCGAGCCGCAGCGGCAGGGGTGGTTATGGCGGCGGCTGGTCCGGCGGTTCGAGCGATAGCGGCGGGTTTTCCGGTGGGGGCGGCAGTTTTGGCGGCGGCGGCGCCTCGGGGAGCTGGTAACGATGGGTCTCACACGGATCGGCAAGCATCTGGTCGAGCACCGCTGGCGGGCGCGTCGGGCTTTCCCGAAGGAGGCGCTCGACCGGATCGAGCAGGCGATCAAGGCTGGCGAGGCGATGCATTCCGGTCAGGTGCGGTTTGTCGTGGAGGGCGCGCTCGACGGAATGCCGCTATTCACCGGACAATCGGCCCGCGAACGTGCACTGGATATTTTCTCGCATTTGCGGATATGGGATACCGCGCACAATAACGGCGTACTGGTTTATCTCCTGCTTGCCGATCGTGACGTCGAGATCGTCGCCGACCGCGGCATCGATTCGAAGGTCGGCGCCGCGGGCTGGCGGAAAATTTGTGCCGCGATGGAGTCTGATTTCAGGAGCGGCAATTTCTCCGGCGGCGTGATCAAGGGGATTGCAGCCGTCTCGCGACAGCTCGCCATATATTTCCCCAAGCAGGGCGCCGGGCCGAACGAACTGCCGGATAAGCCGGTGGTGATCTAAAGGGCGGTCATTCCGGGCTCGCGCTAAACCGCGCCCCGGAATGACGAAGTCAACATGCTCACGCGCGCTTCGCGCCGGCAGGAGGGGTCACGGGATCGGCCTTGAGCGAAGGCCGCTGGGCAACGCGATCGAACCATGCCTTGATATTCGCATTCCCAGGATCGATCGGCTGGCCGACCAGGGCGCCAAAATCCAGCCAGCAAAAGAGCAGGATGTCGGCGAGCGTGAAGCGCTTGCCGCAGAGATAGTCACGTCCGTCGGCCATCTGACCATTCAGCCATTGCAGGCGGTTGGCGGCGATCATCTTCAGGCCGGGCGAGGCCTCCGGCACGACCGGAATGCGCTTTTCGAAAAATTTCAGCGCCTCGCCGAAACGATAGCCGTTGGCGAGCGGCTCGCAGATATTGAGGTCGACGCGACGCGTCCACATCCGGCACTCGGCGCGCT
>NZ_JBAVCF010000349.1:0-6503 GCF_049586575.1 Bradyrhizobium sp.
TCCGATTTATGGGTGACGCGGCGCGACGCCTGGACGGCGCGACGCGAGCCGTAAGCTTAAGGGCTTACTGGCGCCCCAGGTGGGTCGCCTGTTCGACGCGATCGAATCGCTCCAGCGAAAGAATCGCGTCCGCCAATTGATCGGCGCGGCCATTCAGGACAGGGCGCGCCAACGTCAGAAATTTCTGAGCCATCGCCTGCGCATCCGGAAACGAGTTCGGTTCGCCGGAGGGATCGTCGTGGATCCGCTCATGGACGCCGTCATCCGTGGTGATGCTGACGCGTGCGCCAAAGGGATGCTTGCGGCCGGTTTCCAGACGATCGTCCTGCACGACGTCGAACTTGTCGGCCAGCGCGCCAATGGCGGAATCGCCAAGCCGCTCATAATCGTCCCAGCCGAAGCGGCCCTGATCGAGCGCCACCGCGCCGGTGAAGAACATCGAGAACTGTCCGCCGACGACCGAGGTCGGATGACGCTTGGTGGCGGCATCGCCGGTGAGCGTGATGCCGTTGCGGTGCAGCCCGATTTCGACGCGCTTGATCTGGTCCGGCGTCAGATTGTGCTCCCTGCGCATCGCGATCAAGGCATCGAGCGCAGCGTGCGTGTAGCGGCAACTCGGATAGGGCTTCACCCCGATCTTCATGGTCTCGTAGACCTGGCCCAGATCAGCGACGGCCTTTTCCGGGTGTGCGTTGTCGCTATAGCCGACGAGCAAGCCGTGCTTGCCCTCGACTGATTGCGTCGCGCCGACGAAATCGTTGCGCGCGAGCGTCGCGGCGATTACGCCGTTCATCGCGGCCGCGCCGACCTGATAGCGCTTGTTCCAGGCGCCGTTGACCAGGAACTGAAGCGAACCCGCCGCTTGGCTGCCGGACACGCCAAACGCCGCAACGATCTGGTCCTTCGACAGTCCAAACAATTTCGCGGCCGCCGCGGCCGCGCCATACGTGCCTGCGGTCGCGGTCGGATGGAAACCGCGGGCATAATGCGAGGTCGGATCGAGTGCATTGCCGAGCCGGCAGCACACCTCGTAACCGGCGACGATCGCGGTGAGCACCTCGCGGCCCGAGGCCCCGACGAGTTCACCGATGGCAAACGCAGCCGGAACCACCGGTGCGCTCGCATGCAGCGACGAATCCGCATGTGTGTCGTCGAAATCGAGCGAGTGGCCAAGCGCGCCGTTGAGCAGCGCTGCGACCGCCGGCGTCCACGTCCTGTCGTCGCCGAACACGGTGGATTCGCCGCGGGTATCGAGCGCCAGCGCCTCGAGCGTCTTGAATAACGAGGGCGTGGATTCCGCATCGCGCCGCGCCCGGATCGCGCTGCCGAGAAAATCGAGCGTCAGGGCCTTGGCGCGCTCTCGCACCTCCGGCGGAATGTCTTCGAATTTCAGCCCGGCGACATAGGCGGCAAGCGTTGCGGTTTCCTCTGCCATTCTTTCCTCGGCCTGATTTGTTGGTTGGCGAGCCTGCGGACCAGGTCCACAGGCCTGGTGAGACTAAGTCTCCGGCACCGCTTCTTCAATGGCCGCGATCGCATGGCCACGCGGCGCCCGGCGCTATGACGGCGCCTCGCAAACCTGCCCGAGCATGGATTTCGTGATCAGGCGGTGGAACGGGAGAATGCTGGTGGGATAGACCCGCCCAAGCCGGTTATGGGTGCGAACCAATGTGGTGGCGGTCACCTCGCGCGCCTCGCCTACGGGCACAACGTCGACCACGACACGGAAATCCAGATGATGGTCGTTGAAACCCGACGGATCGTCGGAGGAAGCGATCGCCCGCGAAAAGCAATTGAAGCGGTGGAAGCGCGATTGGAAGATCGAGCTTATCGAACGCGACAATCTCGAATGGCGCGATCTCAGCGATTTGCTGGATTAGCGGGGGAAATCTCATTGTCGTCCCTGCGAACGCAGGGACCCATAACCACCGGCTTTTGTGGTTACGGAAGGTGTTTACCTGCGTTTATCAGTCGAGAGGCCGCGGCGTATGGGTCCCTGCGTTCGCAGGGACGACCAAGAATTTCTGTTAAACTCGGCGCACCCAGCGCGGACTTCGTGAAAATATTCGCTCGGCTGCGTCGCGCGCATCCAGCTTGGCGTCGGCGACAGTTACACGGAAGGCGTCGGCAAACTGCGCACCGGCCAGTACGCTGTCGCGGTCAACCTCGGGTTTGACTTCGCGGATCATCTTGGCTGCGCGAAATCTGCGCGCCTCAGGTGAGTAACGCAATGCGCAAAACAACGCATGGCGCTACGTCCCGCGCGCCGGCACGCGGGTAATCCTGGCGCCGAGCGCATTAAGCCGCTCGTCGATCCGCTCATAGCCGCGCTCGATCTGATCGGCGTTGTTGATGGTCGAAACGCCGTCGGCGCAGGCGGCCGCCAGCAGCATTGCCATCCCGGCGCGGATATCGGGCGAGCTCATCAGCGCGCCTTTCAGCCGGCTCGGACCCGCGACGATCGCGCGATGCGGATCGCACAGCACGATGCGGCCCCCCATCGCGATCAGCTTGTCGACGAAGAACATCCGGGATTCGAACATCTTCTCGAACATCAGAATGACACCGGCGCATTGGGTCGCCGTCACAATCGCAATCGACATCAGGTCGGCGGGAAAAGCCGGCCATGGCTGGTCTTCCAGTTTCGGCACATGGCCGCCAAAGTCGTCCTGGATCTTGAGCGTCTGGCGATCGGACACGATGAGGTCGTCGCCTTCGACCTCGCAGGAGATGCCGAGCCGCTCGAACCCCATCCGGATCGAGCGCAGATGCGCCACGCCGGCCCGCGCAATGCGCAGCTTTGAGCGCGTCACCGCGGCAAGCCCGATCAGCGAGCCGACCTCGATGTGATCGGGCCCTATCGCATAATTGACGGAGCCGAGCGTGGCCGGCCCATGCACGACCATGGCGTTGGTGCCGATGCCGTCGATGCGGGCGCCGAGCGCGACCAGGAAATGCGCGAGGTCCTGCACATGCGGTTCGGACGCCACGTTGCGCAGGTATGTGATGCCATCGGCGGCAACCGCGGCCATCAGTGCATTCTCGGTAGCGGTGACGCTGGGCTCATCCAGAAAGACATCCGCGCCCTTCAGGCGGGAGCAGCGCAGCTCCAATCGAGCCGACGCCGCAACTGTGGCGCCGAGCTGCTCGAAGGCGAGGAAATGCGTGTCGAGCCGGCGCCGGCCGATCACGTCGCCGCCCGGTGGCGGCAACACCACCTCGCCGCAGCGTGCCAGTAATGGCCCGGCAAGCAGGATCGAGGCGCGGATCCGTGCGCAGAGTTCCGGATCGAGATCGGCGGCGCGAACGCTTTTGGCGTGAATGACAAGCGTATTGGGCTTCTGCCATTCCGCCGCCGCGCCAACCGAGCGGATCAACTCCACCAGCGTTTCGGTGTCGCGAATGCGGGGAACATTGTCGAGCGTGACGGGATGTTCGGTCAGAAGCGCGGCGGCGATGATCGGCAGTGCGGCGTTTTTGTTGCCGGACGGCACGATCGTGCCTGTCAATCGGTGGCCGCCCTCGACGATGTACTGGATGGGCGGCACCTGCGTGTCCTCCAAGCGAAATCAGTCTATTCCAGCTACTCCAGATCATCAGACGAAATCAACGGACGATCTCTAGCCAAAATGCACCGCCGGACGCGACAACCCGAAATGGGAGCGCAGCGTTGCGCCCTCATAGGCATCGCGGAACAAGCCTCGTTTCCGCAACAGCGGAACGACCTCCGAGATGAAGAGATCGAGCTGGTGCGGCAGCACCGGCGGCATCAGGTTGAAGCCGTCGGCGGCGCCGGTTTCGATCCAATCCTGCATGATGTCGGCTATCTTTTCCGGCGGTCCGGCCATGGTGAAATGTCCGCGCGCGCCGGCAAGCTTGGCGAGAAGCTGCCTGAGCGTTGGCCGCTCCCTGGCGACAAGCGCAACGACGGCCTCCGTCCGGCTGCGGGAAGCCTCGTTCTTGCTGGGGTCGGGGAAATCGGCCGGCGACAACGGCTTGTCGAGCGCCAGATGTGAGAAATCGAAGCCGCCAAACCGCTGCGAGAGGCGATTGCGGCCGACTTCAGGATCGGAAAGTTCGTTGAGCTCGGCACCATAGCGCTCGGCCTCAGCCTCCGAGGAGCCGATGATGGGGCTGAACCCCGGCAGAATCAGAACATGCCGGGGATCGCGGCCCTCGGCTGAAACCAGCTCCTTGAGGTCCATATAGAACGCTCTCGCGGTGGCCTTCTCCAGATGCGCCGTGAACACCGCTTCGGCGTGGCGCGCGGCAAACTTCTTGCCGGTGTCGGAGGAGCCCGCCTGGACAAAGACCGGACGGCCCTGCGGCGAGCGCGGCATGTTCAGGGGTCCAAGCACCGGAAAGTGCGGTCCCTTATGATCGATCGCCCTTACCCTCGCGCGATCGGCATAGCGTCCTCCTTCGCGGTCATCGAGCACAGCGTCGTCGGCCCAGCTATCCCAGAGGCCCTTGACCACCGTCATGTACTCCTCGGCCCGCTCGTAGCGATCGGCATGGCCGACCTGTCCGATATGGCCGAAGTTGGCGCCGGCCTGGGGCAACCACGTCGTGACGATATTCCACCCGATGCGACCCCGGCTGATGTGATCGAGCGAGGCAAACTGACGGGCCAGGTTGTAGGGCTCGGTATAGGTCGTCGAGCAGGTGGCAATCAGGCCGATGCGCTGGGTCGCCATGGCGAGCGCTGCAAGCGCCGTGATCGGCTCCAGCCAATTGAATGGCGCGCTCTCGACGTCGTTCCAAAGACCAAGGACATCGGCGAGAAAGATCGAGTCGAAACAGCCGGCCTCGGCTTTCTGTGCCATCTCCACCGTGTAACGAATGTCGGTCAGCGGCAGCGGGGACGATTTTGGATGGCGCCACGCCGCTTCATGATGCCCGCGGCCCTGGATGAAGAGATTGATGTGCATGCGCGGCATCGGACATCCCCAGATCAGACTTCACAAGGCTCGTTGACGCTTCGAGGCCGCTTGGCGTGTAAGGGTCTTTCAGGGATAATTTACGGCAACGGGCATCATAGCCGTCAAACAATCCGCGCGACGCCGGGAATGCGAAGGGCAAGTCCCGCTATCAAATAGCAGAGCGCGCAGGCCAGCGAGCCGGTGACAAGGAATTTGACGAGTGCCGGCGCCGCGACATCCCGCCAAGCCAGCGCGACGCCGACGACGATTGGAGGGTGAATGATGTAGATCAGGAAAGCGCGGCGCGCCAATGCAGGCCAGACGCCGCTCAGCTGGACAAACCGTCGCTGGAAAAAACACAACAGCCCCAGAATGAAGCCCCAGGCCACGAAGGGCTCCCAGAACGCATAAACCAGCGCCTGAAGACTCAGGCCGCCTTCAGGCCGCCCGTGAAGCCATGACACTTTGCTCCCGAGCAGCCCAACGATGGGGAAAATGGCAAAAGCTATCCAGGCAATTCGCACCCATCGGCGTTTAAGACTTTCGGGTATCTGTTCGAGCCATCTTTGTTCGGCTCCGGCGCACCCCGCCGCGAATAACACGATGTAGGAAGCGAAATAGCCGAGTTGCAGAAAGGCGACGTTGACGCCGACCGGCCACACCAGCCGCAGCAGGAACGCAGCGGCGCCGGTGACGAGAGCCGCAGCGAAAAGGACGCCATCGGAGGGAAAAGCGACCTTCGCCGTCGTCTCCGGCTTGCGCAACCCGCGCCACAACAACCAAACGGCCGCAAAAATCAGCAGCGCCTCGGCAAACCATAGCGGGCCCGGCTCGAACTTTCCGTTGCGCCATAACCAGGCGAACACGCGGACAAAC
Organism: Bradyrhizobium sp.; assembly: GCF_049586575.1. Lineage (GTDB taxonomy): Bacteria > Pseudomonadota > Alphaproteobacteria > Rhizobiales > Xanthobacteraceae > Bradyrhizobium. The sequence goes on from NZ_JBAVCF010000349.1 coordinate 5,799, forward strand.
GAAAGGTCTTTCGCCGTCAGGGCCAGTGCCACCGTGATCGGGTGCAGGACAAGAAAATAAAAGACGAGCGGAATCCCAAGCCGGATCAGCCGCTCTCTGACAAAACCAGCCGTGCCATGACGCCGATACGCAGGCGGCGTGTAATAGCCTGCCAACAGGAAAAACAGACCCATGAACCAGGCCTGGTTCACCGTGCAGAACAGAATCAGCAACAGGCTGCTTGGCGAATTCGACGGTGCGATTTCCCTGTAATACCAGCCGCCGATGGCTCCATAGGTGATCGCGGTGTGGTGAAACACGACGAGCAAGGTGACGGCCGCGCGGAGTGCATCGATTCCGCCGTTGCGTCCCTTTGAGCCGGCTTTGGCGATGCTCGGCTGCGAGGCGGAATGGAACGCACCAGCCTGTGCCGGGCGAGGTGCGCCATCGAGAAGGTCGGCGGGCGATTCTCTCGCGGAGACTTCAGTCACGGCTCGCCCACGAATTCTGGCCAGACCGGTCACGCCGGGTTCTGGCGCGCAAAAGATTCCGAACTTCTCAGATAAACCTACATCAGACGTCTACATTCGCACTGAGCGAATTGTCCTGGATGAACTCGCGGCGCGGCTCGACCACGTCGCCCATCAGCTTGGTGAAGATGTCGTCCGCCTCATCGACCTCCTTGACCTTCACCTGCAACAGCGAACGTTCATTGGTATCGAGCGT
>NZ_JBAVCF010000350.1:0-21430 GCF_049586575.1 Bradyrhizobium sp.
GTCCACCACCACCCGCAGCGGCTGCTCAAGGCGTTGGCGCGATCTTGCGTGGCCGTCTTCGAATCCTTGATGACGCGATCGCAGGCTGCAATCCCGCTGTCGGCCTTGTCGAGTTGTCCGACGAACTTGCATTGATCGCCGTCGCTCTGCGCGTTGGCTACACTTGCGTTGAAGAGCATCAAAAGCGCTCCCAAAGCAGCGAGTGAGACGGCGCACGACGCTCGGCAGGATCCGCTCAGGAAGTTCAGATGAAAGCTGGGCATTACTCGAAACTGCATTTTTCCCCCGCCGCTTTTTCGCGCCGCAGCCGGCTGATGTTGAGCGAACTACCTACGTTGGCGGAAGGGCTTTCTGCAAGATTCTTGAGGTGCTACGCGATCGCGCGCTTGTGTTGCTGGCCCAACCTGCGGCCTCAAAATGGACATGACGGCGTCGCAGCGCGCACAACGCTACATAGCCAATTTCGTCTTGAGGAATTTTGAAGGCCCATGTTACCACCGTGCTCGATGCGAAAATATATTGATAAAACAATTACTTATTTAATTCGATGTCCGGAGCGCGAGTGTGCATATTTTGCAACACCTGTCGGAAAAGAGACTGTGACAAAGAGTCATAAGCCAAGTTTAAATTGCCTTTTCGCCCATGAGCGGCAACTCTTCGCAACACGAGATTGGTACGTCGGATTCGTCGCGTTCGGATATCCTCGGATATCTCCGATGACGAGGGGCCAATGTAAAAGCCGGCGGCCTGGGGTGGTTTTTGAGTTTCACACGATGAGGGGACACATGAAATTTAGCAGCAAAGCTCTCTTGGCGGCAGCGGGTTTGACCGCTCTCGCGTTTACGCCCGCCTACGCAACCGAGGGCGGCGACCAGGCCACCAAGCCGGGTGCATTCATCGGATCGAGCGCGGGCGTTCCGCCGCCGGGCATCTACATGTTCAACCAGGTGTTCACCTATCAGGCCAACCTGGTTGGGCCTGGCACCGTGAACGCGCTGGGCAATGCGCCTGGCCACCATACCGGCGTTCAAGCAGCGGTTGACGTGCAAGGCTTCTTGTTCGTTCCGGGCTGGACCTTCCTGGGCGCAACCTATGACGCCGTCTTCGTGCAGCCGTTTGTGATGCAGAGCCTCGGCGAACCCATCAACGTGCAATCTTCGGGCATGTTCAACAGCTATATCGTCCCGGTCGAATTGAGCTGGAAGCTCGGGACCAGCGGCTTTGCTGTCAAGACCGGCCTCGGCATTTACTTGGACGATGGAACGTCGACGAGCCCGGCTACCCTCAACGGTCCCGCAAATCCGTACTACACCTTCCAGCCTGAGTTGATCCTGTCGTATCTGGCTAATGGCTGGAACCTCAGCGTCGCCATGTACGAAGAATTCAACACCGAAAACCGGGTCACCCACTACACGACGGGTGATATCTTCCACGCCGACTTCACCGCCACCAAGACCATTGGCAAGTGGACGATCGGTCCTGTCGCCTACTATGTTGGCCAGGTTACCAATGATACCTGCAACGCCGGTTGTCTTGGCAACACCTTGTTTCACGTCCAGAGATACGATATCTGGGCGGTCGGCGGCCTCATAGGCTATGACTTCGGACCGGCGAGCTTGTCGGTCTGGGCGACGCAGGAAGTCTCGGCTCGCGGCTCGAACGCGGCAGCTGCGGTGGATCCTTCTCTGGTTGCGCAAGGCGCCACGGTCTTCGCGACCCTCAGCTATCGCCTCTGGGCGCCTGAGGAGCCGGCAAAGCCCCCGATGTTCCACAAGTAAGGACGATCGGGTAACAGCCTGAACGTAACAAAGTCCCCCTTCCGGGAAATCGGGAGGGGGATTTTTCTTGCGCTGGAGTTTTGGCCCAAAGCCCTCGGACCAGGGCCGTCGTGGCGCCGGCCTCCCTTAGCTTGGTAAAATCGAGATCGTCTTGGGTTACAGCGCTACTCGACGCCGCCGCGGTGCAGGTCGGCCTCGATTTGCAGCCGCGTTCCGCCGCCGAAGCGGGCGCGATAGACCTGCAAGTTCTCCATGATCCGCTGCACGTAATTCCGGGTTTCCGAGAACGGGATCAGCTCGACCCAATCGACGGCATCGACTTTGGGATCGCGCGGATCGCCGTAACGCTCGATCCACTTTTTGACGCTGCCTCGGCCAGCATTGTAGGCCGCAAACGTCATGATGTAGGAGCCGCGATAATCCTCGATCAGGCCGCCGAGCTCCGCCGCCCCCAGCGCGGCGTTGTAGACGGGGTCGCTCTTGAGCCGGCCGATGTTGAAGTCAGCGCCGTATTTCCTGCAGACGTACCTGCCGGCATCCGGCGTCACCTGCATCAGGCCGTAGGCTTTGGCGGGCGAAACGACGGCGGGATTGAACGCGCTCTCCTGCCGCGCGATGGCATAAATGATGCTCGGCTCGACGTCGGGGCCAATCGACTTGAATGGCGGAATTCCCGTCACCGGATAGGCGTAGAAGTCGAACGGCAGCCCGCGATTGAGCGCCGCCTTGCCCATCAGGAGCATGCCGCGGGCATCACCCTGACGGGCGGCCAGCTCGCCGAGCCCAACCAAGGCATCCGCATTGCCGTTCTCGCCCATATCGGCGAAAATTGGCACGGCGATTTCGCCTTCGCCGAGGTCGTAGAGAAGATGCACCGCGCGCACGATCTCCAGCCGCTCGATGCCGCGGCCGTGCGCGGTCGGAACGCCGTTCAACTCGATCTGGGGCCGGCCGAGCTTGGCGCGCGCTAGTTGGCCATAGTAGCTGGTCGATTGTTCCGCGGCTGCTGCATAGGCGGAGCGGGCCTCCTGGGCGTGTCCAGCGGCTTCCGCCGCGCGACCCTGCCAATAGCCGGCGCGCGCAAGCGTAGTCGGATTGGCGCTGCCGACGCCGATCCGCGCAAAATGCTGTGCCGCTGTCGCGGGATCGTTGAGAAAGCGTAGCGCGATCCAGCCTGCCGTGAACTCCTGCTCGGTCTTGTAGATGTCGCGCGAGGGCAGCGCCGCATCGCGCGCGATCAGGTAGGCGGTGCGGTGATCGCCGACGTCGATCATCTTGCGCGCCAGCAACCGCCGTTCGATCCACCACTCATCCAGATTGTAAAGCCGGCTGGGATCCCTGGGGGCGCTCATCATCAACTGCGCGGCTTCGGCGAATTTCTCTTCCCGGCGCAACAACTGGATCCGGCTGAAGATGTAGCCGGCGTCGTTGTGCAGTTCGTGCGGCACGGCTTCCAATAGTGCGCGGGCATTGGATGCTTTGCGGTAACCGGCGATGCGAGCCTTGGCGAGGGCTACCTCGCCGGGGCCGAGCCTCTTCGCGGCCCGCATCGCCGCCTCGTGCTCGCTGCCGTAAAGCAGAAGATCCATCCTCGCTTTGTGATCGCCCGGTGTGATCAGTGGTCCGAACAGATCGAGCGCCGTGTTCTCGGTCTCCTCCGACATCGCGTCGTTGCGCCAGGCGTCCCGGACCAGCCGTTCGGCATTGGCGCGGTCGCCGCGCGCAAGCATGGCGCGGGCCAGCGAGAATTTGCCTTTGGCCGACAGCGGCGATTCGTTCTCGAACCATGACCAGGCCGTGGCGTCGTCGCGGTGGTCGTCCCACAGCGCCGCTTCCAGGCGTCGCCGCAGGAAGGTTTGCGAGGGCCAGCTTGGATTGGCGGTGAGAAACGCGCGGTAGCGTTCGACGGAAGCGCCATTGTCCTCGCTGCGCAGGACAATCCATTCCGCAAGCTTTCGTGCCAGCGGATCGGAAATCGCCGCTTCAGCCTCGGTCGCGTCGGCGGGCTTGTGCTTGCGCACCAGCTCAATGACATTCTCCAGGGCTTCCTTGTCACCGGCCGAAGTCGAGGAGGTCGTCGCCATGGCCGCCGGCACGGCCGGCTTTCGCGCAGCCGGTGGCGGCAACGCCGCATGCTGGCGCGTCGCTGGTGCGATCGCGGCGCTGGGCGGCGTTGAAGGCGCGGAAGTGGACTTGGCCCCCGACCTGGAGGTCGTTTTCGCTCCCGCTTTATCTGCCGTCTTCTCGGTCTTTTTGGGCACGACGTTGCGGGCGATCGGGCGCGCCTTCGGCATCGGAATTTTGTGCTTGGCGGCCGTCTCGCTCGCCCACGCATGCGACCCGATGATGAGCGCAAGCGTTGTCGCGATGGCTGTCGAACATAAAGCGGCAGCGCGGGCGGAGCGGGTCACGGCATTCCTTCGGCGAATCACGGAAGACCAACGTCCTCAGATCTAGTGCGACGAATTTGAAGTTCCCATCAGTTTGGCCGCAAATTCGTTTAGGAACTTCAAATTCAAAGCCGCACTAGAAACCCATATTTGCCAGTGGGGCGGTTCAGAAGTCCGCATCATTGGTGCCGCGAGTTCGTCACGTGGGCTGTTTGCGTCATCACCACGGCAAAATCGCGGCCGGCCGGGTGCTCTTGAAACATGTCCCGTTTGGTCTCCGGCCGGGCAAAAGCGGTTCACCCATGCGCGGTTTCCGGTCTTTCGCCAGATCGTCATACCCGGTATGAATGGCAGGATTGGTAGTTTGAGAGCGGTTGCCGGGCCGCAGGTGTTGGGAGAAGTCCATGGCAGCGAAGACGAAATTCCGCGGATCGTTCACCGCCCTGGTCACGCCGTTCAAGAACGGCTCGCTCGATGAGGCTGCCTTCCGTGGGCTCGTGAACTGGCAAATCAGCGAGGGAACCAATGGCCTCGTGCCGGTGGGAACCACGGGCGAAAGCCCGACCGTCAGCCATGACGAGCACAAGCGCGTCGTCGAATGGTGCATCGAAGAGGCGGACGGCCGCGTTCCCGTAATCGCAGGCGCAGGCTCGAATTCGACCCGGGAAGCGATCGAACTGGCGGAACATGCCGAGAAGGCGGGCGCGGACGCGGTTCTGGTGGTGACGCCCTACTATAACAAGCCGACCCAGGAGGGCATGTACCAGCACTTCAAGGCCATCAACGACGCGATCGGCATTCCGATCATCATCTACAACATTCCGCCGCGTTCGGTGGTCGACATGAGCGTGGAAACCATGGCGCGACTGTTCGAGCTCAAGAACATCGCCGGCGTCAAGGACGCCACCGCCAGCATGGTGCGAGTCTCGCAGCAGCGCGCGCAACTCGGCGAGGATTTCAATCAGCTTTCGGGCGAGGATGCGACCGTGCTCGGCTACATGGCCCATGGCGGCCATGGCTGCATTTCGGTAACTTCCAACGTGGCGCCGCGCCTGTGTTCGGAGTTTCATCAGGCCTGGCAGAAGGGCGATCATGCCGCCGCGCTCAAGCTGCACGACAAGCTGATGCCGCTGCACACCAACCTTTTCATCGAGTCCAATCCGTCGCCGGTCAAATACGCGCTGTCGCTGCTCGGCAAGATGGAAGAGACGCTGCGGCTGCCGATGGTGCCGGTCTCCGAGCCGACGCGCGTCGCCGTTCGCAACGCGATGGTGCATGCGGGATTGATCAACTGAGCTTTCAACGCGGACGAAGCGTTTCCTGTTCACTCAACTGAAGAGGGGGCCTGCAAGATGCTAAAGGAATTTCGCGACTTTGCGATGAAGGGCAACGTGGTCGACCTCGCGGTCGCCGTCATCATCGGCGCGGCCTTCGGCGCCATCGTCAATTCGCTGGTCACCGACATCATCATGCCGTCGATCGGCGCGGTCACCGGCGGCCTCGATTTTTCGAACTACTTCCTGGCGCTGTCGAGCAAGGTCACGGCGGCCAACCTGGCCGATGCCAAGAAGCAAGGCGCGGTTCTCGCCTGGGGCAGTTTCCTGACGTTGACGCTCAATTTCTTGATCGTCGCGTTCGTGCTGTTCATCGTGATCCGTGTGATGAGCCAGTTCAAGCGCAAGGAAGCGGCTGCTCCAGCGGCGCCACCGAAGCCGACGCGCGAGGAAGAGCTGTTGACCGAAATCCGCGACCTTCTGAAGAAGGCCTAAGCGGCAGGATCGAGATTGAGACGTGGCTGAGAAGAAAGAGCGCCCCATCAAGGTGATTGCGGAAAACCGCAAGGCCCGTTTCAACTATGCCGTCGATGATACGGTCGAAGCCGGGATTGCGCTGACTGGCACCGAGGTCAAGTCGCTGCGCAGCGGCAAGTCCACGATCGCGGAATCATATGCGGATTCCAAGAATGGCGAGATCTGGCTGATTAACGCCAATATCCCTGAATATTTGCAGGCCAACCGTTTCAACCATGAGCCGAAACGGCCGCGCAAACTGCTGCTGCACCGCAAGCAGATCAACCGCCTGATGGGCGCGGTCGATCGCGACGGCATGACGCTGATCCCGCTCAAGCTTTATTTCAACGAACGCGGCCGCGCCAAGTTGCTGCTGGCGGTGGCAAAGGGCAAAAAGCTGCACGACAAGCGCGAAACCGAAAAGAAGCGCGACTGGAGCAGGGAGAAGGGCCGCCTGATGCGGGCACGGGGATAAGAGCATCTGTCGATAGGTTGGGGTCCCAAGATGAACCAGAAAAACCTGCTCGAAGTCGACTGGAGCCAGATTCCGGCGCCGAAGGATGACGGTGCGGCCAATCACCTGATGGGCACGAGGATTCCGCCGGTCAGCCTCGTGGCCACCGACGACACCTCAGTCACTTTGTCGGCGCTCCCGGGACGAAGTGTGGTGTTCGCCTATCCGCGGACCGGCGAACCCGGCAAGATCTCGCTGGTCGACGATTGGGACATGATCCCGGGGGCGCGGGGCTGCACGCCGCAAACCTGCTCGTTTCGTGACCTGTTCTCCGAGTTGAAGGCGGCCGGCGCGCGGCATGTGTTCGGCCTGTCCACCCAAAGCAACGCCTACCAGACCGAGATGGCCTCGCGGCTGCATTTGCCGTTTCCAGTGCTCTCCGACGAGAAGCTTGCGCTGACGAAAGCCTTGAACCTGCCGACCATGGAGGTCGCGGGCCTCGTCCTGATCAAGCGGCTCGCGCTGATCATCGATGACGGGCGCATCACTCACGTTTTCTATCCGGTTTTTCCGCCGGACCGGAATGCGGGCGACGTGCTGGACTGGCTGAAGGAAAACCGGCGCTAGGCCAGGTCGGCGCGCACCTTCGCGAATATGTTGCGAAACATCTTGGGCGTCAACACGCCGGTGTTCGTGTTGTAACGCGAGCAATGATAGCTGTCATAAAGCCGAAACCGCCCGGCCTCGTGAATGGCGCCGTGCCCAAATGGCGCGGCTACGGCGCGAAGTCCAAGTGCCTTCACGGTGGATTCGTGGGCGATGCGGCCGAGTGCGACGATGGCTTTCAGATTTGGCATGCTCTCGATGGCCGCGAGCAGAAAGGGGCGGCAATTGGCAATTTCCGCGGGCAGCGGCTTGTTCTGGGGCGGCACGCAATGCACCGCGTTCGCAATGCGGCAATCGACTAGTGTCATTCCGTCGTCAGGCCGGGCCTGATAGACGCCTTTGGCGAAACCATATTCGAGCAAGGTTGCGTAGAGCAGATCTCCGGCGTAGTCGCCGGTAAACGGGCGTCCGGTGCGATTGGCCCCCTGCAATCCCGGCGCAAGGCCGACAATCACAAGCCTTCCGTTTCGATCGCCGAAACCAGGAACCGGGGCATTGAACCACTGCGGTTCACGGGCGCGATTTTCTTCCCGAAAAGCGACGAGCCTCGGGCAGAAAGGACAGTCGCGGCCTGGTTCGGCGGGAAGCTGGGGGGTAGGTGTTTTCGACGTCCGGTCGGAGGATGCGCCTTTAATCGTCGAAATCGTCGCCATCGCCCCTCGACGCAAGCGTGGTCGCCCGTTGCAGGAACTGCGGAGCGTGATGGCGCGGCTCGCGGGGTGCCGGGCGTTCCGACGGATCGCGCCCGAGCTTGGATTGCAGTTCGACCAGGTCGGTAAAAACATCGGCCTGGCGGCGCAATTCGTCGGCTATCATCGGCGGCTGGCTTGCGATCGTCGAGATCACGGTCACGCGCACGCCCCGGCGCTGCACGGCTTCCACCAGCGAGCGGAAGTCGCCGTCGCCCGAGAACAGCACGATCTGATCCACGTGCTCGGCCAGTTCCATCGCATCGACCGCCAGTTCGATGTCCATATTGCCCTTCACCTTGCGCCGCCCGCTCGCATCGATGAATTCTTTCGTCGCCTTGGTGACGACGGTATAGCCGTTGTAATCGAGCCAATCGATCAGCGGCCGGATCGAGGAGTATTCCTGATCCTCGATGATGGCGGTGTAGTAGAAGGCGCGGACCAACGTTCCCCGGCTCTGGAACTCCTTGAGAAGCCGCTTGTAGTCGATGTCGAAGCCTAGTGTCTTGGCGGTAGCGTAGAGATTGGCGCCATCGATAAAGAGCGCGATCTTGTTGGAAGCGGGTGACATTCAGAGTTCTCGCAGATTCTCGTAAGGGTGCTTTCCGGTATACTTCTTGGCGCGGCCGCAGTATCCCCGCGCATTTGGTGACAGTGCTGCGAAGCCCTGCGTCTGTCCAGACATCGCCGGAAAAAATGGGTAGGTCGAGACAACCGGAAGTGGGTTCTGGCAACGCAATGAAGCGTTTTCTTGTCCGCGCCGATGTCGTGACAGCCCGAAAACGCCCCGCTGCCGGCCTCGATTTGGGTTATCAGAGCGGATTACGGACGCCAAGTCACAAATTAGTCTTGCGAAACCACCCTTGCCCCTATAACTACCCCAACTTAATCAGCATATTTGGTCCCCTTTAACGGAGCGACAATCGATGGCTCGCGTCACCGTAGAAGATTGTATTGATAAGGTCGACAACCGGTTCGACCTAGTCCTTTTGGCTGCACACCGCGCCCGAATGATCTCTTCCGGTTCCCAGCTCACCATCGACCGCGACAACGACAAGAACCCGGTTGTATCGCTGCGCGAAATCGCGGATTCGACGATTTCGCCCGAGGATTTGCGCGAAGAACTGGTTCATTCCCTCCAGAAATTCGTCGAAGTCGACGAACCCGAGCCGGATACGGTTCCGTTGATCGGGTCGGCAGGCGCCAGCGTTGATGCGGACGACACCGAAGTCGCCATCGAGCGGATGACCGAGGAAGAACTGTTGAAGGGTCTTGAGGGGCTTGCGCCGCCGGAAGAGCAGCCTGAAGAGGACGAGTAGGCCATTCCATTACGTCTCAGGGCTTAGCCCTGTATCTTTCACCCCATTCGCCAAGGCCCGGACACCGCTCCGGGCCTTTGCTTATGGTTTACCTACCTTATGGTTACCAGGTGCGGCCAGCCGGCAAATCCTCTGCAAGCTGTCGCCTATTTAAGCTGACGGGCGGCGGTTTCTCGTTAGACTGTCGGCTGTGTTTCCCGGGGAGGGGCGCGCCTTCGATAGCTGGAGGGTGACGCCCGGCCGGGGAACTCACTACATTATCGCGATCAGATGGGAAGCGGACCACGCCTTGGGTTCGCTTGCAGAGGTGTTGACCCGATGGTCTATCGGCGCCAGAGCCCGAAGCAGATGCAAGCCGCGAGCTCGATCTCCGTGGCGTCGCCGTCGGCTGCGCCGGGATCTTCTGCGGCTGCGCCGGTCTCCTCATCGGCCGCGCCGGGACTCTCATCGGCTGCGCCGGGACTCTCATCGGCTGCGCCGGGCCTGGAGACCAAGCCTGCCAAGTCCCGAACGCGCATGATGCGGCAATATGATCTCGTCGAACGCGTCCGCTCCTACAATCCTGATACCAACGAAGATCTTCTGAACCGCGCCTACGTTTACGCAATGAAGGCGCATGGATCGCAGACCCGCGCCTCCGGCGATCCCTATTTCTCCCATCCGCTCGAGGTCGCGGCGATCCTGACCGACCTCAAGCTCGATGATGCCACCATTGTCGCGGCACTACTGCACGACACCATCGAGGATACGGAAGCAACCCGAGCCGAAATCGATTCTGTGTTCGGTCAGGAGATCGGGGCGCTGGTGGAGGGCCTCACCAAACTGAAGCGGCTGGAGCTGGTGTCGCGCGAGGCCAAACAGGCGGAAAACCTGCGCAAGCTTCTGCTGGCGATTTCCGACGACGTGCGCGTGTTGCTGATCAAGCTCGCCGACCGCCTGCACAACATGCGAACGCTCGAGTTCGTTCCGCCGGCCGCGCGCCATCGCATCGCCGAAGAAACGCTCGACATCTACGCGCCGCTTGCTGGGCGCATGGGCATGCAGGAGATGCGGGAGGAGCTTGAAGATCTGTCGTTCCGCACACTCGATCCCGACGCCTATTCGGTAGTCCGGCAGCGGCTTGATTCGCTGGCCGAGCTAAACCGCAATTTGATCGGTGAGATCGAAAGCCAGCTCTCCAAGGATCTCCAGAAGAACGGCTTGAAGGCGCATGTCTACGGCCGCCGCAAGCAGCCATTCTCGATATGGACCAAAATGCAGCGCAAGTCGGTCGGCTTCGAGCAACTGTCCGACATTTTCGGCTTCCGCGTCGTGCTCAGGGACATCGAATCCTGCTATCGCGCCCTTGGCGTCGTGCACACCACTTGGCCGGTAGTGCCGGGCCGCTTCAAGGACTACATCTCGACGCCCAAGCAGAACGACTATCGCTCGCTCCACACCACCGTGATCGGTCCGGGGAAACAGCGCGTCGAACTGCAAATCCGCACCGAGGATATGGACCAGATCGCCGAGTTCGGCATCGCTGCGCACGCTTTCTACAAGGACGGCGTGGGATCGCCGACCGAACGCCTCAAACGCGAATCCTCTGCCTTCGCCTGGCTCCGTCACACTATCGCGATCCTGTCGGAGAGCGCCAATCCGGAAGAATTTCTCGAACACACCAAGCTGGAGCTGTTCCACGACCAGGTGTTCTGCTTTACGCCCAAGGGCAAGCTGATTGCGCTGCCGCGGCAGGCTAACGTGATCGACTTCGCCTATGCCGTGCATACCGACGTCGGCAACAGCGCCGTTGGTTGCAAGATCAACGGCAAGTTCTCGCCATTGTCGTCGGAATTGCAGAACGGCGATGAAGTCGAGGTGCTGACCTCGGACGCCCAGTCCTCGCCGCCGTCGGCCTGGGAATCGCTGGCCGTGACCGGCAAGGCGCGGGCGGCGATTCGGAGGGCGACGCGCGCGGCGGTCCGGGACCAATATGCCGGGCTCGGTCGCCGCCTCGTCGAGCGGCTGTTTGCGCGGGCCAAAATCGAATATGCCGACGACAAGCTGAAAGGCGCGCTGCCGCGGCTGGCGCGGGCGTCGATCGATGACGTGATGGCGGCCGTCGGGCGCGGTGAAATGAAGGCCTCCAACGTCGCCCGTGCGATGTATCCCGACTACAAGGAGGAGCGGGTGGCGCGGTACGGCGCCAAGAAGGGCCTCGCCGACAAACTGAAGCTGAAATCTCCGGTCGCGGCCGGGCGAAACCTTTCGGCGATACCGATCCGCGGCATCAATTCGGATTTGCCGGTCAAGTTCGCGCCCAATGGCGGCGCCGTGCCGGGTGACCGCATCGTGGGGATCATCTCGCCGGGCGAAGGAATCACGATCTATCCGATCCAGTCGCCGGCGCTGAAGGACTTTGAGGAGCAGCCCGAGCGCTGGCTCGACGTGCGCTGGGACGTCGACGAGACGACGCCGCAACGCTTTCCGGCGCGAATCGTGGTCGACAACGTCAACGAGCCTGGAAGCCTCGCCCAGGTCGCCACCGTCATAGCCGAGCACGACGGCAATATCGACAATATCAGCATGACCCGCCGCTCACCCGATTTCACTGAGCTCACCATCGATCTTGAGGTCTATGACCTGAAGCATCTCAGCGCTATTATCGCCCAGGTGCGCGCCAAGGCCGTGGTGGCACGGGTCGAGCGCGTCAACGGGTAGCCTTAACTTTCCTTGCCTCCCGCGGGTTCTTCATGGCCTCTTCGCCGCTACGTCTCGGAGTGAACGTCGATCACGTCGCGACCCTTCGTAACGCGCGCGGTGGCGCACGGCCCGATCCGGTGCGTGCCGCGCTGGTGGCGATCGAGGCCGGCGCCGACGGCATTACCGCGCACTTGCGCGAGGATCGCCGCCATATCCGCGATGCCGACATGGCGCGGCTGAAGGCCGAAATCTCAAAGCCGCTGAATTTCGAGATGGCAGCGACCGAGGACATGCTCAGGATATCTCTTGCGACCAGGCCCCATGCGGTGTGTCTGGTGCCTGAACGCCGGGAAGAGCTGACGACCGAGGGCGGTTTGGACGTGGTCGGGCAGCACAATGCGCTTGCCCCTTATGTCACCCGCTTGAACGATGCCGGCATTCGGGTGTCGCTGTTCATCGCAGCCGACCCGGCGCAGATCGAGATGGCCGCAAAACTGCGCGCGCCCGTCATCGAAATTCACACCGGAGCCTGGTGCGACGCAGTGGTCGACGGTCACCTCGACAAGGCGGAATCGGAATGGAAGCGCATCGTCGCGGGCGCTGCGTTGGCCCGCTCCGTCGGCCTGGAAGTGCATGCCGGCCACGGCCTTGACTATGCGACCGCGGAAAAGATCGCCTCCTTGGGCGAAATCGCCGAACTCAATATCGGCTACTTCATGATGGGCGAGGCGCTGTTTGTGGGCCTGGGGGAGACGGTTCGCGTGATGCGTGCTGCAATGGAACGCGGCCGGAAAGCTGGCGATAAAGCATGATCATCGGTATCGGCTCCGACTTGATCGACATTCGCCGGGTTGCCAGGGTCATCGAGCGCCATGGCGATCGTTTTCTCGACCGCATATTCACCGACGCCGAACGCGCCAAGGCCGGGCGCCGGGCCAAGAACACGAATATGGTCGTGGCAACCTACGCCAAGCGATTCGCTGCCAAGGAGGCCTGTTCCAAGGCGCTCGGGACCGGTATCCGGCAGGGGGTCTGGTGGCGCGACATGGGGGTCGTCAATCTGCCGGGGGGGCGGCCGACGATGTTGCTCACGGGCGGCGCGCTAGCGAGGCTCCAGGCGCTGACGCCGGTGGGTTTTGAAGCAAGAATTGACCTCAGCATCACCGACGATTGGCCGCTGGCGCAGGCTTTCGTCATCATTTCGGCCGATGACGTGCGTAACGCCTGAAGCGGAACGATCACCGCAGTAACAAAACTAAAGTATGATATTTATCAATGGCTTATGAAATTTTCATAAAGCCGTTGATTGCGCCACGCACAACAACCGTCTAAAACGCCGCAGGGAATATTCGCGCGCGGATCGAGTCCCGCAACTCGCCCGTGGGAGCGAATGTCAAATCCACTCCACTAGTGCCCACTTTCCGAAGTTCGTGCTCCATTGCAGCACTTGCTTCCACGAACTTCGGAAAGTGATGGGCACTAGCGAACCCATTGATTCTAGTGCCGCTCTTCTATTTGAAGTTCCTGGATCGAATTTGCCGCTTGTGATGCAGGAACTTCAAACAGGCGGCACTAGCCACTTCCTTGACGCGAAGCGAATGGCTGGTCGCGTGAGGAATCGTTTCCCATCGCGCTCCACGCGGTGGGCGATAAGAAGCAGGAAGTTAAGGAAGCCATGAGCGTGACATCCAGCACCAAATCAGAAGGCGGCTTGGGCGAAACCATCCGCGTCGTCATTCATGCCCTCCTGATCGCGCTCGTCATCCGAACCTTCCTGTTTCAGCCGTTCAACATCCCGTCGGGATCGATGAAGGCGACGCTGCTCGTTGGCGACTATCTCTTCGTTTCGAAATATTCCTACGGTTACAGCCGTTTTTCGTTTCCATTTTCGCCCCCGCTGTTTTCCGGCCGCGTCTTCGGCTCCGAGCCCACGCGCGGCGACGTCGTCGTATTCCGTCCGCCCAACGATACGTCGACCGATTTCATCAAGCGCGTGATCGGGTTGCCCGGCGATCACATCCAGATGAAGGAAGGACTGCTCTATATCAACGACACTCCGATCAAGCGTGAGCGGTTGAGCGATTTCATCGGCGAAGATCCCTGTGGCCGGTCGGAGGCGACCGCGCGGGTGAAACGCTGGAAGGAAACCCTGCCGAACGGCGTCAGTTACGAGTCGCTCGATTGCGTCGATAGCTCGGGCTTTCCCGATAACACCAATGTCTACGAGGTGCCGCCGGGCGACTTCTTCATGATGGGCGACAACCGCGACAACTCCAGTGACAGCCGCGTGTTTGGCTACGTACCGCTCGAGAATCTGGTTGGGCGGGCTCAGATGATCTTTTTCTCAATCGCGGAAGGGCAAAACGCCTGGATGATTTGGCGCTGGCCATGGTCGGTTCGCTGGAATCGCATATTCAAACTTGTGCGATGAACGACGACGCATCCGACACCATCACCCCATCGGTATCCGGCGACGCGAGCCAGCAGATTGAAGCCGGCCGTGAGGCTGTGGTAAAAAAGAAGAAGCGGCCACGAGCAAAATCAGGCTCCAAGGCCGCGACCGCCGCGCTTGAGGCGCGGATCGGGCATAAGTTCTCAGATAGCGCATTACTGGCGACCGCGCTGACCCACGTCTCCGCGCTAAAACCTTTGCGCAAGCGCGGCGACAGCTATCAACGGCTCGAATTTCTCGGCGATCACGTGCTCGGGCTGATCGTCTCGGACATGCTTTACCGTGCATTTCCGAATGCGGACGAGGGTGAGTTGTCCAAGCGGCTGGCCGACCTCGTGCGCAAGGAGAGCTGTGCTGACGTTGCCAAGTCGCTTGGGCTCGTCGACGACATCAAATTGGGGGCGGTCGGCGCCGGCGCGGGCGCTCGCTTGCGCAAGTCCGTGCTCGGCGACATCTGCGAAGCGGTGATCGGCGCGGTGTTTCTTGACGGCGGCTACAAAGCCGCGGCCGAGTTCGTCGAGCGCAACTGGACCGAGCGGATGCGCAAGCTGCGGCGGCCGCTGCGCGATCCCAAGACGACGTTGCAGGAATGGGCGCAAGGAAAGGGCCTGCCGACACCGGTCTATCGCGAAGTCGAACGCACCGGGCCACACCACGATCCGCAGTTCCGGATTGCGGTCGAATTACCGGGGCTTGCCTCAGCCGAAGGGACTGGCGGCAGCAAGCGCGCCGCCGAGAAGGCCGCGGCCTCCGCGATGATCGCGCGCGAGGGCGTTGGCGGCGGCAGCAATGATTGACGAATTGCCGGTTGACCCCGCGCCCCCCGCTACTCGTTGCGGCTTCGTCGCTCTGATCGGTGCGCCGAACGTCGGCAAGTCGACGCTGGTCAACGCGTTGGTCGGCTCCAAGGTTACGATCGTCTCTCCCAAGGTGCAGACGACGCGGGCGCTGATCCGCGGCATCGTGGTCGAGAACAACGCGCAAATCATTCTGGTCGATACCCCCGGCATCTTCACGCCCAAGCGGCGGCTGGACCGCGCGATGGTGTCGACCGCGTGGAGCGGGGCGCATGATGCCGATCTCGTCTGCGTGCTGCTCGATGCCCGCGAAGGGCTGGATGAGGAGGCAGAAGCGATCTTCGCCAAACTGGCGGACGTGGCGCACGACAAGATACTGGTCATTAACAAGATCGATCTGTTGCTGCGCGAAAAGCTGCTCGCGCTCGCCAAGGCAGCCAACGATCGCGTTGCATTCAAGCAAACCTTCATGATCTCCGCGCTGTCGGGTGACGGCGTTGACGATTTGCGCCGTACGCTCGCCGCGATGGTGCCGCCTGGGCCGTTTCACTATCCCGAGGACCAGATGTCGGACGCGCCGATCCGGCAACTGGCCGCCGAAATCACGCGGGAAAAGATCTTCCAGAAGCTGCACCAGGAATTGCCGTATCGCTCCACGGTAGAAACCGATAGCTGGACCGAACGGAAGGACAAATCCGTCCGGATCGAGCAGACAATATTTGTCGAGCGCGAGAGTCAACGCAAGATCGTGCTCGGCAAGGGAGGCGCCACCATCAAGTCGATCGGAGCGGACGCACGAAAGGAAATCGCTGAGCTCATCGAGCAACCGGTGCACCTGTTTTTGTTCGTGAAGGTGCGCGAGAACTGGGGCGAGGATCCCGACCGCTATCGCGAGATGGGACTGGAATTCCCCACCGAATGATCCCGAAATGACCGGAAAGAGATTATTGGCGCCATCGATGAAAGTTCCAAACAACGTGCTCTGGTTCCAAGTGCTGCTTTACCTGTCGCTGACGCTCGACGCGCTGTCGGTCGCCTTCCAGGATCGCGCGGAGAATGCCGATCTTCTCGGGCCAATGATCCTGGAAGCCGGCCTGATTCTTCTTTTGACCTATTTCGTTTACCTCGCGGCCCAGAAGCGCAAGAACTGGCCGCGCTGGGTGCTGACGGCGCTGCTGGTGCTTTCGGTGCTTTCCATGCTGCCGGTCTTGGCCGAAAACGGCCTGCAGCTCGATAGCGCGATCGAGATCGTGTCCTGCATCCTGACGACGGTCGGCCTCTATTTCTCCTATACCGGCGACGCCAAAGGCTGGTTCAACGCTTAGCTGCGCCGTCCATCAGAATCCGGTAAAGTCGCTGCATGGAATGGACCGACGAAGGCATCGTGCTGGGGGTGCGGCGGCATGGCGAATCCTCCGCCATCGTCGAGCTCCTGACGCGCAGCCACGGCCGGCACCTTGGCCTGGTGCGGGGCGGCGCGGGAAAACGGATGCGGCCCTTGCTGCAACCTGGCAACAGCGTCTCGGCGGTGTGGCGGGCGCGGCTCGATGAGCACCTGGGATATTACCTGATCGAAGGCATGCACCTGCGGGCAGCGAACCTTTTTGCGTCCTCGCACGCGGTTTACGGCGTGACGCATTTGGCATCTTTAGCGCGGCTGTTGCCCGAACGCGACCCGCACGAAGATATCTACGAGATGCTGGATCGCACGCTCGATCACTTCGACGAGGCGAACGGGGCGGCCGTCAATCTGATCAGGTTTGAACTCGCGATGCTCGCCGAACTCGGCTTCGGGCTTGATCTTGAAACTTGTGCGGCGACGGGTGCGACCGCCGAGCTCATCTACGTGTCGCCGAAATCGGGCGGCGCGGTATCGCGCAGCGCCGGGGCGCCCTTCCACGATCGGCTGTTACGGCTGCCGGCATTCTTGCGCCAAAGCGAGGATGGCGCGGCGGATTGGTCGGAGGAAGATCTCAAAGACGGCTTTGCGTTGACGGGGCTTTTTCTGTTACGCCACGTGCTGGAGCCGCGCGGGCAGACCCATTCCGACGCCAGAGACGGCTTTATCAATGCTGTAACGCGCCCCCGCGCGAAAGCTGCGGTTTCGTAACGCCACTAGTCGAGTGGATTGGTTCCTTTGATTCTAACATTTGCATAAATGCCTGCTGAGAAGGGATGCCAATGTTAGAATCAGACCACTAGGTACCCTAAATTGGACTGCTGATTCGCAAAAAACCCGTTTCTTGCCCGCCAGAATCCGGATAACGCCTTCCCATGGGAAAACGAACACCACCGCCCGAGCCGGCCGAAGTTCACGAGATCATGCTGCGCGATGCGCTAGAAGAGCGCTATCTCGCTTATGCGCTTTCGACCATCACGGGCCGAGCGCTGCCGGATGCCCGCGATGGCCTCAAGCCGGTACACCGGCGCATCCTCTACGGCATGCGGTCGCTCAGCCTTAATCCCGGTTCAGTCCCGAAGAAGTCGGCCAAAATCGTCGGCGAAGTGATGGGCTCGTACCATCCCCATGGCGACCAGGCGATCTATGACGCCATGGTGCGGCTCGCGCAGGATTTCAACTCGCGTTATCCGCTCGTCGAAGGCCAAGGCAATTTCGGCAATATCGACGGCGATAACCCGGCCGCGATGCGCTACACCGAGGCGCGGCTCACGGAGGTCGCTCGCCTCCTGCTCGATGGCATCGACGAAGACGCGGTCGAACTCAAGCCGACTTACGACAACAGCGGCAAGGAACCTGCGGTTCTGCCTGGCGGCTTTCCCAACCTGCTCGCTAACGGTTCGCAGGGGATTGCGGTCGGTATGGCGACTTCGATCCCGCCGCACAATGCGGCCGAATTGTGCGAGGCGGCGCTACATCTGATCGACAAGCCGGATGCGAAATCGAAGTCGCTTCTGAAATGGGTCAAGGGTCCGGATTTCCCGACCGGCGGCATCGTTGTCGATTCCAAGGAGGCCATTACGGAGGCCTATGTCACCGGGCGCGGCTCTTTCCGTGTCCGCTCCAAGTGGACCCAGGAAGAGGGCGCACGCGGCACCTGGGTGATCGTGATCACCGAGATTCCGTGGCTGGTGCAGAAGTCGCGCCTGGTCGAGAAGATCGCAGAACTTCTCAACGAGAAGAAGTTGCCGCTGGTTGGCGATGTCCGCGATGAATCCGCCGAAGACGTTCGCCTCGTGATCGAGCCGAAGTCGCGCGCGGTCGATCCGGAACTGCTGATGGAGTCGCTATTCCGGCTGACCGAGTTGGAGAGCCGGATTCCGCTCAATCTCAATGTGCTCCTGAAAGGTCGAATCCCGAAGGTCGTCGGCCTTGCCGAATGCCTGAGGGAATGGCTCGACCACCTGCGCGATGTGCTGATCCGCCGCTCCAACTACCGCAAGGGCCAGATCGAGCACCGGCTGGAGATCCTTGGCGGTTACCTGATCGCCTATCTCAACATCGACAAGGTGATCAAGATCATCCGCACCGAGGACGAGCCGAAGCCGGTGCTGATCAAGGCGTTCAAGCTCACGGAGATCCAGGCCGAGGCCATCCTCAACATGCGCCTGCGAAACTTGCGCAAGCTCGAGGAAATGGAAATCCGCGGCGAGGACAAGGACCTTCGTGCCGAATTGAAGGGCATCAAGGGGCTGCTCGGCTCGGAGGCCGAGCAATGGACGAAGATCGGCGAACAGGTGCGCAAGGTCCGCGACATGTTTGGACCCAAGACGCCGCTCGGCAAACGTCGTACGCAATTTGCCGACGCGCCCGAGCACGACCTCGCGGCGATCGAGGAGGCCTTCGTCGAGCGCGAGCCTGTGACGGTGGTGATTTCCGAGAAGGGCTGGGTGCGCACACTGAAAGGCCATGCCGCCGATCTTTCGGGGCTCGCCTTCAAGACCGACGACAAGCTCGACCACGCCTTCTTTGCCGAGACGACGTCAAAACTTCTCTTGTTCGGCACCAACGGAAAATTCTATTCGCTCGATGTAGCGAAACTGCCGGGCGGGCGCGGTCACGGCGAACCGATCCGGATGTTCATCGATCTCGATCAGGACGCCGCGATCGTGTCGCTGTTCGTCAACAAGGGCGGTCGCAAGTTCCTGATCGCAAGTGGGGAAGGGCAGGGTTTCATCGTCAACGAGGATGATTGCGTCGGCAACACCCGCAAGGGCAAGCAAGTCCTCAATGTCGAGATGCCGAACGAGGCGCGCGCGATCACAACCGTCGCCGGCGACATGGTTGCGGTGATCGGCACCAACCACAAGATGGTGATCTTCCCGATCGATCAGGTGCCGGAGATGGCGCGGGGCCGCGGCGTGCGCTTGCAGAAGTACACCAGCGCCACGCTGTCTGATGTCGCCGTCTTCGATTCCAAGGCGGGGCTCTCCTGGAAGGACTCGGCCGGCCGCGAGCAGAGCATGACGCTCAAGGAATTGTCCGACTGGCGTGGTAACCGCGCCGATGCCGGCCGCCTGGCGCACGGCTTGCCGAAGTCGAACAAGTTCCTCCGCGGCGTGGAGTAGGGGCACCGGCCGGAAGTCTCGAATTACTCCGGCCTGTCGATTCGAGGGCCGTCCGGGATCGATTCAGATGCCCTTCAGATACTCGACCAGGTCCTTCTTGTTCTCGCTGCTGAGGTTCAACTTGAACTGGCTGTCGTAGTGATTGACGACGTCGAGCAGGGTGGCGAACCGTCCGTCGTGGAAGAAGCCACCCTTCTGATGCGCCCACAATCCCGCAAGGGGGGCCGTGCGGTACATGTGGGTCGGCGAGCGGTCAGCCTGGAACGAGTCGATGCCGATCTCGCTCGGCGTATGCATGTTGTGTCCCGGCTCGGTGTAAAGCGGCGGGACGTGACAGGTCGCACACTTGCCCGCACCGTTGAAGACCGTCTTGCCGCGTTCGAACGCAACCTTGTCATACGACCCGGCAGGTGCTTTGGGGGCCGGTAGTGCGAGCTGATAGAAATGCAGCGCGGCAAGTTTGGGCGTCACCCGGTCCGGAGTGCCCCGCGTGTTCCATGCGCCGCTCTTCGCTGAAACGGGATACTGATCCTTGTCGCCGAAGCGAGCGTCGAAGTACGTTCCGGAACCATGCATCTGGGTCACCCCGACGTAAGCGTTCCAGTAGGTGACGGACCCCGAGCCGGTTGAGGTAGCAAGATCCACGCCGGCGAGGCCGAACGCCGGTGGGATCAGCGTTCCAGCCTGCTTGCCGTCGGGGCCAAAGGCCTTTCCATCCTTATTGAGAAATGCGTCGTATCGCCCCGGCCCCCAACTGGCGAGAACCTTCTTCACGGTCGCGACGTCGACGCCGAGCAGGTCCGTGAACGGCTTCAGGTTCGGCGCCAGCGACACGATCGCGCCGACATTGAGGTCGCGGTTGGGCCAACCGTCAAGCCGCTTGCCGATGCCCGGCGCGAATGAATCGTCGACCGTGGAGTGACAGAACGCGCACTGGATGCCCATCGACTTGACGCTGCCGTCGCGATTGACGAACGCCGTGACGCCGACCACCGCGTTCAATTTCAAGAGCGCGATGGTGGTCGCGGGATCGTCGAGATTGACCTTGCCCGCCGCGATCTGCTTTTTCAGCGCCGCTGGCAATGCATCCGAGTCGACCTTCAATCCGACCGAGAGCGCGGTTTTCGGTGAAACGCCGGGCCCGACGCCGCCATTCTTTTCGCCGGCGATGGCTTTGTGCAACTGAAGCGCGTCGCCCCAGAAAGCCTCGCTCCCGAATGTGTCGTAGCGGAATGTTTTCTTGCCCTCGTCGAACATTGTCCGCGCGCTCAGCGCGGCCACAGCGTCAAAACCGCCGTCGCTATCGTGGCGCGGAGCGGCTGACGCCATCACTGCCCAGGCTAACCCAACCACCCCGATTGACCCAATGACAAACGTTCTCTGTTTCATGAGACCTCACGGTCAAAGCTGGAGCGATTTTTCGATGATTGAGCTGCCTTACCGATTGAAGATCGAAAAGCAGGTCTGAAGGACGATCCATCGAAATCTAGGCGATCCAGGTCGGCAGGTCAGTTACTTTGGTAACACTTCCAAACCGGCAACGGCGTCTATCGGTCGAGAGGTACTCAAATCTTACTCAGAGGCTCTCAAGCTTCCCCAGGTCAATCATGAGGTGCCCACGAGCCGTATATTGCACCATCCCTTGCCGACGCAGAAAATTGAGAGCCGTCGAAATGCGCTCGCGGCGAGCAACCACCATCTGAGCGATTTCTTCCTGCGTAAGATATGTCGGGATCTCAATCAGCAAACTGGATTGGTGACCGATTTTGCCTGCGAGACTTACCAAAATCTTTGCCAGGCGCTGAACGATGCTATCCGATGCCAATGTATTGATTTGGTCGTAGGCTTCTTTCAGCGCGCGACAGAAAACGTCGATCATCCCGGTC
>NZ_JBAVCF010000351.1:0-6404 GCF_049586575.1 Bradyrhizobium sp.
CGTAAGTATTTGTTTTTACATCACTTTTAAGATCATGATGCGGTGCACCAAAGTTTGACCATAATTGTCGCGAAATAGCTGTCGCAGTTACACACATCGGGGACCCGATTCATGCGCATTCATCGCATTACAAAAGTTTGTTCCGGTACGCCGGCCGCCGCATTTGCGGCGCTTGGCTGTGCGGTGCTTGGCGCCCATTCGGCGGCGGCCCAGACTCCCTATGACGGAATTTGGAATGTCACGATCGTGACCAAGGCCGGATCGTGCGAACCGACCGTGCGCTCGACCCTCACGGTGGCCGACGGCAAGATTTCAGCACCCGGTTCCGATGCCGCAGGCACGATCGGCCACGAGGGACTTGTGCGGGTGTCGATCAATGGTGCATATGCGAACGGCCAGCTGAGTGGCAATGCCGGATGGGGGACGTGGAATGGAGCATCTGCGGGAGTACCGTGCAGTGGCCGATGGGAAGCTTCACGTCAATAACGGCAACAAGAAATCCCTCGTTATCACTGTCACGCGGCGCCTGATTTTTGCAGCCGCAGCGATGCTGGTTGCATCCACCTGGAGCACCGGTAGCTACGCGCAGTCCGGCGGGCCATTTGCGGGCATGGCGGGTGTGTGGAGCGGCGCGGGCACCGTGACACTGGACGACGGCTCGACCGAGCGCATCCGTTGCCGCGCGACCTATGCGGTCGGCGCCGGCGGCAATGGTCTGCAACAGACGCTGACCTGTGCAAGCGACAGCTACAAATTCAATCTGTCGAGCAACGTCATGGCGCAGGGTTCTGCGATTGCAGGGACGTGGAACGAAAGCACCCGCAACATCAATGGCAACATCGAAGGACGTGCGGGCGGTGGCGTGGTTCAGGTTATCGCCAACGCGCCTGGATTTTCCGCGAACATTTCCCTGACGACGCGAGGCAACAAGCAATCGGTGATCATCAGGTCCGAGAACCAGTTCAAGGGCGCTTCGATTACGCTGACGCGAAGCTAATTCCTGACCGAGACAAAATCGCCGGCGGCTCGCCATCTCGGAGCCGCCGGCTTCTATTTGTCCGGCACAAACGCCGTCACTTCGATCTCGACCTTGGCCCGGGCGTCGACGAGTCCGCCGATATAAAGCAAGGTCGAGGGCGGAAAATTCTTAGCCAAGGTTTCGCGCCAGGCCGCGCCGATCCCGGCGCCTGCCGCCTCGTATTCGCTCCTGCTCGTCAGATACCAGGTCAGCCGGACGATATGCTCGGGGCCAGCGTCCGCTTCCGC
This sequence comes from Bradyrhizobium sp., assembly GCF_049586575.1. GTDB lineage: Bacteria > Pseudomonadota > Alphaproteobacteria > Rhizobiales > Xanthobacteraceae > Bradyrhizobium. The sequence continues at coordinate 1,267 of NZ_JBAVCF010000351.1, forward strand.
GAGCAGGCGGATGATGCGCTTCAGCGCCGTGCCGACCTGAGCTGCCATGTCAGGCGAATATTCGCCCTTTTCGTCGCCGCCGGTCTGGCCGGCCAATACGATCCAGCGTCCGGGAGCCTCAACCACCACGCCGTGGGAAAAGCCGCGCGGTTTCGACCAGTCGGCTGGTTGCAAGATGCGCATCGGAATCCTCCTGAATATCGCGCGAGTTCGCCTCGTCGCGCATTATAGCATCGGCAACTTTGTCCGTTGCAAACGGCGGCGGGCTCGACGATACCGGCTTGCTTGGCGGACGTCTCGTCCGTCACATCGCCATAGGCCGGGTTGTTTGTCTGCTCCAATGAACCGAACGCCGTCAAAACCGAGGGCCGCGCTGTGGATGGCGGGCTGGCTCAGCCTGATGCTGGTGGTGGCCGTCGCCGGCCGTGAGGCCACGCGCGAACTCAATGTCTTCCAGATCATGGAAATCCGCTCAGCGCTCGGCCTTCTGATGCTGTATCCCCTGATCCGTCTCGCTGGAGGTTTTGCGGCGTTACGGACGTCGCGGCTGCGCCTGCATGCCGGCCGCGGCCTGCTCCACTATGCGGCCCAGCTCGGCTGGTTCTACGCGCTGACGCTGATTCCGCTCGGACAGGTGGTGTCGCTCGAATTCACGATGCCGATCTGGACCGCGATCCTGGCCGCAAGCTTTCTCGGCGAGCGCATGACCGTCTGGAAGATCGCCGCCATCGCGTTGGGCCTGATCGGCGTCTTCGTTATCGTGCGTCCCGCGACAGGAGAGATCAATCCGGGCCAATTGATTGCGCTCGCGGCCGCAGTCGGCTTCGGCACTTCGGTCGCCATTATGAAATCGTTGACGCGCACCGAGACGACGGTGGCGATCGTGTTCTGGATGCTTGCCGTCCAGGTCGTGGCGGGCGCACTCCCCACTGTCTACGTCTGGGTATGGCCGTCGCCTTATGTCTGGGGCTGCGCGATCGCGGTTGCTATCAGCGGGACCTTCTCCCACTTCTGCATGGCGCGCGCGATGCTGTATGCGGACGCCACGATCGTATTGCCGATGGATTTCCTTCGCGTTCCCTTGACCGCTGCGGCGGGCTGGATGATTTACGGCGAACGGATGGACGGCTTCACCGTGCTGGGGGCGATGCTCATTCTGACCGGCAATCTCCTGAACCTGAAGCCGCCGGCGCCAAGGCCTGCGGCGGTCAAAGCCTGAGCTGGTTTGGCTGCGGCTGGGTCGTCGACGCTATTTCCCGGCCGCCTTGCGCAAGGCGTCGTTGATCCGGTCCTGCCAGCCGGGGCCGCCTTCCCGGAAGTATTCGAGAACATCCTGATCGATCCGTAACGAGACCTGTTCCTTCACGCCGGGAAGCGTGACCGTTTTCGGCGGCGCTTCCGGTTCCTTCTTGGTCGCCTTCTTGAACGCGGCTTCCGCTTCGGAGCGGGCATCGTTCAGGGTTCGCCGTCGCCTTGGTTGGTCTGGCACGATCAGATTCCTTCAAACAGAGCCGTTGAGAGGTAGCGCTCCGAGAACGAAGGCACAATCGCAAGGATGACCTTGCCCGCGTTTTCCGAACGTTGTCCCAGCTTGAGGGCTGCCTCAACCGCGGCGCCTGAGGAAATGCCGCCGGCGATCCCCTCGTTGCGCGCCAAAGCGCGCGCGGTCTCGATGGCCTCGGCGCTGCTGATCTTGACGATTTCGTCGATCACGGAGCGATCGAGGATCTCGGGAACGAAGCCGGCGCCGAGCCCCTGGATTTTGTGCGGCGAATGCTGACCGCCGGACAGTACCGCGCTTTCCTCCGGCTCGACGGCGACGATCCGCACCGAAGGTTTGCGGGCCTTCAACACCTGCCCTACCCCTGTAATGGTGCCGCCGGTTCCGACGCCCGCGACAAAGACGTCGATGTTGCCTCCGGTATCGTTCCAGATTTCCTCAGCCGTGGTCTGGCGATGAATTTCCGGGTTGGCGAGATTCTTGAACTGCTGGGGCATGACGGCTTTAGGCGTGGTTCGCACCAGCTCTTCGGCGGTGGCGATCGATCCCTTCATGCCCTGGGCGGCTGGGGTGAGGATAATTTCCGCGCCAAGGAAGGCCAGCATCTTGCGCCGTTCGGTCGACATCGACTCCGGCATTACGAGCTTCAACCGATAGCCGCGCGAGGCGGCCGCGAAAGCCAGCGCAATCCCGGTATTTCCCGAAGTCGGTTCGATCAGGACGGTATCGGCATCAATGAGACCGGCCTTTTCCATCGCCACGATCATGGCAACGCCGATGCGATCCTTCACACTGGCGGCAGGACTGAGATATTCCAGTTTGGCTAAAATGGTCGCTTTCGTCCCGCGCTGCTGCGGCAACCGTACCAATCGCACGATCGGCGTATCGCCGATTGCTTCCACGATGCTGTCGAACACCCGGCCCCGGCCGCGATGCTGCATAGCACGCGTCGATGACAATTTCTCCATGGCGCATTTCTCCGATGCGTGTCGATGTTTGGATGAGACGCTCGCTTTTTATAGCGGTGAAAGCGTGTCGCAGTTCAAGCATTCCTGCGCCACAGTTCGCTGCATCGCAAAAATGCGTCCCGCACCAAATAACGTAAAACCAACGCATTTGTGTTGCGACATCGTCAAACAAACTATTGTATGGTGCTGGTGGTGACGACCTTCCGAAGTTTGTGCTTCCTCGCAGTACGCGCACTTCCATAGGCGGCGCTAGGCTCACTCTGATCGCAAAGGAGGCCACGATGTCAGCAGCTGCTGAAGTCCTGTCCACCCTCTCGCATAATCCCCGTGGGAGTGATCTGCCGACGTGCCCTGTCTGCGCGGATTCCATGGTGGCTGCTGAAGCGTCAGCCTACCTGGCGGACGACATCATCAGCTACCTCTGGACCTGCGATACCTGCGGTTACGGCTTTGTGACCAAGCATTCGCTCAAGCGTTTCGCGTGTAACTGAGTTCCAATCGTCGCTAGTTCTTTGCCGGTACGGAACCCTAGCGCGCCGCGATGTCGCCCTTTTCCCAGTCGCCGCGCGTCTGCTCGCGAAAACTGGCGAACGTCCCCTGTGAGATCGCTTGCCGGATCCCGTTCATCAAATGTTGATAGTAGGCGATGTTGATTTCCGACAGCAGCATTGCGCCCAGGGTCTCGCCGGACCTGACGAGATGATGCAAATAGGCGCGCGAACAATTGCGCGTGGACGGCCAGGAACTGGTTTCATCGAGCGGCCGGGGGTCATCGGCGTGGCGTGCGTTGCGCAGATTGATCTGGCCGTACCGCGTGAACGCCATGCCGTGGCGGCCGTTACGGGTCGGCATCACGCAATCGAACATGTCGACACCGCGCGCCACCGCTTCCAGCATGTCGTCCGGTGTTCCCACGCCCATCAGATACCGCGGACGCGCGTCGGGGAGAAAGGGCGCTGTCTCCTCGATCATTGCGAGCATGACTGATTGCGGTTCGCCGACCGCGAGCCCCCCGATTGCATAGCCGTGAAAGCCGATCTCAACGAGGCCTTGCGCGCTCACGCGCCGCAGCTCCGGAACATCGCCGCCCTGGACGATGCCAAACAGCATGTAGCCGGCAGGCGCGGTCTCGAACGCCCGCTGGCTGCGCTCCGCCCAGCGCAGCGACAATTGCATGGCGCGCTCGATATCGCCGTGTTCGGCCGGCAACCGGACACACTCATCCATCTGCATCGCGATGTCGGAGCCGAGCAGCCGCTGCACTTCGATCGAGCGTTCCGGCGACAATTCGACCATCGCGCCGTCGATATGGGAGCGAAAGGTGACGGCAGCTTCCCTCACCTTGCGAAGCTCTGAGAGCGACATCACCTGAAAGCCGCCGGAATCGGTCAGCATCGGACCGTTCCAGCCGGTGAAATGCTGCAGGCCGCCGAGCGCCGCGATCCGTTCCGCGCCGGGCCGCAACATCAGATGATAGGTGTTGCCGAGCACGATATCGGCGCCGGCGTCGCGAACCTCGCGCCAGTGCATGCCTTTCATGGCGCCCGCAGTGCCGACCGGCATGAAGGCCGGCGTTCGCACCACGCCGTGCGGCGTCGTCAACTGGCCGGTTCGGGCCCCGCCGTCGGTTGCAAGCAGTTCGAAGTGGTTGGCAACGGTCATCGAAGCGGCTTATCGCGTAACAAAGGCGCCCTGTTCAACCGTTTGCTTTGCGGTTTTCGTGGCAAAATCAGTTGACGTCGCGTTCAGTCTTGCCCATAAGTCCGGCCCCATGATGACCGCGACCGCCAAAACCACGACCAAAACCAAGCCCTCTGGGGGCTCGGGAGGCGTGCGCGCGTAGTCGAACGATCGCATCATCTGATCCGAAGCCCCGCCACCGAAAGGTCCGGGGCTTTTTCAAGATCCTTGCAAATGCGCCTGGCATATAGCTGGTCGACGATCGCGTCAGAAACTATTTCCCGATGCCAATCGAAGCGTCAGAGCAGGACGAGGTCCTGGTCGGGCGCATCCGCCGGGATCTCAGTGATCCAATCGGCCATTCGATCTCGCTGTTCGTCGCCGCCGATCAATTACTGAAGGGCGCGGCGCTCAATGCCATCCAGATCGCTGAGCTGTTGCCGTAGGCTTGCCACGGCGCACAATCACAAAAAGCATGTCCGTCTATCGGCGGACATAGCGACGAAAGCCAGCATCAACTGGCGTGCATTTGCCTATGGCATTGCGCATTTATCGGTATGGTGGGCTGATGCCGCCAGGCACCGCAGGGAGACGATGATGAAGTCAGTGATCGCCACAATCGCGGCTGTTCTTTTGTCCGTGCACGCCACGGCGGCCGAGAACTTCCCGAACCGGTCGCTCACACTCGTCGTCGCGGCAGCGGCCGGGGGCACGACGGACGTACTGGCCCGGATCGTAGCAAGGCGCATGGGCGAAGACCTCGGCCAGTCTGTCGTCGTCGAGAACGTGACCGGCGGCGGCGCCACGGTCGGAACCCGCCGCGTGGTCCGCTCGGATGCCGACGGCTACACGCTGATCTTCGGCAATATGGGTTCGCTGGCCGCGAATTTCTGGCTGTTTCCGAATATCGGCTTCGATCCGCGCCAGGACCTCGCGCCGGTCGGTCTTGTCGCGATCGTACCCATGGTTCTCTCCGTGAGCAAGAAGAG
>NZ_JBAVCF010000352.1:0-11779 GCF_049586575.1 Bradyrhizobium sp.
ATCCGAGCGCTCCTATCACGGTTAGTCCATCCACTCCCAGTGTCGCCAATGGATCGGAGAAACTTCAGCAGGCGCTCCGGTCGCTGAGCTGATCCAGCCCCATAGGAAGCAACGTCATGACACCGCAGTCAGGCTTTTCAGTCCGTCCGCTGAAGTGGAGCCGCCCCAGTCTCTGAAATTGAGCGGCCCCTGCCGTCCACTTGAAATGCCCCTGCCCATCTTCAACAGCGACGGTGGTCGACAGATATAGGTACGATGGACGGGCGGAAAGGTTCATGGTCCACCCTGTCAAGCAGCGCGATGGCGATGCCCCGAACTAACGGGTGTCGCCCCGGTCCCTTAGCATTCCGACAGGTCGCACACTTCCAATACCTTCAATGATCGTTCTAGAACACAATTGGCAAACTCGCTATTCCCCGTACACGTGTCTATTGCTTTGTTCTTTTGGTCAGTCACACAGTCAGCGTAACTGCGGCCCTTTGCTTCACCGAATTTCTGTCGAAATTTGGCTTGGCAAGCTTTGCTTGCTCTCGCGGTCTGCTCAATCCATTTGTCACGGTCGAGAGCTTCGGCCTGATGGATCGACCCAAGCAACATCGCGATGATCAAAATGGATCGCATTGGCATCTCTGTTTCCACTGCGGGGCCATCCGACTATGATTTGAGGTCTCGAACGCCGCTCAAACCCTACCGGCCCGCTGATGTGCAACCTCTATAGCATCACCACCAACCAAGCCGCCATCATCGCGCTGTTCCGCGTCCTCAACACATACGTGGGCAACCTGCCAGCGATGCCCGGCGTGTTTCCCGACTATCCGGCACCGGTTGTTCGCAACACGGACAGCGGGCGTGCACTGACCAAAATGCGCTGGGGGATGCCTTCACCGATACGCACTGGCGGCCCGGCGGTCACCAACATCCGCAACACGTCGTCGCCGCATTGGCGGATATGGATGAAGCCTGAGAACCGCTGCCTCGTCCCGGCCAACAGCTTCGCCGAATACGCACCAGAGCCGAACGCGGAGACCAAGAAGAAGGATTTGGTGTGGTTTGCGCTCAATGAGGATCGGCCTCTGGTCGCATTCGCCGGGATTTGGACCACGTTCCATGGCGACCGGGGCACCAAATCGAGGCCGATTCCCGGACCGCATCAGGTCTACGGTTTCCTGACGACCTCGCCGAACGCCGTGGTCGAGCCGATCCATCCGAAGGCCATGCCCGTGATCCTGACGACCGACGAAGAGCGAGACGTCTGGATGCGCGCGCCTTGGGATGAGGCGAAGGCGCTGCAGCGACCGCTACCAGACAACGCGCTGAGGGTTGTGATGCGTGGGGATGAGAAGGAAGATCGGGCGGCCGCGTAGAGGCGGGTTTCTCTAAAGAAAAAAAGGCCGCCGGGGCCGCGGCGACCTTCAGGACTGGAGGGGAGGACTCCAACACTCAGTGGGGCTGAGTGTATTTCTCGAATAGCGCGGCCTTGAGGGCCGCCGATTGATGCAGATCAACGGGACCTCAGAAAGGCTCACCCTCCGCCTGATCGATCCCAACGACTACACGGTCCACGAAGACAACCGCATCCGCTATGCCAAGGAGCGATCACCCGGCCTGTGGCTGTGGCACGTCCGTCCACATCAACATTCCCGGCCCGCCATACGGCACACCAACACGCTGGATGAAGCCAAGGCGTGGTTCAAGGCGGCTTGGCTTGCTTTCAAAGACAAGCATGGCCCCGAAAAGATGGCGAATGCTTCAATGATTATGCTGCGGGCGATCCGAAATAATCCGGCTTACCCACGGAACCTTTAGTTCCCGGTTGGGTTGTCTTCGAAAGGAGTATCAATTTATGAATAAGTTTTCTTTAGTTGTAGTTGCGGCAGTTACGCTGTTGGGTGCCGGTGCGGCGTCTGCTCAGGGCGTTGAATTCGGTGTTGGCCCCAGTGGTGCTGGGGTTCGTGTTGATGACGGTTATCGTGGTGAGCGTGGAGATCGTGATTGGCACCGAGACCGTGATTTTCGACGCAGTCGGAGTCAGGTCATTGTCGTTCAACCAGGCAGGGACCGTCACTCCGACCGGGATCACCGACGTAATCACTATTACGAAGATCGCGATTGAATAAAGAAGACGGCCCGCTTAGCGGGCCGTTTTTCTTCGGCAATCACGCGTCTATTAGGAACCGGGCTGGCCACGTTTTACTTCCGCGTGGCCAGTCCGGTCCGTTGTGTTGACAGGAAACGCGAAGTTTCGCCGCCATGCCGGGCGACCTCGCCTCTCGCCTGCGCGGCTTGGTATTCGTCAGCCAACCTGCGCTTGGCCTGCACCTCGATAATCAGGGCATCGGCCTGCGCCCGGTAGACGAAGAGCGCGGGGCGTAACAAAATGCGTATCGTGTGAGACAACGCGCGAAGGATCACCCCCATGACAACACTTGAAAAAGGTATCACCCGGAACGGAGAAGGCTTTGCAGGCAAGTCCTGGAATATTCTTGGTCAGCACTATTTTCCGAAGGCCGTCTCCGAATCGACCTTCGCCTTCGAGACCAACACGGAGCCGGGACTATTCGTCCCCGTCCATATTCACCCGACCCAGGATGAATTCATTCTTGTGCAGGAAGGTACGCTCGACCTGAAGCTGGATGGAGTCTGGACCCAAGCCCAGGTTGGCGACCTCGTGCGCATGCCGCGCGGCATTCCCCACGGTTATTTCAATAAATCGGACAAGCCGGTGCGCGCGTTGTTCTGGGTCTCGCCTTCGCGCAAGCTGGAAGCGCTCTTCAATCACCTGCATAACCTCACCGATGTTGCGGAAGTCATCCGCCTCTCGGCCGAGCACGAAGTGGATTTTCTCCCCGAGGATGCCAACGCCTAGCGCCAGGTTCCAGCGCCTTCAGCGCGGCTTGAGCGTTTCGCGCGCAACGATCAGTTTTTGGACTTCGGTCGCGCCCTCGTAGATGCGAAGGGCGCGGATCTCGCGATAGAGGCTTTCAACGATCTCGCCTTTTCGCACGCCTCGCCCGCCGAACATCTGTACGGCTCGATCGATTACCTTTTGTGCGGTTTCGGTGGCTGCGAGCTTCGCCATCGCAGCCTCGCGGGTCGTCGGCAGCTTTTGGACATCGCGCCGCCACGCAGCGCGATAGGTCAGAAGCGCAGCAGCATCTGTTTCGGTAGCCATCTCGCCAAGCGCGGCTTGCGTCAGTTGCAGGTCCGCCAGCGTACTGCCGAAAATGCGCCGCTCCCGCGCATGGCTGACCGCTTCATCGATTGCGCGTCGTGCGAAACCCAGCGCAGCGGCCGCAACCGAGGCCCGAAAGATATCGAGGGTTTGCATCGCGATCTTGAAGCCGCCGCCCGGCGCTCCAAGCCGCCGGCTGGCTGGAATCCGACAGGCGTTAAACCGCAGCGTTGCCAGCGGGTGCGGAGCGATGACGTCGATCCGATCGGCGATGCTGAATCCTGGATCATCCGGAAACACGACGAACGCCGAGATTCCTCGCGCTCCGGGAGCCTCACCCGTGCGCGCAAAAAGCGTGTAAACGTCAGCGATACCACCGTTGGAAATCCAGGTCTTCTCGCCATCAAGGACGTAACTGTCACCGTCAGCTCGCGCCGCACAGCTCATGGCGGCCACGTCCGAGCCGGCTTGCTTCTCCGAAAGAGCGAACGCCGCGAGCCATTCCCCCGCGCGCACCTTCGGCAACACTCTGTTCCGGAGTTCGGGCGAACCACCAAGCGCGATCGCACCCGAACCCAATCCTTGCATGGCAAAGGCGAAATCGGCCAGACCGTCGGCGTACGCCAGCGACTCGCGGGACAGGCAGATGGAACGTGAATCGATCGTCGCCACGTCACCATCCGGTGATGCGACCGCACAACCAAGCAACCCCGCCTCGCCCATCGCACGCACAAGCTTGCGGCAGGCGCCGTCGACGTCATTGTGGTCGATCGCATCGAGAGCGCCTGAGCCCACGAAATGATCGAGCGCCTGACCGATCGTCCGATGACGGGGCTCGAAGAATGGCCAATCCAGCCATTCGCGAGAGATCACTTTCGAAGCGGAACTCATTGGTCGCCCCCGGAGGCAGGTTTGCGCTTCGCGGCGATTGCCTCGAAGACGCGGCCGAAATCGCCGGTCGTCATGCAGATCGCCTGCGCCTGGGCGTCCGGTTCGATCGGCTTGCGATGCCCATGGCCCACCCTTGGTTCATCATTGTCTTCGTAACGAACGGTATTGGCAATCTCTTCCGGCGTTACCAGCCGTCCCTTCCGGCTTCGCTTGACGCGTTCCGCCTTGGTATTTGCTGCTCAGCCATTTTGCTCGGCCGACGCAAACTCAGCGACTGGCCAGCCTGGGGGGCCGCCGGCGGATGGCCAGCCGTGGTCGTTGAAGAAGGTGGCCCGAGTCCGGCAATTGGGAACATCGCGGGTGCGCCGGATGGAACTACCGAGAAAACACTCCCGTGACCAATAGGTTGCGAAGCGCCGGCTTTCGCTGGCGGTAACGCTAGTCAACGCGCGTCGAGTTTGGTCCACTTGTGAACGTTGCGGTCCTCGAAGATCGTGCGAAATTCCAAAATTGCCAATGGCTCATTCGCCACCGGCAGAAATTTTCAATTCGCCGCTGACGACGATTGATTCGTCGGAAAATAGGGACTTAAATAATTTGGGGGTGAGTTTGCTGTTAGGAGGAGGCGAACGTGAATCCCAGGGGTGCAGTATTTCCACCTGAGTTGATTGAACTGATGAAGTCGGTTCTTGACGATGCAACCGCTACGCTTCCGGAATCGCAACGCACCTCGGCTGTGAAAGCCGAAATGGCGTCGACCATCCTTGCGTGTGCGGCAAAGGGCGAAAGAAACCCGGCGGCCCTTAAAAGCCATGCTCTGACAGCCGCGCACGTTCCTTGCTATTCCCATGACATACTGCCGGAGCGGCGGGCGGTCTAAGACGTCGAAATTCACCGGGAAGAGCCAACTGGCCTTGGCCCAGATTGTCTAATCTGCGAGTCTCAGACTCCAGCGCGCTGACGGCTGCGTCGAATCACCTTGTCAAGAATTGACCTACCCGTTCAGCAGTGCATGCTCCACGTAATGACGAGTGTTGCACATAGTAAAATCGTCCGCATGAGCAATGGACGGTACTGTTTGATCCGGGACCTGGGTCTAGTGAAAGGCGGCAAGGGGCTGAGGCACCATCAGCTGCTTTTGGAGCTATCATGGCGTGGCGTCTTGAAGTTCGCGGTATCAAGAGTCCGCGATAGAGCGGCGAAAAGCCTCCGAACGCAGGCGCCCGAACCATCCAAGCCGTCCCTCAATTAGACGGCAGCGGCTTGGCAGGGCTCGGCTTCGTGCGCCGGCCTTCAGTGGTAGTCAGCTTCATGCCCCTGAGCCACGAAATCAAGACCGGTTGCCGGCCGTCATCCCGTCTAATCGTCAACGTACGGTTCGCAGCGACGCCTTGGCATGCTCGCCGGCGCTCGCCGCGGCAAGCCGGACGCCTGCGGAGCCGCTTCTTTAGAGCGCGGCACTCGCGTCCCGTCTCACCCGGCGCTTCGTCCGCCTCACCAGCCAAAACCTAAGTTCATGTTTCCGACAGCGATCGCAGATGAACCCTACTCACAGGATCTTCCTCGTCGGGCACCAGGTGCTGCGAGCGCTGCCGTTCCGGGTTAAAGCGCCACGCGGAAGGTCGGGGACCCGCGCTTAAGCCATCGGGGCCATTTTCCTAATCGATCGCAAGTGAGGGTATGTCACAACCGACAGAAAGACACGGTGTGCCCGAGCGGGCCGCGTTCGCATCTGCGAACCACATTTTTCACATATTGGTCTTTGAACTTGGCGGTGATGCGAATCGGGGGATTCTCGTCACTCGTCCCGGGGGGACACACAATGTGGGTGGCCGTTGAAGTGAACGTTGCGCTGTGGGGCATGATCTTGTGCGCGCTGCAAGCCGCGCAACACTGGGCTAGCTGAAAATCCAACGAACTATGTTGTAGCTGCCCCAAGCGATGGCGCACAGCCAGGCGACTGTGGCAATGGCCTCAATGATTAGCCATTGCCCAAGCTGGTATGGCGACCAGCCTGCGCCAGTTGGCGACAGCTCCAGTGTTCTGATGCAATCGAGAGACCTCAGCGCGAGAGAACCCGGGTTTGCGCGACTTCAACAGCAGACGCCAAATGCACTTGCGATGCTGTTTGATCGCGCTGGGCTTGCTTGATCTCCTGCCGCAACAAGGCGATCTCCGACCACAAGCGTTGCAGGCTCTCTTCTGAAACGGTCTTATCTGCCCTCATAACCCGAACTCCACAAAAAGACGCTACTCACCTGGCGGAACGCTTCCCCCGGCTACGGCAATTTAAGCGAAGAACGAACCGGGTATCTGTGTACTAGTTCACTTTTGGCGCCGAAATTTCAAAATGGCCGCCTGTCAACGGCCCTGCCGGTAAAAATTGATGGGTAATGAAATTCAGCCCCGACAAGAGCGAGATTAGAGTTTTCCACAGGTTGGTTGAACTCCGTATTATTACGGAGATCCCGCGGACAGAACCTATTCGAAGCGGTGCGGGCAGTCGAAACCTGTGGCACCTGTTTCACAGGAGGAGGACCGCGCACTACGGCACCAAGCCGGACCATAAGGCCGGGAAGCTGAGGCGATAACTACAACTTAACGGTTGCAAGCCACTATCGTTGTGACCATTTGGCCGGTCACCGTACCTGAGGAGAGCCGTCGCTGATCTCAACCCAGCGGCGGCTTTCTTCGTGTGCAGCCCGCAAACCCTTTATGCGATTGCCTCTTAAGTCGTGTATGCCGAGCCATCTGCGAACGGAGACAAGACAACGGGTTCGATACCGCCCATCCGCTCAAGCGAGATGAAACCGAGGCCTAGAGCCGGATGGGCCGCTAACAACGTATTCTCATTTCTGCTTCACGGGAGCAGAAATCAGAATTAGACCATCGCCTCAAAACTACCAGTAAGTCTTTGAAAAGCAGTTATAGGCAATGTGGTCGCACATTCAATCCGTCTGTTTGGCAGCGGTCGTCCTTGTCGTCGGTCTTGGCCATGCGCTTGGTCAATCGGGACCGCTTGTGGGGGCCGCTGCATTTGGTGACTGGCACTCCGATAAGCCGGGATTGAGTCGGATCATAAGACCAGAGGATTTACCGAAACCCGGGGCAACGTCCTCGGTCGCCAATGTCGCTCATGTGGTGCCGCGACCACCAACCGCTATCCCGCAGGCACCGCCCGGCTTTAAAGTCGAATTATTCGCTGACGGATTGGACGCACCACGCGAGATGCGCGTAGCGCCTAATGGTGACATTTTCGTCGCGGAAACCCGCGCGGGCAGGATCCGCATCCTGCGAGGGGCCAGGGGAGACTCGAAATCCGTAAATGAGATTTTCGCAAGCGGGCTTAACCAACCCTTCGGAATTGCCTTTTTTCCAAGTGGAGACAAACCTCAGTGGGTTTACGTCGCCAATACCGACAGCGTGGTTCGTTTTCCTTACACGGTCGGGGATACCAAAGCCGCCGCAAAACCTGAGGTCATCGTTGCCGGGCTACCGAGTGGAGGAAGTCACTCGACGAGAAACCTGGTTTTCACGACCGACAACAAACGAATGTTGGTGTCGGTTGGTTCGAGAAGCAATGCCGCCGAGGGCCTAGGAAATCTAATAGGAAAAATGCAGTCGTGGTGGGGTGGCGAATATCCGCTGGGCGCAAGTTTGGGAACCGAGACAGATCGCGCAGCAATTTTGATGTTCGATCCGGATGGAAAGCGCCTTGGCGTGTTTGCTACGGGCATCCGCAACTGCGTCGGTCTCGCGGTTCATCCTATGACCGGGGATTTGTATTGCTCGACCAATGAGCGCGATGGTTTGGGAGACAACTTAGTGCCGGATTACATTACCAGGGTGCGCGAAGGTGCGTTCTACGGGTGGCCTTGGTTTTTCATCGGCGACAATCAAGATCCGCGACATATTGGAAGGCGGGGCGACTTGAGAGGAAAGATCGCCACTCCCGATGTTCTCATCCAAGCCCATTCTGCCTCTCTCGGGATGACTTTTTACAACGGCAAAATGTTTCCGTCTGAATATTGGGGTGATGGTTTTGCGGCCGAACATGGATCTTGGAATCGGTCCAAACGCACCGGCTACAAGATCATCCGAATTCCTCTCAAGAGTGGAGTTCCTACGGGGGAGTACCAAGACTTCCTCACCGGGTTTGTCATCAACGACTCCGACGTTTGGGGAAGGCCCGTCGGGGTGGCGGTCGCTCACGACGGCGCCCTTCTCGTGTCAGAAGACGCGAACGGAACCATCTGGCGGATTTCGCGCTGAAAGCGCGCCTTTGTCGCGCCCCTGTGCCTTTTAATTAGGCGGTTTCAGCACGTCGGAGCTAAAGATGTACGCGAGAACAGACCAGAATCGACCAACATCTGATTTCCTGGCCCCTTTGTTCTTGAGGCCTCCAACTGAATCACACCTTATCGCGGGCCGCCGCTCGGAGCAGCCTCCGGCAAAGAGAGCGATCCTAGAGTCCTTTGCAGTGACAGATAGCCGTCGGCAGCTCGCGTCGGCCACACTGCGCTCGTCTGATCTTCATCCACGCGCTGATCACAACCTCGGCAGATCACCAGTTTTTTTCTCAGTTCATTGTCAGCGGCCTGATTAAGGGCATCCAGGGCCGAATCCCATTCCTTTGAGTGTGGCTCCAGCTTGGCAAGCTCATGTTCGCTCGCAGACGCATCGCTAGACGACAGCGCCGCGTTGCCGGTATGTCGAAATCTTATGCGTTTCACATGTTTGGGTTTCGGAATGGGACCGAACTCCGCCCGTGCATTCGAAGGCGGAACGTAGCCCCTGATATCCTGACAACAGCCGCCGAGAGCTAACGCCGCGGCGAACGCAAATGCCAATCGTCTGGTCATTTTGGGTGCGCCTGTTGCCCCGCACGATGGGTGGACTGCTCAGACAAAGCTGCCCAGTTATGGTTAATTTTCGCTTAAAGGCAGCAGGGCCGACTCGCATTGGTTAGCGTAGCCTAGCCTAGCCAAGCCAAGTCATTCATTGCGCGGGGAGCGGATAACCGACTTCTCTAAAGCGAGCGATGACGACTGATCCGGGTCACGCGTGGGCGGGCCTGGCACGAGCATTCTGGCGGCGTCAGCATTGGTCGGGTGCGATCACGTGTCCGGCCTGCTGGTGCGGCAGGTTAGCTGGTGGCTTGGAGCCGCGGCGACGTGGGAGGCCGCCTAGCGAGGCGGCCCTTCTTCTCCTTCCGGTTGTAGCGCGCTTTTTTCGCTCTGCAATTTGCGAAGTATGTCCTCCAGAACGTTGGTCAGCTCGTGGTCAATCACCCGTGAGGTAAGTCGTGTGTAGTACGCGATCTCGAGATCATTGCGCTTCTTGCACATCGCTATTTTTCTTCGGGCGAATCCGGTTGCAGTTAGTGACAACCTACTGTTGGTTGGGCTGCAATCGCCTTTGGTCTTGACCCTGCACTCCGCGTGGCGGTGGAAGTTTGGGCATGGCGCTGCGTGACGGGTTGGCCGCTGTAGGTTGTGAAACAGCCATCGGTTTGGGTCGTTGTCGCTGCGCGGAAATTGCGAGGCGCGCGACTTGATCTTGAGTGTCCTTGAGCTGCGAAGCAATGTTCGTCATAAGATCCTGGTTTGCTTTGAGCTGGTCTGCCAGGGTGCTGATTTCACGGGCCAGCTGAGACTGTGCACCCCTTAACTCTTCCGTCAGTTCAGCGTTGTGACGCGCCGCCGTGTCCGCTGTTTTGAGGCCATTCGCCAATTCCGCGTCTTGATGCGCAATCTGCGACTGCTCCGTCTTGAGCTGATCGATACCTTGCGCCACGGTTGCGAGTTCGCGGGCGATGTCCTGGATCTGGTGCGTCAGTTCGGCAGCTGCGGGAGCGCTGGTCGGAGCGGTTGGTACGCCCTGCGGCGGCGCCTGAACCTGCGGTCCACTATCCGTCTTCGACACGACATCTGAATTGTGGGATACGGACTGTGCCAGCAGCTCCGCTTTTTTCGTCATCGACAACGATGACGTCGAGATAGGCTCCGATGCGACCTGTCCACCGCCTGACTGCCACGCAAGTAAAGCAGCTCCGACGCATATCAGAACCAGTAGCCCCCCGAGCCTCCGCGGCGCGAGTTTAACGCGCAGCAGATTTGTGACCGGCTCGCGAACGCGAATGTCAGAATGATGGTGCTTCTCATCTCTCTTTTTCTTGGTCTGCTCAGACTGCAAAATCTCCTGGTCGGCTCCTCCGATCGAACCGAGAGCTTCTTCGATCGCGGCGAGCGCCAGATCGCGAGACCGTTTATCGTGCGGGGTAAGTACAGCAGACATCGACGCTTCTCTTCACTTCCACTGATATACTCGGGTGTGCAGGCAGATTAGCACAGACCGGCCAAAAAAGAGCGCAGATTGATACAAGAACGTGGCATGGAAGGGGCATGGCTGCATCCCGCTTCGTTTCGCGTTGATCCGGTGACACGTCGCGCCAGGGGCTGGGTTCATCAGCGATGACGATCGGAAGTATAACGTCCCGACCTGGGGGCGAATGTTCTCTGGCATCTCGTGATGCAAATTGTTTGGAACTTCTCCTCGGCGCGGTTTTCGGCCGCGCAGCTTCATTGCTGGCAGTTTGACAAAAGGGGCTTATATTGTCGGTGCTGTCTCACATTGGCAGATGGACTGGGTTCGTTTTTGCGATGCAGGCCAAAGCATGAGATCTGCAATTGCAGCTATCGCGATCACCGTGACGAGCGGGTCCGTACTGGCTCAGACCCAGCGTACCCCCCCGTCTGCCTTCGCTACGTTTCCGACGATGCCATCTGCCTTCGCGACGGCTCCGCTCAGCCCCTGTTACGGACGACGCTCGTATTGGGCCTATCGATCGGAGGGTACGCGCCGGTACCGCTGGTCGTCATTCAACCCTACTAGCCCCTGTTACAGCGGCACCCCGTACCCGTATTATTCAGCATTTGAGCCCTTCCAAGCCCCGGGCCGAACCAGTCGGCCAGCCTTGCCGGGCGCTGCGAGCCTCAACGAGAACGAGGCAAGGGCGCGGATTGAAGCCAAGGGGTATCTAAACATTTCCGGTTTGGTGCAGGACCGCCGCGGAATTTGGCGGGGCGAAGCTACGATGAACGATGGCAGGTCCGTTGACGTTGTCGTCGATTTGGAAGGCAACATCTATTCAGAGCTGACTACGCTTCATATCCGGATTGAGCGAGCGCCACCGCAAAAGAAAAATCGGTGATCGCGAGCCTGCGAGCGCTCCTGTTACCGATTGACCTCCGGTCTACGTTGGCATTCAATATTGTTTTGGTTGAGTAATTCGAGGTGGGCATTGTGGACAGCCGCTATATTCTTTCAGCTCTGGCCGGCCTCTTTGCCGCTGCGAGCATCTTTGCCGTTGCAACGACGATCAGGCACATTTCGCACCAGCAAGTCATCGCGGAGCATCGCTGATTGTCCGGTCTCGGCTTGAACGACTTGCCTCCGCAAGGAGACGCGCCCGGAGATCATCCGCGTCAAGCGCGCTCCTGAAACGAGGGATCGATAATTGAGGCGCCGCAGTTGCTTGATCATGGGGCAACCGTCTTTCAGAAACGGCCTGCCCCGCCACAACAAATGTTTAGGCCAGCTGTTAAAAAGCTTGCATCTTAATTGGTAAACGGCCCCCCTTGCGTGAGCCCGCGATTGAAGCCAACGCGGAGCCAATTCTAGGGGCATCTTTCGGACGGAAACGTTCCTAAGTCC
>NZ_JBAVCF010000353.1:0-2398 GCF_049586575.1 Bradyrhizobium sp.
GTTGTCGCGTTGGTTCACCTCCAGGGCGGTCTCCTGACCCAGGTCGGCAACAACCAGATCCGGATGCTCGATCACTTCCAGGAGGGTCCTAACCTGGTGCGCGGCTTTGCGCCGCTCGGCATCGGTCCGCGTGATATCAACCCTTACGGGACGCAGGACGCGCTCGGCGGTACGCAGTATTGGGGCGCCTCGCTGGAATTCCAGACGCCATTCTGGTTCCTGCCTAAGGAACTGGGTATGAAGGGCGCCGTCTATGCCGATGCCGGCTGGCTCGGAGATTACAAAGGCCCGACCGACTGGACCACTACGGGTGAAGTCAACGTACCGGGCTGTACCCCGCCAACGAACAATGGCTTGGCTTCCCCTGCCGCGCCCGGGACCTGCTTGGGATTGCAATATGCCGCTCAGAACGTCGTGCGCACGTCGGTCGGCGTGGGCCTGATCTGGCAGTCGCCGTTCGGTCCGCTCCGCTTCGACTACGCGATACCGATCACCAAGGGCAAATACGACGTCGTGCAGCAGTTCAAGTTCGGCGGCGGCACCACCTTCTAATTGCCTGACGGCGTAGTCGGTAGAACGGGAGCTGGACCAAAACGTGCCCGGCTCCCGCACCGCGGGTCAGGTTAAGGATTGCCAGGGATCGTCAACGACCGCAGAATCGGCCAGTGGGCCAACCCCGTCCGGATCTTGGATTCGGAAGGGGGGCGGCGTTTGGCGCGGCGCTGAACGCCCGAAGGGGGAGGATCGGGGAAAATGGAGGAGACGTCGGTCAAGTATGAGCTCGTGGATATCAACGAGATCCTCAGGACACTGCCGCATCGTTACCCCATGCTGCTGATCGACCGGCTGATTAATGTTCGTTCGGACCACAGCGGAATTGGCATCAAGAACGTCACCTATAACGAGCCGGTATTTCTCGGCCATTTTCCCGACCGTCCGGTTTATCCGGGCGTGCTGATGATCGAGGCAATGGCGCAGACCGCCGGCGTCATCGGCATCAAGGCGATGGAAACGGATAAACCGCGCGCGGTTTATTTTCTGACCATCGACAAGTGCAAGTTCCGTAAGCCTGTCCTGCCCGGCGATACGATTGAATATCACATGCGCAGCATCGCAAGGCGCAAGGCGATGTGGTGGTTTCACGGGGATGCCAAGGTGAATGGGACAATCGTTGCCGAGGCCGATGTGGGTGCGATGCTGGCCGACTGACAAGGCCCATGCGCCGCGCGGCTGTATCGTTAGCCGGCGTCGTCGTGTGACCTCCAATCGACAGGCCTGAGTTTCTGTGTTTTAGTTTCGGTGTCAGGCGCTGGAACGGGCAGATGCGAAACTTGGCGATATCAGCGGCATCTGCCGTGTTGCTCCTGGCCCTGAGTGGCCGCGCCGATGCGGGCAAGACGTGCCTCACCACCGCCACGGAGGCCCTGCCGAAAATCACAGGGCTCGTCGTCAAGAGGTCTCGGACACGTCCGGTGCCGCCTGCCATTCTGGCTACGTGGCGAGGCCAGTCCAAGCCGATCATCGTGGACGTGGACGTCGAAACCGCAGGCGACGCGCAAACCTTTTCCTATATGTGCGTGATAACCCAAGGCTCTGTCTTCGTGCAGCGGACGATGAACTGACGCTGCGGCTTATCCGGGCCTCTTGGGCCTTCCGATTCCCGGTGTCGCGTCACTGGACAGCCCCGGCGGCCCGCGCTAACCACTGAAAAAGCCGACAATTACTCCAAATCGCTGCAAGACAGATGGGCCTCTCGATGACCACGATCGACCCAACCGCGCGGGTTGAAGACGGCGCCGTGATCGGCGACGGCGCCACGATCGGTCCGTATTGCGTGATCGGCGGCAACGCCGTCATCGGTGCGGATTGCAGGCTGATCTCGCATGTCCATGTGATGGGACACACGAGCGTTGGCGCCGGCTGCACGATCTATCCGTTCGCCTCGCTCGGCGGAGCGCCGCAGGATCTGAGCTATCGCGGCGAACCCACGCGTCTTGAGATCGGTGTTGGCTGCACGATTCGCGAAGGCGTTACGATGAATGTCGGCACCGTGAAAGGCGGCGGTCTTACCCGCGTGGGCGATCGCGGCTTCTTCATGAACAACAGCCATGTCGGGCATGACTGCTTCGTCGGTAACGACGCGATTTTCGCGACATCGGCGACGCTCGGCGGACACTGCGAAATCGGCGACTTCGTCTACATCGGCGGCTTGTCGGCGGTGCATCAGTTCACGCGCGTCGGGCCGCAGGTCATGATCGGCGGCGTCTGCGGCGTCCGCGGCGATATTATTCCGTTCGGGCTGGTCAACGGACAATATGCAGCGCTCGAAGGCCTCAACATCATCGGCATGAAGCGCCGCAATTTTACCCGGGAGCGGCTTGCCCTCGTCAGGTCGTTT
>NZ_JBAVCF010000354.1:0-6489 GCF_049586575.1 Bradyrhizobium sp.
GCGTTCGATCCCGGCACCGGTGCCGCGGAAGCCGTTGTGGTCGAAGCCGGCGGATTGCCCGGCCACACCACGACGCGGGTGCCGACCTTGACGCGATCAAACAGGTCCGAAACGTCCTCGTTCAGCATGCCGATACAGCCCGAGGAGACGAACTTGCCGATCGTCGACGGCTGGTTGGTGCCGTGGATGCGATAGACGGTATTGCCGAGATACATCGCGCGCGCGCCCAGGGGATTGCCGGGGCCGCCGGCCATGAAGCGCGGCAGATAAGGCTGGCGATCGATCATCTCCGGCGGCGGATGCCAATCCGGCCATTCCGCCTTGCGCGAGATCTTCTGCACGCCAGTCCAGGTGAAGCCATCGCGCCCGACACGAACGCCGTAGCGGATCGCACGGTTATTGCCGAGCACGTAATAGAGATAGGTATGCGGCGTATCGACGATGATCGTCCCCGCCGGCTCCTTGGTGGCGAAACTGACTTCCTGCCGGCGCAAGTTGGGCGCCAGGTTGGCTGGCCCGGCTTCAGGCTGTTCCTCCGGCGGCAACAGCATGACCGAGTGATTGTCCGGCCCCTGCGGCGGCTGCACGTTGCCCGTAACATTGCCAGGTCCGCCGACGGCGCCGGGCGGCCGAACCCCTTCGGCGGCGCCAGCCTGCGGCGCACCGGCTGGCCGGTCCGCATAAATGACCGGCGGCGGATCGGTACGGCCATAGCGCGGATCATCCGGCGACATCACGGGACCGGAATAGCCTCCGGGAGGCGGCGCGGGACGGCCGTAGCGCGGATCGTCCGGCGACATCACGGGGCCCCGCTCGGAATAGAGTCCCGCAGGGTGGCCATAGCGGGGATCGTCAGGCGAAAGGATCGGCCCACCTTGATCGGGATAAACGGGGCGACGACCATAGCGGGGGTCGCTGGGGCCGGGCGGTGACAACGCAGTCGAACCGGGCCCATTGGGGCCCTCGTCGTCTTCAAGTGCGTCGAAATCAGCCGGACGCGGCGAGCCGCGATAGTCAGCCGGAGAACCGGCCGGATAAGGCTGCGGAGTAGGCGAATAGACGGATCCCGGAGGCGGATAACCTTGCGCCGACGCAACCGAGGTTCCCACGGCTCCTACCGCCAAGGCAGCAGAAAACGCGGCACAAATCGTCAGAATGCGATTGGTCATCATTGCTCTTGTATAGCCCCAAGGCGCCACCGGATCGTTAACGGGAGATGACGGAAGATCGCGGCGCATTCAAGACACAATAGCGCTTTCGACGCTGGATTCGACCATTTTGTGATTGCCCAAGTTCCTCGTTTGTCGACTGTTTTTGCCTGTCCCGCCGCCTGAACGGACGGAACATTCCGCGCCAGGCCGCGACAAACCCGACATGCGTGGCCCTGGCTTCAAGGACCTGCGGCGGCGAAGTGACAGGTCGCGTCCGTTTTTAGCGTGCAGCGAGATTTCACAAGCGCCGAAAATCCGTTGCGCTATTCTTGCGTGAGCCTGATTCGTCGCCCTCGTGTGGTGGATTTGGCATTCGCTAAGCATCGCCGCGAGTCTTCAAGGCGAATGTCAAATCCAAAACCACACGAGAATTGAACATTCTCTGGTGTCCCTTCGGTTCTGACATTCGTAGAGAGCCCGCTGCGAATGGATACGAATGCCGGAACCTGGACACCAGCGCACGGCAAATCACCTCCATCAGTGGCCACCGCGTTCCCGTTCGCCTTCGCAAGATTCCCGCGCGCCCATGCTCCCCGGTTTTCGTTTCCTGTTCGCAGCGATCATGTTGTCGATGTCGCTCCTCGTTTTCGGGCTGGGTGCGGCGGCTTTGCTGCGCGCGGCGCACGAGTCGTTTGCGAGCAATTCATCCTGGCGCGCGGCGCCGGAAGTTACCTTCGGCCAGCAAACCGAACCCACGATACCGATGCTCGCCACCTTGCGCGTCGATACCGTGGCGGAGAAGGCGCCTGACCCGATCAAGGTAGCTGCCGCACCCGCTGAGCCTGTGGCAGCGCCCGCACCATCCGCAAGCAGCCCTCAGGTGGCAGCGTCAAGCCCGGCGGAAACTCCGGCCATCGACGTCGCCAAGCCTGATATCGCTCCGGCGCAAATGCCGGTTGCGGAATCGCCGCCTGCGCCTGAGGCAGCACCCGCCCCAAAGACTGCTGCTACTACTACCGGCGAGACGACGACGCTGGTCACAACCGACGAGACGAAGACGGCGGCAGTCGCGGTTCTGGACGTGTCATCTGGTAACGGCGAGCCGGCGACGCCCCAGCCCGCTGTGGCGCCGGCCAATCCGGCAATGGTGGCTTCGACGACAGCGACAGCCTCAACGACAGCTGCGGCTTCGACGACAACAACAGCTTCGGCGGCAACTTCGACTTCAACGGCAGCGATGGTTTCAGCAACGTCATCCGAGACAAGCATCGCTGCGACGAAAATCGCAACCCTTGGCGGCCCGCCGGTGGACATCGTGACAAACGTCAAGGAAAAGACGGCGAAGCCGGAGCGCGCGAAGGATGATCCGAGCGCCGTTGAGAAACGCGTTCATGCACGCCGCATCGCGCGCCGTCGCAGGCTCGCGGCACGCGCGCGGCTGGCGGCACAACAGCTGCAATTGCAGCAGAATCCCTTTGCACAGCTGCCGGTGCCTGCGCCCGTACCCGCGACGAGGGCACGGCAGACGCAGTAAGGGTTAAGCCGGACCGGTCGCGATCGCCGGACCATCGGCCTTGCCCCATTCCGACCATGAGCCGTCATACAGCCCGGTATTTTCGACCCCGAGCCGATAGAGCGCGAGCGTCAGCACCGCGGCTGAAACGCCGGACCCGCAGCTCGTCACGATCGGTTTTGCCGTATCGACGCCGGCGTCCGCAAAGGCCTTCTTCAACTCATCGTGCGGCTTCATGGTGCCGGCCGCGGCATCGAACAGGTTGTTGTAGGGCAGGTTGAGCGCGCCCGGAATGTGGCCCGAGCGAATGCCCGGCCGCGGTTCGGGTGCGCGCCCCTCGAAGCGCTCGACGGCGCGCGCATCGATCACTTGCTCGGCGCGGCTCGCCACGTTGGCGATCATCTGCTTGATCGAACGAACGCGCCGCTCGTCATACGTTGCGTTGAAGGTGGCGGGCTTTGCCGTCACCTCGCCGGCCTGAACGGGGCGTCCCTCGGCGCGCCACTTCTTCAGACCGCCATTGAGAATGCGGACATCGCGATGGCCGTAGGAAAGAAACATCCACCATACCCGGGGCGCCGCGACCCAGCCGCCGGCATCATAGATCACGACGGTGTCGCTATTGGAGACGCCGAGCGCGCCGACATCGCGGCCGAATTGCTCAGCGCTTGGAAACATATGCGGCAAAGGATCGGAATGATCGGACACCGCGTCGACGTCGAAATACACCGCGCCCGGAATGTGGGCTGCGAGATAGTCGTCCTTTGGCAGCGGCAAGATGCCCGGCAATTTGAACGTGGCGTCGAGGAGTTTCACGTTGGTGTCGTTGATGTGCGACGCCAACCATTCGGTGGAGACGAGGGGGTCGTTTGCCATTTCTCAGCCCTTCTTCTTCGGTTCCCATTTTTCGGTCGGGCCGCCCGCATCGCGCCAGGCAGCAAAGCCGCCGGCCACATGCGCCACCGGCCTCAAGCCCATGTCCTGCGCGGTCTTGGCTGCGAGCGCCGAGCGCAGGCCACCCGCACAATAGAAAACGAATTTCTTGTCCTGCTGGAAGACCGGCTTCGCGTAGGGACTGGCCGGGTCGATCCAGAATTCCAGCATGCCACGGGTGCAGGAGAATGCGCCCGGAATCCTGCCGTCACGCTCGAGTTCGCGGGGATCGCGGATATCGACAATGACGACGTCGTCGCTTTGCGCTGCCTTGATGGCGTCGGCCGCGCTCAGGGTTTCGATTTCGGCATTGGCCTCGTCGATCAGGGCCTTGATCCCGCGATGGATGGTCTGGGGCATTGCAGTTCTCTCCGGTTCTATATCCCTCAACAAGGGAGATCGGCTCCCTCTCCAATTGGGAGAGGTAAAGAAAGCTCACCGCACCAGTTCCTTCATCGCGTTTTCGAGACCCTCGATCGTGATCGGATACATGCGCTCCGAAAAGATGCGGCGAATGAGGGTGGTCGATTCCGAATAGTCCCAGTGCTTCTGGGCGACCGGATTGAGCCACACCGCATGCGGATAGGTACGCGTGATGCGTTCGAGCCAGACCGAGCCTGCTTCCTCGTTGACATGCTCGACCGAGCCGCCCGGCACCATGACCTCGTAGGGCGACATCGATGCGTCGCCGACGAACACGACCTTGTAGTCGTGCGGATATTTGTGCAGCACGTCCCAGGTCGGCGTGCGGTCGGTGAAGCGTCGGCGATTTTGCTTCCAGACGCCTTCATAGAGGCAGTTGTGGAAGTAGAAATATTCCATGTGCTTGAACTCGGTCTTGGCAGCCGAGAACAATTCCTCAACCTGCTCGATGTGGGAATCCATCGAGCCGCCGATGTCGAAGAACACCAGGACCTTGACCGCGTTGCGCCGCTCGGGCCGCATATACACGTCGAGATAACCGTGGTTGGCGGTTTCCTTGATCGTGGTGTCGAGATCGAGTTCGTCGGGCGCGCCGGTGCGGGCGAACTTGCGCAGGCGACGCAGCGCAATCTTGATGTTGCGGATGCCGAGTTCGACATTGCCGTCGAGATCCCTGAACTCGCGGCGGTCCCACACCTTCACGGCGCGGAAATTGCGGTTCTTCTCCTGTCCGATGCGCACGCCTTCCGGGTTATAGCCGTGCGCGCCGAACGGCGAGGTGCCGGCTGTGCCGATCCATTTGTTGCCGCCCTGATGACGGCCCTTCTGTTCTTCCAGCCGCTTGCGAAGCGTCTCCATGAGCTTGTCCCAGCCCATCGCCTCGATCTGCTTCTTCTCTTCCTCGGTGAGGTATTTCTCGGCGAGCTTCTTCAGCCATTCCTCGGGAATGTCGGCCTTCTGCATCGCATCGAGCAGGCTTTCGAGCCCTTTGAACACGCTGCCGAACACGCGATCGAACTTGTCGAGATTGCGCTCGTCCTTCACCAGTGCGGTGCGCGCAAGGTAATAGAAATTCTCCACCGACTGGTCGGCGAGGTCGGCGTCGATCGCCTCCATCAGCGTCAGATATTCGCGCAAGGTCACCGGGACCTGGGCCTCGCGCAGCGATGTGAAGAATTGTAGAAACATGCCCTTCAGATTGCCCGGCGAACCGCCTTCGTCAAGGGCAATTGGGGTAGATCAGGGCGGCGCGGCGGGGCATGTCCCGGTCTGGACCTCTGAGGTTTTTCAACTACATTACCGGCAAGCGACCGCCGTCCCGGCGGTCTTTTCCTGTCCAGAGGCGTTTGCTCGTCTCGAAAAACCAAGGCAACGGCCTCGATGAAATTTACCGGTACCAAGGACTACGTCGCCACCGAGGACCTCAAGGTCGCGGTGAATGCCTCGATCGTGCTGGAGCGGCCGCTCTTGATCAAAGGCGAGCCGGGGACCGGCAAGACCGTGCTGGCCGAAGAAGTCGCCAAGGCGCTGAAAACCCCGCTCCTGACCTGGCACATCAAGTCCACCACCAAGGCACAACAAGGGCTTTACGAATACGACGCGGTGTCGCGCCTGCGCGATAGCCAGCTCGGCGATGCCAGGGTGTCCGACATCAAGAACTACATCAAGCGCGGCAAATTGTGGGAGGCGTTCACCTCGGAACAGCGCCCCGTGCTGCTGATCGACGAAATCGACAAAGCCGATATCGAATTTCCCAATGACCTCCTGCTCGAACTCGATCGCATGGAGTTCTTCGTCTACGAGACCGGCGAGAATATCAAAGCCAAGCTGCGCCCGATCGTGATGATCACCTCCAACAACGAGAAGGAACTGCCGGACGCCTTCCTGCGGCGTTGTTTCTTCCACTACATCAAGTTCCCCGATGCCGATACCATGAACCGGATCGTCGACGTACATTTCCCCGGCATCAAGAAGCGGCTGGTCGAAGAGGCGCTGCGCATCTTTTTCGAGGTGCGCGAGGTGCCCGGCCTGAAGAAGAAGCCTTCGACGTCGGAACTTCTGGATTGGCTGAAGCTGCTCCTGAACGAAGACATCACGCCGGAAATGCTGAGGGAGCGCGACCCGCGCAAACTGATCCCGCCGCTGCATGGCGCGCTGCTCAAGAACGAGCAGGACGTGCACTTGTTCGAGCGGCTGGCGTTCCTGAGCCGGCGCGAGGTGTAGTCTCAAAGTCCGCGATTGCGCGCAACGAGTCGCAATGACGGCCTCGGATGTCGCGCTCATTGTGTGAAGGATTCAATTTTCAAACAACCGGCCGTGCACGAACACAGATTCGCGATCTCGCGGCCCTAAACGCCCGAGTCCTGCTGAGAGCATCCTGCCTCTCCAGCCAGAGGGCGCAGGGAATGCCGGGCGCTCGTTGCGCCCGCAGCCTCGGGTGCGAATGAAAAAAGCACACCGAGTAAGTCC
>NZ_JBAVCF010000355.1:0-2134 GCF_049586575.1 Bradyrhizobium sp.
AGCCAATGCTGGAAAGGTAGTGAATGCGATGATGGCGCAGGCTGTCAGAACTCCGAAAGCTCTATGCATGGGGGCGTCTCCTACCTTCGACCTGTTTTCGCGGATCGTCGCGAACGAATGGGTGACACGACGGAGCGGATTATTACGCTCGCAAGCTTAAGCACTCAGAGAGCGACTGCACTGACCTTCGATATTGCGCCTGATCAATGTTCCCCCGCAGTCGCGACCGACCTATATTCTGGTAACTTTGATCTGGATCAATTGCGTGTACGCGCTCGAGTGGAACCCTAATGCGGGGCCGTGGGGAGGGATGTTATGATTCAAACCTCCGAGTATAGGCAAAACGCACTGGAAGGCGCGATCGTGCGTCCCGACGCACGGTTGAAGACTGATGCTGTCAGGCACCAAGAGCTGCTAATTCGGGAAATGCAGCACCGCGTCGCCAACAGCCTGCAGATCGTTGCTGGCATCCTTTCGTTGAAGGCAAGGACAGTGAAGTCCGATGACGCCCGCCTGCATCTCCTGGATGCCTACGCCCGTGTTATGTCCGTAGCCGGTGTGCAGAGGCAGCTTTTGGATTCAAAGCAACCGAGTATGATCCAGATCGGCGACTATCTATCCGAGCTCGTAGAGAGACTAGCAAAGTCCTTGACCGAGGACGTGCGCCTTTCAGTCATAGTAGAGACCCGGGCGGTGATGGAATCGAATGAAGCGGTGGCAATGGGTCTCATCGTGACTGAGCTAGTCATCAATGCGTTAAGGCACGCTTTTCCAAAGGATCGTCGCGGGAAAATTATCATCTGCTTCAAAACTTTTGAACTTGGTTGGAGGCTCTCGGTATCGGACGATGGAGTTGGACTATCCAATGCGCCGGCGAAGGACATGAGCACAGGACACGGCAGTAAGATCATCGATGCGCTGGCAAAGGAATTGGATGCTTGCATCGCGGTTACGAGCGGCACAAAGGGCACTTGCGTGTCGTTGATCCATTCCAATCATAGCAAGGAGCGCAAACGCGCTTGCGGCTCGCTCATGCGTTAGGCGAACAGAACGGCAAATTTCGTTGGCTTGGGGGCTTCTACCATAAGGGAGCTGAAATGTGTGACTACAGCCTTCACAGCGTTAAATCGCGACCTGCGAAAGTTGGCGACAAGCTGTTCACGCGCGACTTTGGCACGGGCACACGAGGGTTTGCGGCAGCGGAAGACGCCAACACGGCGGTTTGCGTCATGCCGGGAACCGAGTTGTCTTTTGCCGATGAAATCAGGTGTGTCCCCGGCCTATTTGCGTGGCGTGGCAAACGGATCAAGCACAAGACAGCTATCTTTCGTCAGGTTAACAAAGGCAATGTTTCGACGCATCACGACGCCTTGGAATGCCCTGACGGCCAGGTGGTGCTTTTGACCTCCTTGTGGGAGGGACAGCACGCCGTGGTTCTGCAGCTGCCCGCGGAGGCGAGGACTGCAACTGAAGTCGCTGCCCTGCGGCGATTGTCGCCGGTGATCTGAGTCTCCTACCAAATCACCAGTGGCCGCCTCGGAGCGGGGCGACCACTTCAACCAGCTCGCTACTTCTACCTGCACCACGGTTGGGCGCGGAGCGCGACATGGTCGAGACAGCCGATACGGGAACGGCGCGAAGCGCGACCCATCCTCATCTGGTGGGGAGCCCCGCTCTTGGACTTACGATGGGCACGTGAGGCTTTTTTTTTGGTGGGCTTTGCGGCTGTGGCGCTCTACGGGCCGGCCGCCAAATACTTTCAGGATCAAATGCATCTCGGCGGCTTTCGCCGGCTTCTTGGCGCCCGACTGGGCCATCGAACCCGCCCAGGGGATGGGAGAGCGATAGACGCCAAAAGCAGCGCGTATTGGCATACCTGCAAAGAGGCGATGAGTCCGGCCTGGATTACCGTCTTCCAGCTAGATCGCTCTGGCGCGCTGCGATTACACTCGTCATTGCCTTGGCTCGTCCCCGAACTGCTCTAGCGCGGCCAATGCACGCAGGCATACATGGCTGCGGGCCCGCCTCCCATCATTACTGCCACGCCAAGAGCTTCAGGCACTTCAGGACGAGTGGCACCAGCTGCAAGTGCATCACGTACATGGTAGGCGATATACGCTTTAGCTCCAACCAT
>NZ_JBAVCF010000356.1:0-7539 GCF_049586575.1 Bradyrhizobium sp.
GGATTTGACATTCGCTACCCACCTGGCCGCGAGTTCGTCAAGCGAATGTCAAATCCAAAAACTCCACTAGAAACTTATATTTGCTAGTGGTCCTTTTGATTCTAACATTCGCAAAAGTGGCCACTGAGACGGGATGCGAATGTTAGAATCGGACCACCAGAGTCTTGATCCGCGACGCTAACGGGCGATGACGGCATCCTCGAGCGTCTCGGCCACCTGCTCATGGACGAATTCGAGCGCAAAGCCTTCCTCGAGATTGCGCACCACCCGCGACTGGACCTTGCCGAGCATCACGAGCGATTTCAGCGGCGGGCGGTTTTCGGCCGCAATCGCCGCGCCCGAACGCGACATGTCGATGATGCGGCAGGTCATCTTGGTGCCGTCTTCGAGCGTGAGCAACGAAATCGGATTGCGCGGAATGATACGATCGTGACGACGATCCTCGGGCAAATTGAGGATGTCGCGGTTGGCAAGCCAGGTCAGTTGCGCGGCCAATTTGTCGCGCTTGCGCGCGGTCGCGCCAACCGTCATCGCAAACCCGTTGTCGATGATGCGCGTGATCCGGCCTTCGACCCGCCCGATATGGTCGAGATAGGCGATCACCCGGTCGCCGACGTTGCCGATGCCGGGCGCGAGCAGCGCCAGTCCACCCGGTGACATATTGATGATCTGGCAAGGAAATTCGCGCCGATCCGGCAGCATGTAGCGCCCCAGCAGGTGAACCTTGACCCGCTGGAAGCGCCGCCGCTCTTCGGCGGACGGAAGAACAGATTTCTTGTTTGCTAACGCCATCTTCGCCGCCAGAACACCGGCTTTCGGTGCCCTTCGACCCTACGGCCGGCAGGGTTAACGAGCCGTTATCGACAGCGGGTATTCACGTTGCGGCCGGAGCGACCCTCGAAATCCGGTGAAATCCCAATAACAGCACCGGGCATGCCAGCAGTAATGCGGCGCCGAAATCCAGCGTTATCGCCGCACTCCCGGTCCATTTCGCAAGCGCGCCGCCGACAGCGGGCCCCAGCATCATCGTGCCATAATAAAGGGTGTAGAAAATGCCCATCCCGATCGCGCGCGTCTCGCGCCGCAGCACTCGTGCAGGCAGGCTCATCATCGGCCCCGCCGGCAGGCCAAAGACCATGCCAAGTGCGACGATGATGGGGATCACCGCGTTGCTGCGGGGCAGGGCAACCATCAACATCGCGGACACGACGCAGCCGATCGTCAGCAGAAGAGCGGGCCGACCGCTGCGATCGGCGAGAAAGCCGCCAAGAGGCACCGAGGCTACCCCAAGCCACAGCGCAGAGCTGATGACCGAGCCCGCGGCCGTTATCGACCAGCCGTGCTCGACCAGCATGGTAGGCCCAAAGCTGAAGATCATGGCGAAGCCGATATTGAAGAGTCCCCAGATCAACCCCGCTGTCACCACCGCGGTCGCCGCCCGGCGATCAAGCCGCGCGGAAGGCATTGCGGCGGTGGATGCGGCTTGCGCCGGGGGTTGATAGGTCAGCGCAAATAGGCCGAGCGCCGCGCCGATCACGGCCGCGACTGCGAGATAGACCGCTTCGATGCCGTGGTCGGTTCCGATCACGGGAAGCGCCAGCAGCGAAAGCGCGATACCGGCCGGCCATGAATTGACGAAGATCGCCATCGCGGTCGCGATTTCCTTGCCGGCAAACCAGTCGGCCACGATCTTCGTCATCTGCACGTTGAGCATGACGCCGCCGGCGCCGCCGATGAGCCTGCCGGCGATTTGTACCGACCAGGAATGCGAGAGCGCCATCCCAAGGCCGCCGACCAACATCAGCAGCAAGGCCGCAAGCACCGTTCGTTTGTCGCCGAACATCCTTCCGATCGCGCCGCCCGGCAACGCGAGTGCCACGCCAGGCGCAAAATAGAGCCCGATCAGTGTTCCGACATCGGCAAGCCCGACGCCGAACGCGGGGCCAAGCAGCGGGGCGACCGCCGCGACGCTCTGGAATTGAAATGCCATGGTGAGGCGAACCGTGAACAGCACGGTGAGGACGGCCCAACGGTTCTGCAACGCCTCATTCCCCAATCTGAATTTCGGCACAGCCTGAAGCTGTGCGACGCGCCTGTCAATTGTGCCGGAAATTCGAACCGTTGGAGCCGGACGTTGGCATCTCCGCCTGGTTCACGTACGTTTCCGGGCAACAATGCCGTCAAACGCCAGTGTCCCCGTTTGAGGCATCTGCAGCACACGCGGCAAATTCCAAAACTCCACTAGAAACTTATATTTGCTAGTGGTCCTTTTGATTCTAACATTCGCAAAAGTGGCCACTGAGACGGGATGCGAACCGTTAGAATCGGACCACTAGATCAATAATTTGGTTGGTGTCCTTTCGATTCCGAAGTTGGCAAACGCGGCCCCGCAAAATCATGCGGACTTCGGAATCAGGACCCTAGAGGGCCGGGAGAAACAACCGATGGCGCAGATCCGCGTTTGCACCTATGACGGCCCCGGCGCGCAGCCGGTCATCCGCACCGTGCCGTGGCCGAAAATCGGAAAGAAGGCGGCGCTGATCAAGGTCGGGGCGTGCGGCGTTTGCGGCACCGACCTGCATATCCTCAAAGGCCATTGGCCAAAACCATTGCCTTGGCCGTTCACGCTCGGCCACGAGATCGGCGGCGTGCTCGTCGAGGTCGGTTCCGAATTCGCTGAAGATTTCATGAGCAAGCCGCTGAAAGCGGGATCGAAAGTCATGATCCCGCCGCTGATGCCGTGCGGCCGTTGCTACTACTGCATTCACTATCCCCAGAGCGCCAATAAATGCCTGACGCCGGTCTATTACGGCCGTTATCTCGGCTTTGAGAAGGCCCCGCATCTGTGGGGCGGCTGGGCCGAATATGTCTATGTCGATCTTGAGATGCTGCCGGGCACCAAGATCTACAAATTGCCAGACGACATGTCGTTGCGGCTAGGCGCATTGTCGGAGCCGCTCACGTCCTGCATCCGCGCCTTCAATCGCGCCAGCCGCGCCGGCGGTTTCACCTGGGGCGATACGGTCGTCATCCAGGGCTCGGGCCCGATCGGAATTCTCGCGGTTGCCGCTGCGTGCGAGATGGGGGCAGGGCGGGTGATCTGTGTCGGTGCGCCGGAAGAGCCGCGACTTGCGCTGGCGCGGAAGTTCGGCGCGGAGGCGACCGTCGATATTGAGGCGGTCAAGACGCCGGCAGAGCGCATCAAGCGGGTGCGGGATATCGTCGGCGGCTTTGGCGCCGACCTCGTCATGGATTGTTCGGGTCATCCGAGTGCCGGCCCCGAAGGCATCGAAATGCTGCGTGACGGCGGTACCTATGTCGAGATGGGACAGTTCACCGACGCCGGTTCGATCGAAACCTCGTGGCACCGCATCTGCACCAAGGACCTCAACGTGCTGGGATCCTGGGGATTCACCGGCAACGACCTGCCGCTCGGGGTCGACATGCTCTACCGTACCCGCGGCAAATATCCGTGGCTCGACATGCAGACGATTTATCCGTTTACCGAAGAAGGGATCGGCCGGGCGGTCGCCGACGCCATGGCGATGAAAACCGTCAAATCCACCATCGTGCCGTGGCCGGAGCTGGTGGAGTAGGGTGGGGGCCATCGAACCCGGCCAGCCTCCTGGTGGAGTGGATTTGACATTCGCTACCCCGTAGCCGCGCATTCGCAAAGCGAATGTCAAATCCAAAGCTCCACTAGAAGCCGATATTTACTAGTGGTCCTTTGATTCTAACATTTGCAAAAAGTGCCAGCCAGAGTGGGATGCAAATGTTAGAATCGGACCACTAGATTGACGCCAACAGGCCGGTAGGTATCAATGCGGGAGGGAAGCTGGACCAAAGCTTGATTTATCGCCTGTAACTTGCGTCATCGCCTGACAAATCGGATGGGGCATCATGGCTGAGCAGGATAAGGTATCCGTCGAGCGCGATCTCAGGCTCGACCTGTTCCGTGGCGTCGGACTATGGATGATCTTTCTCGATCACATCCCGCACGACGTCGTTTCCTGGCTGACGCTGCGCAACTACGGCTTCAGCGATGCGGCCGAGTTTTTCGTTTTCATTTCCGGTTATCTGGCTGGCTTCATCTACGGCCCGATCATCAAGGCCGGTCATTTCCTGGCGGCGCTGAAGCGGTTGTGGAAACGGGCGATGGAGATGTACGTCGCCCACATCATGCTGTTTCTGGTCTTCACCGCGCAGATCGCCCGCACGGTGCGGAAATTCGACAATCCGCTGTATGAAGACGAATTCAACGTCCACAATTTTCTGCTGCATCCGGACGTGCTGATCGGGCAGGCGCTTACGCTGCGCTACAAGCCGGTCAATCTCGACGTCTTGCCGCTCTACATCACCCTGATCGCGACCGCGCCGTTCATGCTGTGGGCGATGGTGCGCCGGCCCAATCTGACGCTGCTGGGTTCGATCGTGCTTTATATTTTCGCGCGCAAGTTCGACTGGAATCTCGCATCCTACCCGCCCGGCACCAGCTGGTATTTCAATCCCTTCGCCTGGCAGCTGATGTTCATCTTCGCCGCCTGGTGCGGCACCGGCGGCGCGAGCAGGATTTGGCCGATCATTCAATCGCGCCTCGGGCTGGCCGTGGCTTTACTATGGATCTTGTTCGGTTTCCTGGTCGTGGTGAGCTGGCATTTCGCGATCCTCGGATGGTGGGTGCCGGCCTGGCTGAACAAGATGATGTATCCGATCGACAAGACCGATCTCGATATGTTGCGCTTCACTCACTTTCTCGCGCTGGCGTTTGTCGTAGCGCGCTTCGTGCCGCACAACTGGCCCGCGCTCACCTCGAAATGGCTGCGTCCGATGGTCATGTGCGGCCAGCACTCGCTGCCGATCTTCTGCTTCGGGGTGTTCCTGTCCTTTGCGGCGCACTGGGTGCTGATGCAGTATACGAGAGGCGTGTGGGAGCAGCTGGTGATCAGCGCCGCCGGAATCCTCGTCATGATCGGGATTGCGTGGGTGTTGGATCGCGCCGACAAGGTCCCCGACCTGTTTGTCGATGCCGCGGAGATCGAGGGCAAGGCTGCACTCGAACCGGGCAAGGCCTGACGGCTTGCTTAACGCAGGCCTTCGTAGACCATGAGCCCGCGCGCGAGCTTCAACTTGCGCAGGGCGCGGGGAACGAGGCGTTCGGGCGGGCGGTGGCCGAGATATCGCCATGAGGTCAGCTTGAAATCCCGCAAAGAGCTGTGACCGCTCTCGAACGGCGCGAGCAATCCGGTCAGGCTGAGCGGCACGTGGGCGCGGTGATTGAAGGGGAGCAGCAGCAATTCCAGATGCGCCAAGCCCTCGTCGGAGGTTGCGGTGATGCCGGCGACGACAGCCAGCAGGTCTTCCGTCACCGCCGTGATGATGTCCTCGATGTTGCGCCGGCCTTCGGCTTCGAACAATTGAGGAAAGCTTTCACCCTTCAGATCGCGGCCGAGCAGGGCGGACAGTCGCGTGCCGGCCACGCGAAACGGGAAACGGTTAGCCTCGTCGCAGGCCAGCACGAAGATATCGCCCAATAGTTCCCGAACCGCATCGGGTTCGATGGCGCTGCGGTCGGGTGCACGGGCATCGGCCCGCTTTTCGTCCCAATAAGCGAAGAATTCCTGAGTTGATGGATGCTTCATGTCGTGACTATCGCCCCCGCGCCCACCGCAAATGGCACATCTCTGTCCCGTTTCTGCGCACGCGCATTGCTATGTTCCGTTGTGCAGAAACAGCCTTGCAGCGTCCATGCCGAAGCGGGCTCGGGGGCGGGGTTTGCGCCATTAACGTTAAATTAACGATGGACTTGGCGAGGGCGGCCAACCTGCTAGGGTCTGATCCATCAGATTACCTCGCCGCGTTTCTCCAGGCCCGGCAAGGCACATGCGGCGTCGAACAGATTGGTCATCTAGGCGGGGAGGGGTGGGGATACCCCGGCGTCCCGCGCTAGCCAAGGCCAACGTCCAAAGAGGGAGGGCTTTCTCAGAGCCCTCCCTTTTTCGTTTTGAAAAGTGTTCTTGGAGCGGCTACCCGTCTTAGTCCCGTAAAGGGATAAGGCGTAGGAAGGCCGTAAAGCGGCCCGCTCCGGGCCGGGTAGCGGCGGGCGGACCGGCCCCAATGCATTACGTCGTTAGGGCAGCAGCGCTGGCTTGATCGACGTCAGCGCCAGTCACAGATGCCGTGGTATCGGGGATCGTTGTCCCGACACATTGGACGCCCCATTTTTAGGACGGCACCCACGGCAAGGCCGCTTTGGCTATGGCCATACCTCCATGCAAGCGCAACGCAACGGTGAGAGCCGTCGAGGGGAACCTTGGCGGCTTTTGCGTGTGCTGCACCTAGCGGCGAACTCTTTTATTTTTGGCCGTGCGCTTCGACGCGGGTCGCGTTCGCGTATTGCGCTTCGGCTCGGGCCGCGTTTTGCGCTTCGGCTCGGATTGCTCGTTGCGGACCGACTGAGGTTGTGTATTGCGGACCGCCTCGGCCAGCATCGCATGCAGCTCAGCCTTAGTGCTCTTTTGCGGTCTCGTGTAACTGTCTTTTGCCATTCGGTCCTTGCCGTTGTTCGTCGTCGGACTTCGCCGCTTCCCTAGCCAAACGCTCCGCCTTCAACCGTTCGAAATTTTTTCGGAAGGCTTCCTGCACCGTTTCGTATTCCGTCGCGACCGGCTTAGGGCCGCGCTGAAAAGTCCGCCCTGCGTCTTGTTGCGCGGAGTCCTTTTTGCCTCTCATGGATCACCTCCAACAGTTAGTGACCGGCGAAATGACGATAGCGCAGCGAAGGTGCGCCGCAAGGAAACCTACAAGTTAAGCTTGCTCATTAGGTTTAACGCCGGGGAACCGGCTCCCGACAAGACCGAAGAACCGGGTCGTGGTCCCACACGCTGCCGAGTAGCAACAAATTGTGCCTTGGGCCGTTCGACCACACGACCATAGAGGGCGGCTCGCAAGGGTCGCCCTTTTCGTTGAGCAATCATCGTTAGGGCAGCAGTGCTGGCTTGAAGAGCATCGCAGTCAGTCACATGTCACAAGGATCGGGGATCGTTGGCCCGAGACTGGCAACGCACCCAACGGCCTCATAGAAGGTCGCCTGCGTCCAAATAAGAGCGAGCACGGGCTGCGTTCGACAACCGCTCGACACAGTACCTCTACGCAAACGCAACGGCACGAGCCGTCGAGGGAGACCTTGGCGGCTTTTGCGTGTGGTCCGATATGCTGCATAAGAAAAACGACCCCGGCGCGGGCGGCGTGCCGAGGTTCGCTCGTGTCAGAACTACAGGCTGGGGGGCTAGGGGGACTGGCTTGGCCAGCCGAACGTTCTTGCACTCAGAAATGAGTCAGGCGGCCTTTTCGCCGCGATCTTTCTTGGCCCGTTGCAGGCGCTTATTCTCGGCCTGCGTATTGCGGACGGCCTCGGCCAGCATCTCGTAAAGCTCAGCCTTGGTCTTTGACGGCTCGCGTGTCGATTTCCATTGGGTCATAAACGATATGTGGGGATGCGGGAGGCGAAATTAAACCTCCGCGCTTGATGTCCACCCACGG
>NZ_JBAVCF010000357.1:0-7751 GCF_049586575.1 Bradyrhizobium sp.
GAATTGGCCTCTGCCGCACCGAACATATGTTCTTCGAGGAAACCCGCATTCGCACCGTCCGCGAAATGATCCTCTCGGAGGATGAACGCGCGCGCCGTGCCGCGCTTTCGAAGTTGTTGCCGATGCAGCGGGCGGATTTCGTCGAACTGTTCGAGATCATGAAAGGGTTGCCGGTGACGATCCGGCTGCTCGATCCGCCGCTGCACGAGTTCCTGCCCCATACGCAAGCCGAGATCGAGGAAGTGGCGCGTGCCATGAATGCCGATCCCCGGCGTCTCGCTGACCGGGTGCGTGAACTCGCCGAATTCAACCCGATGCTCGGCTTCCGTGGGTGCCGGCTGGCGATTGCCTATCCCGAGATCGCCGAGATGCAGTCGCGGGCCATCTTCGAGGCAGCCGTCGAAGCCGGAAAACGCACCGGCAAAGCGGTGGGCCTGGAAGTCATGGTGCCGCTGATTGCGACCAAGGCGGAATTCGATCTCGTCAAGGCTCGCATCGATCTGACAGCGCAGGCCGTGATGAAGGAAACCGGCACCAAGCTGAACTATCAGGTCGGCACCATGATCGAGTTGCCGCGCGCTTGCCTGATGGCCGGTGATATTGCGAAGACCGCGGAATTCTTCTCGTTCGGCACCAATGACCTGACACAGACGACCTACGGCATCAGCCGCGACGATGCGGCAAGCTTCCTCGGCACTTATGTCAGCAAGGGTATTCTGGAGATCGATCCCTTTATCTCGGTCGACCGCGAAGGCGTCGGCGAGCTCGTGAAAATCGGTGTCGCACGCGGCCGCAAGACGCGGCCAAACCTCAAGGTCGGGATTTGTGGCGAACATGGTGGCGATCCGGCCTCCGTTGCGTTCTGTCACCAGGTCGGGCTCGATTACGTCTCTTGTTCACCCTACCGCGTGCCTATTGCCCGCCTCGCTGCGGCGCAGGCCGCGCTCGGCAAGGCCGCCACAAGTCAAGCCTGAGTTTTACGCCATCGTTTTCGAGGATTGAACGGGCCGTGCAAAGCACGGCCCGTTTGCTTTATCGCCGATACCGAGAGTGATCGTTCTCCGCGTCACCACGGGAGCTCATGCAATTATTCATCATTTTTGTTGACGCGATATTTACCACTTTGCTGGAGCGCCTGTTTACCAATGCGCTCGATATCGCCGCTGCAAATCCGCAAAGTATTGCGTGTGTCGCGCGCGACACGCCGATTAACTCCCTCGCAACCTAAATTAGTTACTACCCGGAAAGATCGAATTGCACGGATGCACTGTGTTCGATCGCGTAAGCGTAGTGTTGCGTTGCGTGAGCGTATGAGATGTTACAGTTGCGTACCCGGCCGAGGAGCGCACAGTTTGCGTTCTTCGGTCTCGGTCTTTGCGGTTTCGCATTGACCCCGACGGAAGTCGGATATCAGGACATTGCATCGCGGCTGGCGCAGCAACCCGGCGTCGCCGAGCGTTGGCATAGCCGCGTGTTCTCCTCCGTCGGTACCATTCACGTCGCGGCTTACAGTTTCGTCCGGCCGATCGGCACCGCCGCGCCGCAGGCCCCAACCTATCAGCGCGTAAGTTTCAACCCGGCTAGCGACATTACCGGTTCAATTCCGCGCAATTCGGCTATTCAGACGCCGCCCCGCTATCAGGCGTCGGATTTTCCCAAGGTCGATCGTACGCTCAAGGGCGACCGCCTCGTCGTTGCGCCGCCTTCGCCTCCACAAGCGGCCGTGCCCGCCGATGCCGCGCCCGTCAAGGAAGATCCCGCGACTTCCAATGCCTCGGTGAGGGGAGCCAAGACCGCGGATGGCAAGCTGCCAGCCACGCGAGCGCCGCTCGATCCGGAACTGGCGGAAGCGATGAGCGCGCCGCCGCTTCCGCAATACGATATTTCGCTATCGCTCGAGGCCCAACCGCTCCAGGATTTGAAAAGCTTCGCCGACGCTGATGTGGTCACGTTTGAGAGCAGCCCCTCCCGTGAAGGATTTTCGGTGAAGACCGCCAGTCTGTTTTTCGGCAGCCAGTCTCTAGGCGCGCCGCTGGAGACCATGGAGCGCTGGCAGCCCGGCGAAGCGCCGGTAGTGGTGATGCCGGAGGCACGGGTCGATCCCGACATGAAGGTGATGGCCTCGCTGCCGTCAACCGCCGACCAAACGCCCAAGGCCATTGAGAGCGGCGAGAGCGTTGCCCCCAAGGGCGAAGTCAATGCGGACGACCAGCGCGAGAAGACACCGGCGGAGCGTCTTGGCCTGCTGGATGAGAAGTCGCGCGCCAAGTCTGAAAAATGCCTTGCGGAAGCGGTTTATTTCGAAGCGCGGGGCGAAGCCGTGCGTGGCCAGATTGCGGTGGCGCAGGTCGTGCTGAACCGCGCCTTCTCGGGCTTCTATCCCACAACGGTGTGCGGGGTGGTTTACCAGAACAAGCATCGGCATCTCGCCTGCCAGTTCACCTTCGCCTGCGACGGCGTGGCCGATGTCGTTCGCGAACCCGATATGTGGGACCGCGCCAAAAAGATCGCGAAAGCGATGCTCGATGGCGAGATCTGGTTGCCTGAGGTCGGCAAGTCGACACACTATCACGCCTATTGGGTGCACCCGTCCTGGGTTAGTGAAATGAAGAAGATGTACAAATTCGGCGTGCACACATTTTATCGGCCGCGCGCCTGGGGCGACGGCAGCGACGCGCCAAGCTGGGGCACGCCGGCCCAGACGGCGCAGATTTCGGCGGAGCTCGCCGAGGCCGCCAAGAGTTCAGCCGAAATGTCGGATAGTGCTCCAAGACGCTAACTAAACGTCTTGAGGTGGAATTTCGCAGGGCTGCATTGCGTGCCCACGCGCCAGCCCGCATAGCAGTTCCAAATTCCATGCGGATGCATTAACTTCCTATCCGTGGCGCCCGCCGATCTCACACGCGCGCCTATTCAGGGGATAGGCATGGCTACGACCGAAAGCGACCTGGGCCGGCTTCCAGCCTCCAGCACTTGGCGTACGCCGCTTGTCATCATCGTTTGTGGTTGCGCGATCGCGTTGCTGAGCTTTGGGCCCCGCTCGGGTCTTGGTTTCTTTATTCAGCCAATGAGCCGGGATTTCGCATGGGGCCGCGATATTTTCGGCCTCGCGCTTGCCCTGCAGAATCTGTTGTGGGGATTGGGCCAGCCGATTGCCGGTGCGATCGCAGACCGGTTTGGCGTGCTGCGCGTCATCTGTGTCGGCGCCGTGCTTTATGCGGCGGGCCTGCTCTTGATGAGCCATGCCACCACACCGCTCTCGCTCGATATTGGCGCGGGCGTCCTGATCGGCTTTGGGCTTTCCGGTTGCTCGTTCAATCTGGTCCTGTCCGCCTTCAGCAAGCTGCTGCCGCCGGAGCGACGTGGCGTCGCGCTTGGCGCCGGAACGGCTGCCGGTTCGTTCGGGCAATTCCTGTTTGCGCCGTTCGGCGTTGCCTTGATCGATAATTTCGGCTGGCAGACGGCTCTCCTGGTATTTGCTGCCCTGATGCTGCTCATTCTTCCGCTATCGCTGGCGCTCTCGACGCCGCCCGTAGCCAAGGCAGCCAAGACGGACGTACCTGTCGCAGACCCGCAATCGTTCAAGACTGCGTTGGCGGAAGCATTCGGTCATCGTTCCTATGTGCTTCTGGTGCTCGGCTTCTTCACCTGCGGCTTTCAGCTTGCCTTCATCACCGTGCATCTGCCGGCCTATCTGTCCGATCGGGGTATCCCCGCATCGTCCGGCGGATGGGTCATTGCGGCGATCGGCCTGTTCAACATCGTCGGTTCGCTTGGTGTCGGCTGGTTGCAGAACGTGTTTCCCAAACGCTACATCCTGTCGACGATCTATTTCACGCGCGCGCTCTCAATCGTTGCATTCATCTCATTTCCGATCACCACCTTCTCGGCGATCGCGTTCGGCGCAATCAGCGGCTTGACCTGGTTGTCGACGGTGCCGCCGACCTCGGCGTTGATCTCGCTGATGTTCGGCACCCGCTGGTTCGCAACGCTCTACGGGTTTTCATTTGTCAGCCACCAGATCGGTGGCTTCCTCGGTGTTTGGCTTGGCGGGATCGTGTTCGAAAAATTCGGATCCTACACGCCGATCTGGTGGCTTTCGGTCTTCTTTGGCGTGCTTTCGGCCTTGATCAATCTGCCGATCGTCGAGGCGCCGGTCCGGCGTGCGGTTGCTCAGCCGGCCTGACGGTGCCGTCATATCGCACTCGCCGCCGCATTTCGCGAGTGCTAGGATCGGCTGGGCCCGCTTGCAGACAAGATTTCTGTTGAGTATGGGCTTTCCAGCAGACAAACGCCGGGAGATGTTGCGTTGGCCACGTTCAAAGCGATCAGGATCGACAAAGCAGAGAAGGGCACGACCGCAGCACTGGTTGCGTTCGACGAAGCCGAACTGATGGAAGGCGACGTCACCGTTCGCGTCGAGTGGTCGACGCTGAACTACAAGGACGGTCTTGCCGTTACCGGCAAGGCGCCGGTGGTGCGGCGCTTTCCGATGATCGCAGGCATCGATTTTGCCGGCACCGTCGAGCAGTCCTCGCATCCACGCTGGAAAGCCGGCGACAAAGTTATCTGTAACGGCTGGGGTCTCGGCGAGACCCATCTAGGCAGCTATGCGGAGAAAGCCCGCGTCAAGGGCGACTGGCTGGTGCGCCTTCCTGACAGTATCTCGGCGCGCGATGCGATGGCAATCGGGACGGCCGGCTATACGGCGATGCTGGCCGTGCTGGCGCTGGAGCAGCATGGCCTGACTCCGGCGCACGGTCCGGTCGTGGTCACCGGCGCTGCCGGCGGCGTCGGTTCGGTCGCAACCGCGATCCTGTCGAAGCTTGGCTACCATGTGATTGCGTCCACCGGGCGAACGTCGGAAGCCGGCTATCTCCGGGATCTCGGCGCCGCCGAAGTGATCGACCGCAACGAGCTTTCCGGTCCGGCCAAGGCGCTCGCGAAAGAGCGCTGGGCAGGAGGGGTGGACAGCGTCGGTTCGACCACGCTCGCCAATCTTTTGTCGATGACGAAGTACAGGGGCGCCATTGCGGCTTGCGGACTTGCCGCCGGGATGGACCTGCCGGCCTCGGTCGCTCCGTTTATTTTGCGTGCGGTGTGTCTGTTGGGCATCGATTCCGTGATGTGCCCGATCGGCTTGCGTGAAATCGCCTGGAAGCGCCTCAGCACCGATCTGGAAGCCGGGAAACTTACTGAAATCACTCATGAAATTGGTCTGAGCGACGTGATCGGGGCGGGGGCCAGCATCCTCGCCGGGCAGGTTCGGGGCAGAATCGTGGTAAAAATTTCCTGACGGTATTCAGACTTTACCAACGAAGCTGCGCCAATGTTGCCACGGTTAGTATGGTAAGCAGCGGGTAAAGAGGCATCACCCGCGGCTGGGTAAAGTCGGA
This sequence comes from Bradyrhizobium sp., assembly GCF_049586575.1. GTDB lineage: Bacteria > Pseudomonadota > Alphaproteobacteria > Rhizobiales > Xanthobacteraceae > Bradyrhizobium. The sequence continues at coordinate 5,397 of NZ_JBAVCF010000357.1, forward strand.
GTTGGACATGCTTGCGCGTTTTGTGTTGGGGGCAGTGATGGCCGGTGCGGCGATCGGGCCCGCTGTGGCCGGGCAGATGAATGCCGAGGAGGCCAAGCGTTTCGTATCCGGCAAGGTGTTCACATTCACATGTTTTGACGGCACCCGAGGTGCGGGCCGCATCCTCGACGATATGGGAGCTCTCGGCTCGGTGCAGTTCAGCGGCTCCGGTCCGATCCGCCATGTGCGGTTGCCCGGTAATACGCTGCAAATCCGCGGACAGGCCGTCTGCGCATCGCTGCGGGGTATTCCGTTTGAGCCGTGCTTCAATCTGGACAAACACGACGAGGTCAGCTTCCGCGGATCGGTGTCCGGCATGAGCTTCGCTTACTGCGACTTCCATCATCAGGGCGGGACACAGATGCTGATGGCCCGCGCGGTGGTCCATCCGCGTTCGCGGCGCCCGGTGGAGCAAACCGGTTCGGTCGAAGTGTCGACGCGGGTTGAAACGCCGGCGGTCGAGAGCGCCAAGCTCGAACCGATCAGTTCCGAGCCGAAGCCAGCGCCGGCTAAATCCGAACCGGCGCTCGAGTTGCGTCACTCGACCGATTGACGGTCGCAAGGCGCGTTGCGTCACTTCACTTCCCCGACGAAGATTTGCCGGCTGCATTGAGCGTGATGCTGCGAGCGTGAAGCCCGCAATCATGCGACGCTGATGGTTCGCGCGTTGTCGCGACGGGCAACTTCGCACGGCTGAACCCTTAATTTACGAATGGGTAGCTATGTTCGCGGCGCCGAAAAAGGCGGCTGGAATGCGGCCGGCCGGCGAAACAGCACCTTCTGATAGAACCAGCCGATCGCGACCAGCACGAGGCCCAAGCCCATGAACGACAGCGCGCGATAAACCCCTGTCAGGGTCGATAGATCGACGAGAAATACCTTGCCGATCGTGAGCGCAATCACGGCAGCCGAGGCGAGGCGGGCGCGCTGCGAATTGACGAGAATACCGATGGCGAGCAGCAGCACGCCGAACGTGAGCCAGGCGATCGAATAGGTATACTGCTCGACGTCGAACGTCGCGCCGCTGTTCAGCACCGGGCCGTGATAGAGCCTTCGGATTTCGAAGGTGACATAAGCGAGCGCCAGGACCAGCCCGCCGGCAGCGATGGTGTTGCCATAGGCGGGAGGCCGCCGGCCCGCCACCGCATAGGACAACAGGAGCGCGAGGATCGCAGGGATCGCATAGCCGAGCAGAAGTTCATTGATGAACTCGCCGCGGATGACGATGCGCCAGATGACGGGGTTTTCCAGGAACAACAACCCGAACAAGGCCGCAGCGCCGGCAAACAACGCCAGCAGGACGGCGCCGATGTTGTGGACGATGCTGCCGCTTCGAACCAATAATCGCTCCAGTCCGATCGCCATGGCGAGCGCGGCGCAAACCTGCAAAGCCGTCTCGGTCAATCCCGCACTATAGCGATAGATGTCGCCGCCGTTGATGGCGTGACGAATTTCGAGAAACACCAACAGAACCGTGAAAAGGATGGCAGCCGCCTCCACTGAACGCAACGAAGCGTCATCGCCGCGACGTCGCAAGACCATGCTTCCCGCCCAGAACGACAGCGCCGGAACGCCGTATCCCCACAACAGCCAGTTGAAGATCGGCGTCGTCCCGACCGCCGCACCCACGATGCGCGGCTCGTAAACGATACGCAGCACGACGATGCCCGCCAGTATCGATGACAGCACGCGCAGGAGGGGAATCGGCCGCTGCGTCGAAACCCAAGCGGCTCCAGCCGACGTCAACGCGAGCGCGATGGTGAGCCAGCCTTTGTCGAGAGCAAAGGTCAGCGCCAGCGCCAGTGCCGCGAGTGTGCCGGTCGCTGAGAGCGCGGTTGAGGCCACGAGGCCGGGACGTTGCTCGCGCCGCGTCAGGATTTCGGTCGCGGCCGCAAAGCCTGCTGCCAGCAGCACGGCCAGAATCGCAAACGGGATCGAGCGATCGAGGTGGGCGATGCGGGCATAGAGCGCAATCAACAGCGCGAGCGGCACAAATACGCCCGCGGCTGACCAGATCACGGGCGCCAATGCGTTCGAGCTGCGGCCTTGCGCGAAAAAGCCTGCGCCGCCGAAGCCGCCAGCAAAAAATGCTGCCGTGACCAGGTGCAACGAGATGGAACTATCGGTCGCCGAGGGACCCATCCCCGGCAGCGGGCCGCCCGGCAGTACCAGCATGTCCGGATTGGCGCGCACGGCCCATTCGAGAAATACGATGCCGGCGAAGGCGGCGGCCAATGCGACTGCGCCGGTGGCGGCCGGCGCGCGCCATGCCACCAACAGCGTCGCCGCAGTCATCACGGCGAACACGATGATGGC
>NZ_JBAVCF010000358.1:0-1804 GCF_049586575.1 Bradyrhizobium sp.
GGCCCGACGTCCGCCGTGACGTCATCGGAGTTCGTTCGGATGGCGACGCCGTGGATCGACTCCAGCAGCGACAGCTCGACGAAATCCTGCCGCTTGATGAAGCCGCGCGCGGGCGGCCTTGCCGTCACCACCAACAACGTGTCGCCGGCATCCGGATCGGTGAAGCGGTGGAGAAAACCTGCCTTGGTCAGCGGCACCGTGACATTGGCCAGCGAAGGGTCGGCGATGTTCCTGATCGCCGATAACGCCAGAGAGGGCGTTTGTACCGTGTCGGCAAAGGTCACGGTCCAGTTGGTGCCGGTGGCGAGATCCTCGCCCGAGAGCGATGGCAATTGCGGCCGGTTGAGACGCAACCGAACGGCCTGCCATCCGTCTTCCGGCACGATGCTGATATCGGCGACCGCCGAGCCACCCTGCCCGCGGATCGCATCAAGGTTGATCGGCCTTTTTGAATCGAGCATCAGCCACAGCGTGTCGGCGCGGCGGAACAGCGCCGCCGGCGTTCCCAAAGGCATTGAAAAGGTCAGGTGCAGACCGTCGCTGTCGCGGTTGATGCTGACATCGCTGGCGCCTGACATCGGCTTCGCATCGGCGGCGGCAGGTGCAACTGGTGTTGGTGCGGCAGCGACGGGTGCAGCGGCGACAGGCACGGCCTGCTTTTTCGCCGGAGCCTCCGCCGCCATTGCCGGCGGTTCGGTTTGCGACGACGCCGGCATTGCGGGTTGCGGCGCGGCGGCCATTTTCGGCGCGGATTCGGCGCTGGCTTCGGAGAGCGCCGGCGCGGCAGGCGTTTGAATGACAGGTTGTTGTTGCGGCGGCGCAGCCGCGACTGGCTTTTCGGCTACCACGGGCTTTTCGGCCGCTACCGGCATCGCCGGCGGTGCCGGTGCCGGAGCGGCTGCCTGCATCGGGACGACGGGCAATGACGGAGCAGCCGCTACGGCTTTTTCGGCGGCGTGTGCAGCATCCGACACCTGCGGCGCCAACGCCTTGTCGGGCTGCTGGAAGGCAACGTCGATCACGTAATTCTTGTCTTCGCGGAAGGAATGGACGTCCACATCGCCCAGCATCACGAGTTCGACCACAGCCGTTTCGCCTTCGATCTTCTGACTGATCGAGGCCACGTTGGGGGGCGAGGCGAGCTTGGCGTCCGCCAGATCGAAGGTCAGCGCCTTGCTGAACAGCAGTTTGAGTTTTTGTTCGTTCAGCACCGAGGACACGCCGACGCCGTCGGGCATTTCAAAAATAAAGCGCACGAAGGTCGGTTGAACCGAAGCACGGACACGCACCGGCCCGCGCTTCTTGGCTTCCGACATCGCCCGCTGCTGGCGCAGTTCGCGCTCGGCGGCGCGAGCGCGTTCGGAGAGTTCACGCACCACTTCGTTGGGAAGGCCCGGCGGCGGCCCTTTCCATGACTCCGGCAAAAGATCGACGAACAAGCGCTCGCCGGCCGTCATGGTGTTGATGGTCACCTTGCGCGAAAGCGACAGGCGGATGGCCGAGCCGTCCGGATCGCGACGCGCCGCTCCGATATAATCCGGCACCGACTCGCCGATCTTGTCGACAGAGACATCGACGGGTCGTTCAAACCGGATCACGATGATCGATCCGGCCGTCACCACTTCCGAACCGACATCCTCGTTGAATTTGATCACAAGGCGCGCAAAGCCGCCGCCCGACGAGAAGGTGGCCTCGGCCTGGACCGCATCGGCCGCGAATCCGCGAACCGGAAAAGCCAGCGCGACAAGAAACAAAGCCGCGCCAAGCAGACGGCCGGCCCCGCGCCGCCGAGATCGCGCCCGGC
>NZ_JBAVCF010000359.1:0-6940 GCF_049586575.1 Bradyrhizobium sp.
CTGCGGACGCGCCACACTGGCCGCAGATTGGCCAGCGCCCCTTCGGAGTGCATATCGAATTTCGGACTGACCAGCCTCGGCGGCTCGGGTTCGGGCGCCGCTGCAACGTGAATGGGCGACGAAACCGCAGCCTGGGGCGGAGCCGCCTTTCGAGGCGGCTCTGGATAATATTTGCGGGCAACGGTGACCGCTTTTTCAAAGTCATCCGTGTTGACCCACTTCTCGGCGCGTACGGCATCCTGCACGCCATCTTCCCACAGGCGCGACGCCTCGATGTCGAATTGGCTCTTCTGCTTCTGGTTGCAGGCCTGAATGCCAAGGCCCGTGACCGCCCATTGTTTGCCCACCCAATAGATGTCGCGATGCAGGGCCATTGGCGTTGGTCGTTTCCGAAAAATGCATCTGGTGGCAATCGGAAACAAAGATTACCCGCGCGCGCAGTCCGCGCAACTGCGGATCGCCGACGGACGGCAAAACAAATCGCGCTGTCGATACCGCGTTACCGGTCCGGCGAAACGATCTTGGCGCCGCCCATATAGGGTTGCAGCACGTCGGGTACGGCGATCGAGCCGTCGGCCTGCTGGTAGGTCTCCATGATCGCGATCAGCGCGCGGCCGACCGCCGTGCCGGAGCCGTTCAGCGTGTGCACGAAGCGCGGCTTGCCGTCGCTGCCGCGATAGCGCGCATCCATCCGCCGCGCCTGGAAATCGCCGCAGACGGAGCAGCTCGATATTTCCCGGAATGCGCCGCCGTCGCCTTGCCCGGGCATCCAGACCTCGATGTCGTAGGTCTTTTGCGCCGAAAAGCCCATGTCGCCGGCGCACAGCGTCATGACCCGGTAATGCAGGTCGAGCCGGCGCAGCACTTCTTCCGCGCAAGACAGCATGCGCTCGTGCTCGTCGTGGCTCGCCTCGGGCGTCGTGATCGAGACGAGTTCGACCTTGGTGAACTGGTGCTGCCGGATCATGCCGCGGGTGTCGCGCCCCGCAGCACCGGCTTCCGCGCGGAAGCAGGGCGTCAACGCCGTCAGCCGCATCGGCAATTCTTTCTCATCGACGATGGATTCGCGGACGAGATTGGTCAACGACACCTCGGCGGTCGGGATGAGACCCAACCGCCCGCTTCTCAAATTTTCTAGCCCGACTTCATTACCTGCGGACGCGAGCAGTTCACCCTTGATGGCCCAGAATTGATCGTCTTCGAATTTGGGCAATTGCCCGGTACCGTACATGACGTCGTCACGTACGAGCAGCGGCGGATTGATCTCGGCATAGCCGTGTTCATTTGTATGCAGATCGAGCATGAACTGCCCGATCGCGCGTTCGAGCCGTGCCAGACCTTTTTTCAAGACGACAAACCGCGCGCCCGACAACTTCGCGGCGGCTTCAAAATCCATCATGCCGAGCGCGTTGCCGAGATCGTCGTGCGGCTTTGGCGTAAATGCATAATTGCGCGCGGCGCCGAAAACATGATGCTGCACATTGCCATGCTCATCTGTCCCGTCGGGGATTTCATCAAGCGGCAGATTCGGGACGGCTGCGAGCGCGGTTCCTAGTTCTGCGTCAGCCGCTTTGGTGGCGGCTTCCAGCTCCGGCATGGTGGTCTTCAGTGATGCCACTTCCGCCATCAAGTTCGCGGCGCGCGCCTCATCCTTTGCCTTCTTGGCGTCGCCGATTTCCTTCGAGGCCGCATTGCGCCGGGCCTGCGCCTGCTCCGATTTGAGGATCGCGGCGCGGCGCGTCTCGTCAATCGCCAGCAGTGAAGCTGACAACGGCGCCAGCCCCCGCCGCTTCAAGGCGGCATCGAAGGCGGCTGCGTTATCGCGGATCCATTTGATGTCGTGCATGGGGAATTGATCCTGAGACGTCACAACTCTTGAGGCGGTCTCGCCCGCGAAGGCGGGCATCCAGTAACCCGAACAGCCGCGATTTGAAACAGTCTGGCGTCACGGAATACTGGATCGTCCGCCCGGGCGGACGATGACGGCAAGAATCGAGCAAATATTACCAGCAATAATCCCGGAGCGCTTTTCGCCCTACTCTGCCGGCGTAGGATCGGGCGGCGGGCTCGCGCCGGGCGGGGTGGTAGCGGTCGTCTTGGATGCGCCGGCTCTCTTTTCCACGATCCGAACGGCGATAATCGAACCCTCATACAGCGCCAGCAAGGGGACCGCGAGCGAGGCCTGGCTCAGCACGTCGGGTGGGGTCAGCACGGCCGCGATAATGAAGGCCACCACAATGAAGTAGCGCCGCTTGTCGCGCAGCTGCTTGGAGGTGACAAGACCGATCCGCCCCAGCAGGGTCAGGATTACCGGAAGCTGGAAGGCAATGCCGAAGGCGAAAATCAGCGACATCGTCAGCGACAGAAACTCGCCAACCTTGGGCAATAGCTGGATCTGCGCGGTCTCAGGCCCGGACAGTTGCTGCATGCCGAGCGAGAACCGCACCAGCATCGGCAGCACCACGAAATAAACCAGCATTGCGCCAAGCACGAAGAAGAATGGCGTGGCGATCAAATATGGCAGGAAGGCCTTGCGCTCGTTCTTATAGAGACCAGGCGCCACAAAGGCGTAGATTTGCGCGGCCACGATCGGAAACGAGATGAAGCCTGCGCCGAATAGCGCGAGCTTCAACTGGGTGATGAAATATTCCAGAAGCGCGGTGTAGATGAATTTTGAATTTTCCGGACCTGCGACCCAAACGAAAGGCCACACCAGCACGTTGTAGATCTGCTTGGCAAAGAAGAAGCAGAAGATGAAAGCAACGCCGAAGCCGAGCAACGCCTTGATCAGGCGCGAGCGCAGCTCGATCAGATGATCCATCAGCGGCGCTTTGCTGGCCTCGATATCGTCGTCGCTCATGACGCTTTGGCATCCCGCGGGACTTCGGCCTCGACATCGGTCGAAGGCAGATCCGGCGTCACCGTTTGCGGCTGATTTTCCGGAGCGATCACGAGCGGCTCCGAAGCCGCCGGTTCAACAGGTGTGGCTTCAACAGCAGTAACTTCCGCAGTCGATGACACCGTCTCGGCAGCGGCGGCTGGCTTGTCGTCGACGCCATCGATACTGAGAGCGGAGCTGACGTCCCTCTGAAGCGAGGTCATGATGTTGCCGCTCGCAAAGCCGCTCGCCGCTTCCTTGACCTCATCGAAGCTCTTCTTGAGGTCGGCCATTTCGGCCTCGCGCATCGCTTCCTGAAACTGACCCTGGAATTCGCCGGCCATCTTGCGCGCCTTGGCGACCCATTGCCCGACCATGCGCAGAACGCCCGGCAATTCCTTGGGGCCGATGGCAATCAGCGCGACCACGGCAATGACGGCGAATTCACTCCAACCAATATCGAACATGAAAGCTTCCGCTTCCGCGAGGCCAGCGTCTCTCGTTTTCGGAGACTGGGCCGTGCGCGCTTTTATTCCACCGGTCTTGCCGCCCGCGCGATCGCTGTCGGGGCGCTGGCCTTATGATGCAACCGGCGGATCAAACAGCCTTGCTGCCGACATCCGTCCGCGCCGCCTGCGGGGAGGCGCCATGGTCGATTGACTTCACAGGTTCGGTCTTTTCGATGTCCTTGTCGTCGTCCTGCATGCCCTTCTTGAAGGCCTTGATGCCTTGGGCGACGTCACCCATCAGATCGGAAATCTTGCCGCGACCGAACAGCAGCAGGACGACTGCGATCACTACGATCCAGTGCCAAATGCTAAGCGAACCCATCCTGCAATCCTCCAAAACACGCTCAATTCGGAGCCTTCCAGCCCCTGACTATCCTTCATCAAACGTAGGCTCAAGGGGTGCCAAAAACAAGGACTTAGGCCGCGTAAAATCGGTGTTACGCGGCTGACCGTTAACGCGCCAAGCAACGCGCGGGCTGATGCCCGCGATCGCTCCGAAATCGGCTTTTATTGGCTTTCCGGACCCGATTCCGGTTCGACGGCCGGCGCCAAAGCCAGTTCCAGATCGCCTGCCTCCAGCGGATCTTCGTCCTCGCGCAACGCCGGATCGTCGGAAGGTGTTGGAACATCGAAACCGGAAGGTAACCGCGAGTCCAACAGGCCCGTGCCTTTCAGTTCCTCAAGGCCCGGCAGGTCGCCGAGCGCCTCCAGGCTGAACTGCGACAAAAAAGCCTCCGTGGTTCCGAAGGTCAACGGACGTCCCGGCGTTTTGCGGCGGCCGCGCGGACGAATCCACCCTGTCTCCAGCAGCACATCCAGCGTTCCCTTCGAAGTAACCACACCGCGGATCTCCTCGATCTCGGCGCGGGTGACCGGCTGGTGGTAGGCGATGATCGAAAGCATTTCGATCGCCGCGCGCGACAGCCGTCGCGTCTCAGTGCTCTCGCGCGTCATCAGCCAGGACAGATCGCCCGCGGTGCGGAACGTCCATTTGTTGGCGATGCGAACCAGATTGACGCCACGCGAGGCGTAATCCGCCTGCAACTGCGCCAGCGCGACCTTGATGTCGACGCCGTCGGGCATCCGCTTCGCAAGCGTCGCCTGATCGAGCGGCTCGGTGGAAGCAAACAACAGCGCCTCCAGCAACCTCAGCTCCTCGGGCCGGGTTTGCGGATGGTCGGCGTGCTCGTCGGCCTCGATGTCGCGCTTCTCCGCCAGACTTACCATGGCAGGGTCTCCTTCTTTACTCACTCGACCGACAGATCGCCCGGCGCCGCCATCGCGTCGGGCGTTGGCTGCGGCGGACGCTTTCTAAAAAACAACGGGGCGAACGGCTCCTGCTGGTGCAACTCGACCTCGCCCTCGCGCACGAGCTCGAGCGCAGCAGCGAAGCTCGAGGCGAACACGGTGGCCCTTTGCGAGGGATCGACGACGTAGCGGATGAGATACTCATCCAGCCGGCTCCAATCCTCGGCCATGCCGACGAGCCGCTCCAGCGAGGCCCTCGCCTCGGCGAGTGACCACACCGTGCGCTTGGCCAGATGCACCGACGCCAGCACGCGTTGCTGGCGCTGCGCGGAGTAGGCGGTGAGCAGATCAAACAAAGTCGCCGTGTATTTCGGATGCCGAATTTCCGCGATGGTCTCCGGAAATCCGCGTGGAAAAATATCGCGCTGCAATTGCGGGCGGTTCATCAACCGGTTTGAAGCCTCGCGAATGGCTTCCAGGCGCCGAAGCCGATTGGCAAGCGCGGTTGCCATTTCCTCCGCGCTCGGGCCCTCGACGGTCGCCGGTTCCGGCAACAACAGCCGCGACTTGAGGAAGGCGAGCCACGCCGCCATCACGAGATAATCGGCCGCCAGTTCAAGCCGGATTTTTCGGGCGGCCTCGATGAACTTCAGATACTGGTCGGCCAGCGCCAGGATGGAAATCTTCGCGAGATCGACCTTCTGCTGCCGTGCCAGCGCAAGAAGCAGGTCAAGCGGACCCTCATAGCCTTCGACATCGACAACGAGCGAGGGTTCGCCATCGGCGAGCTCCGCCGGGCGTCCGGTTTCAAACGAGAGAATTTCTGCGGTCATACGCCCAAAGTTCCCGCTTTACCCATCATTGCTTTCAGTTCGGCCCAGGCCGCGGCCTTGTCGAATGGCTGCGGCGTCCCACGCGATGCGAGCGCTTGTTCGGCCCGCGCCAGTGCTTTTCCTGACAATTCCGGCGTCTCGGCGGCGACCTCTCGCATTTCCTCGAGCTTGCCGTTGCAGTGCAGGACCACGTCGCATCCGGCGGAAAAGATGGCCCGAGTCCGCTCCCCGATCGATCCCGAGAGCGCATTCATCGACACGTCATCACTCATCAACAAACCCTGGAACCCGATCACGCCCCGAATCACTTGCCGGATGATTGTCGCAGAAGTCGTGGCCGGATGGACCGGGTCCAGCGCGCTAAACACAACATGTGCCGTCATCGCCATGGGTAGGTCCGCGAGCGGTTGGAAAGCCGCAAAATCCGTCTTTTTGAGCTCATTTTCCGACGTTTTAACCGTGGGAAGCCGCAAATGGCTATCCGCCGTGGCCCGCCCGTGCCCCGGGATGTGCTTGAGGACCGGTAAAATACCACCCTCCTGAAGACCTTCGGTCACGGCGCGCGCAATCGCAGCGACCTTTGCCGGTTCGGTTCCATAGGCGCGGTCGCCGATGACGGCATCCGCACCCGCCACCGGTACATCCGCCAGTGGCAGGCAATCGACTGATATGCCGAGTTCCCCAAGGTCGGCGGCGATCAGGCGGGCGCTCAATCGAGCGGCTGAGCGGCCGAGGGCCGGATCGAGATCGTAGAGCGTCCCGAATACGGCTCCCGCTGGATAGACCGGCCAGTGCGGCGGCCCAAGGCGCTGGACCCGGCCGCCTTCCTGGTCGATCAGGATCGGGACGTCGCTGCGGCCGGCGCATTTTCTCAATTCTGCAACGAGCCGAGCGACCTGTTTCGGCGCCTCAATGTTCCGTTTGAACAAAATGAAGCCCCAGGGGCGTTCGGCCTCGATAAATGCCCGCTCATCGGCGTTTAAATCCGCTCCGGATATGCCCGTGATGAATGCGCGTGGCTGCATAAGGCGCCGATTAGCCGCCCGCCGACGCAGGGGTCAACAGCGCAAGCGCGAAGCGCCCATTAATTCCTTTGGGCAACGCATTGGCCGCCAGCCGACTTGAGGCTGACACAAAACTGCGAGGCTTCTTCGTGTGAACCGAAGGGACCTACCATCGCCCGATAATAGATGCCCTTCTCGCCAAGATCGGCGCGTCTGATCACGGGCGCACGGGATCCGAGCACAGACGGGAACTTGCTCTGCAAAGCCCTGAAGGAGGCCTGCGCGTCCGCCTCGCTCCGTTGCGAGGAGATCTGCACCAAGTAGCCGCCGCTCGCCGCACCAGCGTTAGGGGCGGGCTGGACCGCATTGGGGCTGGTCGTTGCTACACGAACCGGCGGCTCAGGCGCAGCTGAACTCTCGGCCTGCGGCGCAAGCGACAGCGGCGCATTGGCACTGGCGAGACTGGGA
>NZ_JBAVCF010000360.1:0-2262 GCF_049586575.1 Bradyrhizobium sp.
TAGCAAACTTATTGATTCTAGTACCGCTTTGTCGATCTGAAGTCCCTGATCGAATTCGCCGCTTGTGGCGCAGGGACTTCGGATCGGCGGTACTAGCAGACCCATTGATCTAGTGTGGCTTTGGTTCAGAAGTCCGCATGACCAACCCGCGGCACAAACGATGCGGACTTCTGAACCGCCACACTTGCTTGCAGTTTGGGCGGAGCAGCCAATGACGTGGGGAGATCGGCCGATTGTCGTGGCGGGCGCCGGCAGCATCGGCTGCTTTGTCGGCGGCCTCTCGGCCAGCGCGGGCCGTCGCGTGTCGCTATTGGCACGCCCGCGCGTGATCGCGGAGATCGAGCGGTTCGGACTGACCTTGACGAGCCTGGAGGGCTCGTCCTGGCATGTGGCATCTGGGCAGCTGACTCTGTCGGAGGATCCGAAAATTCTGGCGGAAGCGGGCGCGGTGCTGGTTACAGTCAAGAGCGCCGACACCGCCGAGGTCGCGGAAGCCATTGCACGGTACGCGCCACCGGATGCCGTCGTCGTCAGCCTGCAAAACGGCATCGCCAATGTGCCGGTGTTGCGCGCGAGGTTGCCGGGGCGAAAGGTGCTCGCCGCCATGGTGCCGTTCAACGTGATCGCGGCGGGGGAGGGGCGGTTTCATCGCGCGACCTCAGGCGATATCGTGATCGAGCGCGACGATGCGCATACCGCCGCCAGGCTTTCGGCGCCGGGGCTTGCGATGCGCGCCACTGACAATATCGCCGGCGTGCAATGGGGCAAGCTGCTCGTCAATCTCAACAACGCGCTCAATGCGCTTTCCGGTCTGCCGCTGCGTGCGCAACTCGCCCGGCGCGATTGGCGCCGACTATTCGCCGACCAGATCGCCGAAGGATTGGCGGCCGTGCGGGCCGAAGGCATCCACCCGGTATCGTCGACACCGGTGCCGCTGAGCTGGACGCCCCATCTGCTGCGGCTGCCTGATACTCTGTTTGCGGTCGCGCTGGCTCCGGCCATGAAGATCGATCCGCAAGCGCGCTCCTCGATGTGGGAAGACCTGGAGCGTCGCCGTCGCACCGAGATCGAGTATCTTCAGGGCGTGATCACCGCCATTGCCGACCGGCGCGGTTTGAAAGCGCCCCTGTCGCGCCGCATCGTCGCATTGATCAGGGATGCCGAGGCGGCTGGCGAAGGGTCGCCGCGGCTGACGGCGGAACAGATCCGCTCGGGTGTGGCAAAGAATTAGGACACGCGCTTCGGACTGGCTTCAGGTCTGACAGGACTGTGCGCTCAAGGGTAACCAGCAGCGCACCAAGGTCCTGCCTTGCTCGCGCAACAGGTCCAACTTTCCGTCCAGCGCGCGGCTGCGATCAGACATTCCGGTCAAACCTCTGCCAAGCGAGATGTTGTCGGGAAATCCAATTCCATTGTCGGAAACCTCGATCGTCACGGCTTCGTCGCGCATCGTGGCGACAACGTTCAGCGTGGTCGCCTGCGCGTGCCTTATGACATTCGTCACCGCTTCCTGCACCACGCGGTAGATTGTTTGCGACAGCAGCCGGTCGAGAGAATCCAGCCGGGGATCGACCCGGGAAGTTGCTGCAACGGTTGGCAACGCGGATTGAGCATTTTGAAGCAACGTTTGGATGCTTTTCTCGAGTCCAAGTTCTTCGAGATGGAGCGGACTTAGCCCTTCGAGAATGCGGCGACTGGCATGCTGGACCGCCTCCGCAGCTTCAAGGAGATGGCTGGAGGGCGCCTCTGGATCGGCGGCCGCCACGTCAGTCGCGGATCCTGATAGCGCAATCGCGTTAGCCCTGATGGCAAACAGCAGCGGGCCGAGTTCGTCATGCAGCTCCCTCGCGAGTTCGCGGCGTTCGTCGTCCTGCAGCGACACGATCTTGCGCAGCATGCCTCTGTTGTCCTGGGCCAGGCGCTTGAGCTTTCGCGCAAGCTGATTGGCTTCTTCGCAGGTTTTTCGGGTTTCCGGAGGGCCGAGAAGTGGAATCGTGCTGTCGTAGTCACCCACTTGCATTCGCGCCAGACCGGCGCCGAGTTGCTCCAGCGGCTGCAAGGCCAAGGTGGTCGTTAAATAGGCGTTGATGGCCGCCAGCACGAGTAAGGCTGACCCCGACAGGACGATCGCCAAAAAGCCAAGCCATTTCTCAACGAGATAGGGCGTGAGATCGGGGACAAAGAGGATATCGCCCACATGCTGCTCACCAATGGTAATTGGGTGAGCCGCGGCAATGTTGGGGATTCGCAACAGACTGCCAA
>NZ_JBAVCF010000361.1:0-2189 GCF_049586575.1 Bradyrhizobium sp.
GGGAATACATGCCCATTCGGCGCGCGAATTAGCAGACGCGCCAGTTGATCGCGATAGATCCGCTCAGTCGGCGGGTCGAGCCAGACTCGCACGCCGACCGGCTGCACGGCGCCCAGATAGCTCGTCACCACACTGCCGTGAAGGTAATCGTAGAGCTGCGCCTGGACCTCCGCGGGAGTGATGCCGGCCATCGCTGCCTGGGCAGGATCGACACTGATGTCGAGCGCGTCGCCCGCGGGTACGATGCCGCTATTAACCGACGCCGCTTCAACACCGGGCACCTTGGCGATCGCGGCGGCGACTTTAGCGGCGACGGCCGGCAGTGTCGCCGGATCCCGGGCGCTGAGTTCGACTACAATCGGCTGCGGGCGGCCCACCATGTCGCCGATCATGTCGCCGAGAAGTTGATGCGTGTCGAAGGAGATCCCCGGAACCTGGCTCGTGATTTTGCTGTTGACGTCGTCCATCACGGTCCAAATTGACGACCGGCGTGACGGGTCGACCAAGCGGACAACAAAGTCGCCCTGGTAGCTTTCCTTGAAATCTCCGCCAAAGCCCAGCCCGGTTCGGCGGGAATAAGTCGCGATGCTTGGATCCCGCTTGAGGATTTGCTCGACTTCCTGCAATTCCCTGTTGGTTTCGGCCAACGAAGTGCCTGGTGCGGTATAGTAGTCGAGGACAAATCCCCCTTCGTCCATGCGCGGCAGAAACCCCGTGCCGACCTGGCCATAGGCGAAATAACCACAGCCGACGAAGAGGAGGACCGCAAGCCCAACGAGCCACGGTCGCGCCGTCAGTCGGTCCAGCAACGCGCCGTGGCCGCGCCGTAGCCAACCTTCACGGCCATGCTGCGGATCCTCCCATTGGGCAAAATCGATAATGCCGCGTGCCAGTAACGGCACGGTAAAGGCGGTGAGCAAGAAAGAAATGACGAGCGCGGAGGCCATCGTAATCGCAAGAAACTTGAAGAAGGCTCCGGTGACCCCCGACAAAAACGTCAACGGGAGGAAGATAACGATCGTCGCCAGGCTCGATCCGAGCAGTGGCGAAAAGAACTCGTGTGCCGCTATCAGAACCGTCCGGTGGGGCTCCTCGACCCCCGGCACCCCGGCACGCCGGGCAATGTGCTCGATCATAACAATGACGTCGTCGATCAGGAGGCCGATCGCAGCTGCGATCCCGCCCAGGGTCATGATGTTGAGCGTCATGCCGAGACCGTAGAGGACCAGCACGGTCGCCGAGATCGATAGCGGTACGACGATCATCGCGGTCAGCGCGACACGCCAGTTGCGCAGGAATGCCAGTATTACGATGCCGGCAAAGACCAGCCCAATTCCGATTGCCTCCTCCAGCGCGGCTATGGAGGAGCGAACGAGCTGCGTCTGGTCGTACCATTTGTGGAGCTGGATGGTCTTCGGCTCGGTCTTCATAAAGGACGACAGCTTCTGCGCGATCTCACGAGCGACCGTCAGCGAGTCGGCCTGGTCCTGCTGAAAAATGTCGAAGGTGACCGCGCGCTGTCCGTTGACGTCGACAAGAAGCCATTGCGGCACCGAGCCCATCGTAACCTTGGCGACATCCGAGAGCCGAACAATACCGCCGGCGCTATTGCGCAGCTCCACAGTCCCCACCGAGCCGAGCGAGCTGAAGGCGTTGTTATTGACCACAAGGTAAAGCAGGTCGTTATCTTCGAGACGGCCGACCACTTTCAGATTGTTTGTCGCTGCAATGGCTTGGCTTACGTCCGCAACTGTGAGGCCGTAGGCACTAAGCTTCTGCGGATCGATCGAGACCTGCACTTCCGGCGTCTCGCCGCCCAAAACGCCCACGCGCTTGACACCCTCAACGCTCATGAGCAGCGGCGTGATCTGATACTGAGCAAGCCTGCGCAGGTCGGCAGGAGAAACCGTATTGGAGATAAGCGCATATGAGAGGAAGGGCGCAATCGTGGTTGGACTAGCCCGGATCACCTCGTAAGTGGTGCCGGCCGGCAGCTTGGGAACAGCCTGAGCGAAACCGGCGTCGACGCTCAGCAGAGCCTGCGCCATGTCAGTCCCCCACGGAAAGTCGACGAACATCTCCGCGGAGCCGCGCGAGGTGGTGGATGTCACGTTGACGGCGCCAGGAACTGAACGGGCCACCTCTTCAAGCGGCTCGGTGACCTCGACCAGCATCTGCTGCGCCGGCAT
>NZ_JBAVCF010000362.1:0-6892 GCF_049586575.1 Bradyrhizobium sp.
ATGTCCTGCCGAACCGCCTGGCAGGCCGAAACCGCAGCGGACCCTTACAGGTGACAGACTTCCGATCCAGAGCCCAAATCTTGAAAAATCGGATAGCTGCGCTCATCCGTGATGCTTCGGAGTCGCCCCGCGCTACAGGCACGATCGGCCAGACCGTGGCTCTCCTCGATAACACCCGCAATGCGCGCGAATGGTTGCCAGCGACCGACTAACGAACGGAATATGTCCTGCACGGAGGAGCATTCCCTCCACAGCGGCGACATCCTCTTCCGAACGTTTCATAATGCGACTTCTCGAGACGAGAGCTATTCCGTCCATTCCAGACGAATGCTCAAACATGTGGCGTACATGTATAACGAATATATCCTTCACCGAGCAGATTACAGGAAGCAAGCGAACATGGCGGGAGCGGGGATTCCAGCTTTGCACGCCAATGCTTTGTCAGCCGCTTCGTCTTTGTCTTCACGATTGGTGGCGTCTCCAACGTCCTGCTGCCAACGTTGCGGCCGCCGGTGAGCTGCACGCCATAATCGCGTTGTCGCGAATTTTGCGTTGACCGCCTGCAGCAGAGATGGCTTGTTTGAAGTCCTCGATCCGCCATCGTCAATTTTTGTCATTCTTTCCGCGTGTTCCACTTTGGGATCGCGCACGACCTGACGATCGTACAATGATTACAAGCTATTGTCCCCCATTGTTTATATTTTATTGGAGTGGAACTTTAAGCCGGTTAGTCAATCTTGCTACCCGGTGCGCCTTGCTGCGCGCCATTCGCATCGGATGGCGATAGCTCCACGCCCCGCGCAACATGCGCATCGGCTGGCGATGGGCCGGCGCCCGCGTCAACGTCCGGCGTGGTAACCTCAGGTGTCGCAGTGGCAGTAGACAGCGTTTGCAGCGGCGATAAATCCCGCTGCATCGCCGGCCTTTCCGGCACCAAAGGCTCACTCTTTTCGCCTATCGGCGCTTCGAATACCCGCGCGAGCAACCGTGGAATCTCGTCGGCCTTGATTGTGCCGAAGCCGAGGATGGTGTTGGGGTCGTTGAAATCCCACCCGTTCTCAACCGGCCCAATGTAGTCCCGGATTGACGGATCGGAGCTCCACGCGCGACGAAGTGCCTCACGAGTCAAGTCCGGCGGCACGCCCGGACGTAGAAAGTCACGGATATCGGTGTCGGCGCCAATCGAGTCGACCAAGGGAAGATTCGCGGGATCGAAGCCGCCTAGGTCCACAACGACGCCGTCGTCTTGCGGCACCGGCGTAGCTCGCTGCTCGTCCTCGACCTGCTCGTCACGCTGCGGCTTGATCGCCGCTTCCGGCGCACCGGCTTCCGCGGAATCCCGCTTGCGCCGCGACCAGCGTTTGAGGAAATTCTCACGTTCACTCATCGCTTCTCATCATCGCTGTGTGGCGCGCGGCGCGCCATCTTCTCCGGATTTGCACGGTCGCGTTTACGCTTTACGAACGCGCGTTCGACATGATATTCGGCCACGAAGGCGGCAACAGCATCCTCGATCGTCGGCGGCATCGGCACGGTATCGACGATTTCGTCGTTGCCGAGACCCGCGATTGCTTCGGCCTCCGCCGGATCGGCGGTCACGATCGACAATCGGCAGAGCGGCTCGACACCCGTAATCTCCAGCACCACCCATAGCACCGGCTCACCGGTCATCAAGTTGTTGCGATAATTGCCGGTCTCGGTGCGATGCAGTTCAATCTCGGCGGCGCCGGCATAGAAGGTTGCGCGCTCGCCATTGTCGGTGAGCTGCGTCCAGGCAGGCGTATCGGGCACGCCGGTAAGCACACTCGCGGTACTCCACTGGAATCCGGCCCAGGGGCTCGCGCCCTTGCTGCGCTCGACCACAATGCCGACCCCTATGGAGACGAGTGGTTTCATCCAACCGCCTCCAAATGCTTGACCGGCAATCCTGTCACCAAATTCTGTGGTTTCATGCGGATCAGATTATCGGGCGTAACGGCGAGAATAAGGTAGGCAGGCTCTCCCCGCATTCGGTCGAGACCAAGCATAGGATCGTCGAAAGTCAGCCGGAACAGGCCGACTACCTGCGCCATGGTAGCCTCGTCGATCTCACGGCCGTGCCATATCAGATCGCCGATCCGAGTCGCTTCGGCATCGAGTCCGACATACCAGGTCAACGGCGCGTTGCGCAGTTCGGTGAGAGCATCGATTGTCACACCGACGCCGAGCAGATGCGTGATCCAGCGCCGCATCGCTTCCGCTAACGCGTCGAGACCCGCACGGCCGGCGGTCAAATCGAGGGCCATATCGAAGCGGTCACTGCGCTCCCAATAGCCCGGTGCATTTTCCTCGTTGAGCACGTCGATATTGGCTTCTGCAGGAATCCCGAGCATAGAGACGAGGGGCGACAGCGGCGCACCGCCAGTGCCACCGACCGTCTCCTCGTCTGCAACAATCAAAGACCCCTCGTGCAAGGTCACGCGCTGTACACGAAAAAACAACTCGGCGGCGCGCAGCACGCGCGCATCGGCGACGCCATCGAGAGCATTGCGCAGAATCGCGTGCACCAACTGGTTGATGAACAAGGGCGGTATACCGGAAGGCCCTTTGCGGCAGAGTTCGATGTAAGCCGATTCCAGCGTCTTGTGACGCAACATATGGTCGCGGAAAGCAATGAGCAATCGCCAGTTCTCGCGCGCATCCGCATCCTCAATGGTTGCGATGGCCGACGCGTCAACGTGACGGCGTGGATTGGCGAACAATGCGCTGTGCAGCGCGCGCTCGGCCGCACAGGCTTGCGCCGGCGGCGTCAGTTCGGGCCGCGCCAGGTACACCTTGAGAAACTCGTCGGTCACGGCCAGCCCGCCGCCGTCCTCACGGTCGAGCAGATGATGCCCGCAAGAAAGCCAGAAGTCTGTCATTTATCGGCCCCCGCTATGCCGATGAGATCGAGCGTTTCGCCGGGCTCCTCCACGTCGCCTTCCACTTCCATGAAGGAGAAAGCCCGAGCGGGCGGCTTGCCTTGACGCGGCCGCAAGGTGCGGAACTGCTCGCGAATGCTTCCGTCGTCAAAGCTGCGATGCACGGCGATCAATGTGTCGCGCGGCTGGCTGCACAGCGACTGGGCAAAGTCGACCTCGTCCTCAGCCGCGAGGCGGGCGGCATGCATATCGGGCGCGCCGCAACGCTCGATGAGCCGTTGCGCCAGCAGATCAATCAAGAAGGTGCGGTCTTCGGGCCTGGCATCCACAATCTGGACCAAAGTCGAGTGACCGAACGAAACGACTCCGAGAAGACCATTACGAAAGGCGGTGCGCGCCTTGCCCTCAAGTCGCGCCGTGTCGCTCGCCCAAAACATGAAGGCACCCGAGACCGCCCACTCTCCCGGCTCGGCGGCGCGCTCGAAGACAAACGTGTCCGACGGATCGAGCCTGATGGTGCGCAGCAACTTCATGTATAGGGCATCATTGTCTTCGGGTTGATCCATGACGGGCTTGCCAGCCTTTGCACCAACGATTTGCGCTCGCTGCCCCTGGCGGCGCCACGCAACACTAAGTCGCCGTTTTCATCGATATCGTTGCGCAGACCTTTTTCGCACGGCAGTCGCTGCACGTAGTCGCGCATGACAACGGCAAAGCCGCTTTCCTGCCAGGCGTCAACCGCGACCATGAAATGCCGGCTGAAGCTCTCGATCAAATGGTCGGCGCTCACTTCGCCGAAGCCTTCCTCTTCCAGCGTCGTGTTGGAAGGATTTGTGCCGGCCTCGACGCCGCTTGTTGAGGCCATGCGGACCATCGCGCCAAATACCATCCATTGCGGGATCTCCTCTTCGCCGGTGCGCGTCGGCCAGGCCAGCCGCGCTCCACCGACCAGACCATAATTGATGTAGATCGCATCCGGCCATTCAATACCGATCGCGGTCTCCGGCGCGGCATGTGCGGCAAGCGCATCGATGAGTGCTATCATGCCGGCATAGAACACGCGCCGCGCGCTTCGCAGCGGCTCCTCCGGTTCCAACACCAGTGCGAATTCGGCCAAGTCGAAACGGCCCACATGTACGAGCGTGCCGGCACCACTTTCGGCGGCAATCGTCTGCGCATGGGCAAAGGCGTCGCCCACTTCTCGCAAGCGCACTGCGTTAAACACCGGAGGCAACGTCAGATTCCGATCCATCGCTTCACGCCAGGGTGATCGCGTCATCAGCGCCAGGATGCTTCCCGATCAGGTTTTTATCTTGTAATGATAATATTTATATGGTTGCGCGTCCCAAGGCCAGTCCCGCGGCCAATCGAGGCGTAGAACGCAGTCACAGACGCGGGTCAATGGAAAGACAGCCAGCCGCTATGCCCAAATCGCACAAAGTTCTACTCTGTACCTGCGAAGATAGCATGCCGATCGACGGCGCGACGCTTCGGCGCTGTTTGCGCGATACCGAGGTGATCGCAGGCCGGCAATTCTGCCGTGCCGAACTCGAGCGGGCGCGCGCCGTGCTCGCCGGCGATGGTGCGGTGACGATTGCATGCACTCAAGAAGCGCCGCTATTCCGCGAAATTGCAGAGGAACAGAGTCGCGCGGAACGGCTTACGTTCGTCAACATTCGCGAAGCCGCCGGATGGTCAAAGGACAGCAAAGCAGCCCGTCCAAAAATGGCGGCATTAATTGCAGCGGAGGCAGTAGACGTTCCCGCGCCGGAATATATCGCGCTCGAAAGCGCCGGTGTCGTTCTCATATACGGCAGGGATGAGCAGGCGATCGAAGTCGCACAACTTCTGAAAGATCATCTTGACGTCACAGTCCTCATCGATGCGGCAGCCGACTTGGCGCCCGTTCGGATCACTGAATTCCCGATCGTCAAAGGCAAGATTCGTCTTGCAAAGGGGCATCTCGGAAAATTTGAGGTGACCATCGACGGTTATGCCACGCCGAAGCCTTCGTCACGCGGCTCGCTCGAATTCGACGGCGCGCGCGACGACGCACAGTCACGCTGCGACATCCTGATTGATCTCTCCGGCAATACGTCGTTGTTCCCGGCAGCAGACCTGCGCGACGGCTATCTGCGCGCCGATCCAGGCGATGCGGCGGCGATGCTGCGCGTGGTACTCAAGGCACGCGACCTTACCGGCACTTTCGACAAGCCGCGCTATGTAAACTTCAGGGCGGATATCTGCGCCCATTCCCGCTCGAAGATCGTGGGCT
Organism: Bradyrhizobium sp.; assembly: GCF_049586575.1. Classification (GTDB taxonomy): domain Bacteria; phylum Pseudomonadota; class Alphaproteobacteria; order Rhizobiales; family Xanthobacteraceae; genus Bradyrhizobium. Next base: position 5,176 of record NZ_JBAVCF010000362.1, read on the forward strand.
GCCACCGTTGTCTCGATCTTTGTCCGACGGGCGCGATAAGGCCTGACGGCGATCACGTCATGATCGACGCCGGTATTTGCGCTGGCTGCGGTCAATGCGCCGCGGCCTGCCCAACCGGCGCAGCGGCTTACGCGCTCCCGTCTTCGGATGCGCTGCTGCGCAAGTTGCGCACGCTGCTCGCAACTTATCATGCGGCCTCCGGCAAGCAGGCGATCATCCTATTTCACGACGAGACGCACGGCAACGAAATGATCAGCGCTCTTGCGCGTTATGGCGACGGATTACCGGCAAACGTTCTGCCGGTCGCCGTCAACGAAGTTACGCAAATCGGCCTGGAGTCGATCGCGGCGGCTTTTGCATATGGGGCGTCCGCGGTGCGTTTCCTGCTGCGTGCGAAACCGCGGCACGACATCACCGGTCTTGCACAGTCGATAGCGCTCGCCCAACCCATTCTGAGTGGACTAGGCTTTGCCGGCGTCCGTGTTGCCACGATCGAGGCAGACGATCCTGACCTATTCGCGGAGCATCTGGACGCCATTGTGCTCATGGATGGGGTACCGCGGCCGGCTACATTTTCAGCGGTGGGAGGAAAACGTGAGATGGTGCGCCTGTCGCTGCGCGAGCTGCACGCAGCGGCGCCATCTCCGATTGACGTTGTTGCGCTGCCGCACGGAGCGCCTTTTGGAACCGTCAACGTCGATGTGGCTGGCTGCACCCTGTGCTTGTCTTGCGTTTCCGCTTGCCCGACCGGCGCACTGTCGGACGATTCCGAGCGGCCGATGCTTCGTTTCGCGGAGGATGCGTGCGTGCAATGCGGCTTGTGCAAGGCGACTTGTCCCGAGAAGGTCATCACTCTACAGCCACAGATCGACTTCCGAGCAGCCACTGCCACGAGCCGGATTATCAAGCAGGAGGAGCCGTTCCTTTGCATTCGCTGCGGCGAACCGTTCGGCACCAAAAGTTCGGTCGAACGCGTCGTCGCCAAGCTCGAAGGCAAGCACTGGATGTTCAAAGACTCCATGAAACGCCTCGATGTCATCAAGATGTGCGCCGACTGCCGTGTTGGCGCAGTGGTTGAGGACAACTTCGATCCATTTGGCGCGCCGCCGCGGCCGCGTGTGCGCACGACCGAGGATTATTTGCGCGAACGCGAGCGCGAGCAGACTGAACGCGAAGACAATATCTGAAACGGACGGGAACGGGAGACGCATGGCCGTCACCCACTCGTTGAATTTCTGCTTGACGGTTCGAAGAAGAGCCGCCGCGCACCTCATCGAGGCGTAGTCAGAATATTCTTTGTCGTCTCGGCATGGTTTGTCGGCATAGGTTTGGCACGCCGCCGCAAGCGCCAGTGCACAGCCAGATAGAACGCGGCGAGTCCGCGAAACGGCTTGAACGCTGCAAGTGCATCTTCAAGTTCTTCTGCCGTCAAGCGGTGTCCTTTGCCAAAGTAGTGCCCGACAACGCGGCGCAATCCGGTATCGGCCGAGGGCAGGCTGTCGGACCGGCCAAAGCCGCGACCGAGGATGTACTGGACCGACCATTCGCCGAAGCCGCGATGGCTCAGTATTGCATCTCGGATCCGCTCATCGGTTTTTTCCTGGAGTGTCGCAAAATCCAGACCACTGTTCGCTATCCGCTTCCCCAGGCCCTTTATATATTCAGCCTTTCGAAGAGACAGGCCACATTTGCCGAGCTCGTCCAATGAGGCCGCTGC
>NZ_JBAVCF010000363.1:0-3584 GCF_049586575.1 Bradyrhizobium sp.
GAGATCGGGGTCTGGATCGCCGTGATGCCGAGATCGCTCAGGGCATCCATCACGCCGTTGGCAATGCAGGGCGGCCCGCCGATGGCGCCGGACTCGCCGCAGCCCTTGGCGCCGAGCGGATTGGTGCGGCACGGCGCGGAATCATCCAACGTCACCTCGATCGGCGGAACATCGTCGGCGCGCGGAATGCAATAATCCTGATAGCTCGCGGTGAGCAACTGGCCCTCGGCGCTGTAGGTCACACCTTCATAGAGCGCCTGGCCGATACCCTGCGCGACACCGCCATGCACCTGTCCCGTCACCAGCATCGGGTTGATGGCGACACCGACATCGTCCACGGTCGTGTAACGCACCACGCGCGTCACGCCGGTGTCGGGATCGATCTCGACTTCGCAGATATGCGTGCCGTTCGGCCAGCTCGGACCATCGGTCTGTCCTTCGCTGTCGACGGAGAGCCGCGCGTCCGCTTCCTTCTTCGCGATGTCGAACAAACTAACGCGCTTGTCCGTGCCGACCACGGTAAGCATGCCGTCGCGATATTCGATATCCTCGACCGACGCCTCCAGCGCCTGCGACGCCTTCTGGCGGGCTTTCGCAATCAGATCGGCCGCCGAGACCACCGCCGCGGTGCCGCCGACAAACAGCGAGCGCGAGCCGACGCTGCCAAAGCCGGTCGCAAGATCGGTATTGCCCTGCACGACATCAATCTTGTCCATGGATACGCCGAGCGCTTCTGAGATCATCTGCGAGAACGAAGTCTGCAACCCCTGCCCCATGGCCTGGGTGCCGGCGTGCAGGACGATGCGTCCCTCGGCGGTCGCGTGCAGGCTGACTTTTTCGTTATGCACGGTGCCGCCGGTCCATTCGATATAGCTGGTCAGCCCGCGGCCATAGAGCAGGCCCTTTTTCCTGGCCGCTTTCTTGCGCGCGGCAAAGCCATCCCAGTCCGACAGTTTGGCGGCGCGCTCCAGCATGTGCGCGAACGCGCCGGAGTCGTACACCTGCCCGACCGCATTCGTGTAAGGCATCTGCGACGGCTTGACGTAGTTCACCTTGCGGATGGTGCGCGGGTCCATCTTCAACTGCCGCGCGGCCGCATCCATCAGGCGTTCGACGACAAAGACGGCCTCGGGCCGGCCGGCACCGCGATACGCGCCGACAGGTGCGGTGTGCGTCATCACCGCCTTGAGGTCGTAATGAACGAGCGGCAGGTCATAGACGCCAGTCTGCACGAAGGGGCCGAGGATCAGCGGGATCAACGCGCCGGTTCCGGAGATATAGGCGCCGGTGCCGCCGACCGAGCGCACGCGAAAGGCTTGCACGCGGCCCTTGGCGTCAAGCGCGAATTCGGCCGTGGAGGTCAGATCGCGGCCATGGGTACCCCCGAGAAAATCGTCCGACCGCTCGCCGCGCCAGCGAATCTTCCTGTTCAGCTTGGTCGCGGCATAGGCCACGATGCCATCTTCCGGATAGAGGCTCGTCTTCTGGCCAAACCCGCCGCCGATGTCGCCGACCAGAACCTGAATGCTTTCCTTCGGCCGCTTCAAAATCGCATCGGCAAGAATGTCGCGGGTTGAACCCGGCGTCTGCGACTGGACATTCAGGATCAGGCGGCCGGTCTTCTTCTCGACTTCGGCAATCGTCGAGCGCGGCTCCATGGCGGAGGGAACGAGGCGCTGGCTGAGGACGTCGAGCGAAACGACATGGTCCGCTTTCGCGAAGGCAGCTTCCACTGCGGCTGCGTCACCGTAGCTCATGGACGCCACGACATTGTCCGGCACCTCCGACCACACCAGCGGCGCACCCAGCTTGATCGCAGCCATCGGATCGACCACCGCGGGTAACTCGGCGTATTCGATCCTGATCGCTTCCGCGGCGCTTTGCGCTGCAAAGCGCGAACTCGCAACCACCGCGGCGACGGCCTCGCCGGCGAAGCGCACAACTTCATGAGCGAGCAGGCGGCGTGGTGGCACCGTCATCGGCGAACCGTCCGGACGCGGGAAAATCAGAAGCGTCGGCAGCGTGCCGATATCATCGGCGACGAGATCGGCGCCGGTGTAGATGGCCTCCACGCCCGGCATCGCACGCGCCGCCCTGGTGTCGATCGAGACGATCTTTGCATGCGCATGCGGCGAGCGCAGCACATAGAGCCAAAGCGCGCCATCTTCCGGCTTGTCGTCAATGAAATGGCCCTTGCCGGTAAGCAGCCGCTGGTCTTCCAGACGCTTGGGCGACTTGCCTGCACCGAACCGCATATTGCCGGGAAGAATGTTCATCAGTCTGTCCTTGGAATTGTGAGGCCGGCATTGTTTTAGCCGATAGCCGAGGAATTGGCCAAGTCCCTCGCCGCCGTCATTCCGGGGCGCGAGTGCAACGAGCGAACCCGGAATCCATCGCACCTCACGAGTGCTTGGAGAAATGGCTCCCGAGTTCAGCCCTATCGGGCTGCCCCGGAATGACAAAAGAAAGCACGATCAGCAGGCACGGCCTCATCTCACCTCCCGCAGCACCCCCTCTATGGCCTTACGCTCGTCCACCGTCAGCCCCCTCTGCGGGGGGACGGGATCTCCGACATCGTAGCCCTGGATGGTGAGCGCGGCCTTGATGCAGGCGGCGAGATTGTAGCGCGCAAAGGCTTCGTTGACCCGCCACAATTTTTTCTGGAGCCTGAGCGCTTCATCCCAGCGCCCGGCCTTGCAGAGCTCGTAAAGCGCAACGCTCTGGCGCGGGATGATGCAGGCCGGCCCCGCCATCCAGCCGACCCCGCCGATCAGCATGACCGCGGCAGGAATGTGCGCGGAAGCGGAAAATACCCGGATCGAATCGCCGCAGCGATTCATGATCGAGAGCAGCCGCCCGGTATTGGTGGAGGCGTCCTTGATATATTGAATGCGCGGGTGCGCCGACAGCCGCGCGATGCAATCGAGCGAAAGGTCCGAGCGCTGGAATTGCGGATTGGTGTAGATCACGACGGGAATATCGACGGCATCCGCAATGGCCCGAAAATAGGATTCGACCTGCGCATCGGACAGCGGGAAATACGCCTCCAGGATCGCCAGAATGCCGTCGGCCCCACACTTTTGATACGCCTTCGCCTGCGCCACCGCGTCCAGCGTCGAGGTCGAGGCGACGCCGGCCACGACAGGCACGCGGCCTTTCGCGGCTTCGATCGCGGTCTGAACGACGGCTTCGCGCTGGGCATGATTGAGATAGGCAAACTCGCCGGTCGAACCGAGCGGCGTCAGCCCGTGCACGCCTGAGGCGATGAGATCGTCGCAGAGCCGCAGCAGCACCTCGCGGCGAACGGTACCGTCGGGATCGACGGGCGAGACGAGGTAGGGAAAAACACCGTGAAAATCGGACATGGCAGCGCTTTTAAAAGATGCGCAAGCCGGAGGCAATCAGGACGGCGGCGACCAGACTGGAGACAACTGCTGCAGTTTCGGCATCAGACCGTCGAGCAATAATCCAACACCGAGCATGGAAGACGCAACGGCTACGCCGCGCCCGCGTAAAAAACTTACGCAGCGTTAAGCATCGGCCGGCTGGCCGTCTGGACCATCCAGGTCTGCAACGGGCTCACC